>NZ_JAHOOJ010000026.1:0-61574 GCF_019132535.1 Erysipelatoclostridium sp. DFI.2.3 | reverse complement strand
CATTCCACCTGTCAGATTATCAGTTCTCCTAATAATCAAACTTTTTCGTTCTTTTATTAGTGCCTTAGCTTTTCACTAAGGAACGAGTCGCACATAAATTTTGTCCGAAATTCATTTAATTGTCCTCTCTTTCTTTGATTTCTTCCATACATCTGTCAGCTTCTTTGCCGACAGTTAAAATGCACATTAAGACTACGCCGATACCTATTCCAAATGATACCAGCAATAAGTCTTTCAATAATTCCCACATTTTTCATCACTCCTTTACGTTGGCAACCATTTCTTCAACCGTGGCTGTCTGTTGCTTGATTATCTGGTGGTGTCGCTCGGTCAGTTTTGCCTGCTTCTCAATCGTTTCCAGATACTCTGTCTGATTGTCCTTGTCTATCTGTTTCAACATCTTCAAGGTTGGTGCAACCTGCCTTTGTAGCCAGTTGAGTGTACGCTCCAATGTGTAAGGTTCTGGTTTTGTCGTCAGCTTTACGGGCGGTCGCCCCTCGCCAATGAACCAAGCCCAGCGTACATTGGTTTTCCAGTCGCTTTTTCGCTTGTCTGGTTCTTTATCAGCGAAGCGGATATATTGATTGATAATAGAAAATGCTGTTAGTTCTGCGTCATAATGTGTTAGCAGTTCCACAACAGCATAATAGGCACGTTCATTTTTCAAACGTATCTCAAATCTATTTTTTATGGGGACTTCCTCAATCGGTATACCAAGTTTGGCGTACTGTTCGTAATTCTTTTCATAACAACAGAAGTACACTTCACTTGAAAATGAACCGATATACAGCGTGTGTCCCATATCGCATTTATCCGTTTCATTATGCTTTACCAGTTCCCCAGAACCATAGCTTTTGAAAGAACGGAATTTAGAAATACATTCCTCATGTTCACACTTTTGTATCAGCTCTGGTATATCCAGCAATCCCGTTCTGTCATTGATTGCCAAATCAAGACGCTTCATCACACCGCCCTCAACCAATGCGTCCGTGAAGAAGTCATACCAGCTTCGCTCTTGTGCCACAAGGTAGCTTTCAAACTGGCGACAGCCTTTGCCTTTCAGTTCCAGCAGGACACCTTTTTCCTCGTCCTGCGATACATACACAAACACATCTCCGATATGGTAATGCTCGGTGTATTTGTAATGTCCGTAATCTTCGTGAAGCATATAGTCGATATTGAGCTTTAATATATCCTTGATGATATGTTTTATATCCATTGTGGGAAAACGGATACGCACATAATCAAACAGCAGGAACATGGGATTGTCGGGATTGAATTTTTCCACCGCTTCTAAAAGCGTATGTTTCATGTCCTCGGTCAGCGTTACCTTTCCTGCTTCGATACGGCTCAAATGTTCACGGCTGATATTTGCCATGATTGCAAGCCTTGTCTGCGATACGCCGTATGCACAGCGTTTTTCTTTCAAGGCGGTTAAAAAATCAGTTTCATTCAGTTGTCATACCCCCAATCGTGATAATTTTGTGATATTGTGATAATTTCAAGGCTTTATCACAAAAGGCGAAATGTACGAAAAACCCTTATTTTATGCGGGCTTGCAAAGGTTTTTGTGGAAGTTTCCGCCGTAATTGTGCCCCTCTGTTAGATAATGAGGGGCTTGTATCTGCTGGCGTGGCTACCGCCACACCAGCAACGGCTAGTCCGTGCCGTCGCCTTTCGCTTCGCACGTCGCCGTCCCGTCCTGCCTTGCGTATGCAAGTGAGCCTATGGTCTGCAAAAAATCATGTCCTTTTGGAACTAAGGGTGTGTAAAATTCACTTATGACGCTTGTTCCCACATCACAATAGCCACGTCCCTTGATACGCTTCTGGAAAAACTGCTTTTTCACATCAGAACCGAACAGCATACTGTAACCTAATTCGCTGATACGCCCCAAGCCAACACGGAAGTTAAAATTATCTCTGATACCGTCCGAGAAATATTTTGCGTCTGGACGCTGGCAGGCAACAATAAGGAAATATCCTGCTTGTCGTCCTAACATGACGATTTTCTTTAGCTGGCTAAGTAGGCTCACACTTTCTTTTGTCCCCAGCATTTCAAAAAACGCCACATATTCATCAAAGATAAGAAAGCAGGGCGGTAAACCAAGATAGGCATAGTTTTCGCCCGTTTTATAGTCTGGGTGTCGCTTCATTTCTTCGCTTCTTTGTACCATGCCCTCATAAAAGGCATTGACACAATCAATCATTTCTTCTTTGGTGTGATACACATTTCCCATGACCGTACCTAAATCTGCAAGGTCAGCGTTCTTCGGGTCTAATATGTAAAGAACAGCGTTCGTATGTAACAGAGCTTCAATAAGCGTCAGCAGAAAATACGTTTTACCGCCACCAGTCCCACCAGCAATCAGAGCGTGAGGGAGTGCGTCATATTCCCATACAAGATTTTTCATCAGCCTAAGACAGCCGTTTTCTGCTTTCACTTCATCAATGGTAATGCGGTTCGCTATCATGTCATAAAGCATGGTGTATTCGATATAACCGTCATGTAACGTCTTGTCGGTCAGCTCACAATACAAGCCACTTTCCAATTTATCCTCTAACCGTAAGAGCTGGTCTTGATATTTTCCTAATGTAATTTCACAGCGGATATGAAGCAGTCCTTTTTCCATTTGATAATAAATCTTTGGAAACCAGATGATTTTTTCCCTTGATCTGCTTTGCAGGTCAGTAAAAAAACCGCTGTCTTGTACGGTGTCTGCTTCATACCACTTGTTTTCCAGTATCATTCGTGCCAGCTTTTGACGGTGCAGGAGCTTCTTGAAACTGTCATAACAGAAGCGGTAATACAGAAAAGCGACCAATGCACAAACACCAGTCGCTATCAGTAGGGTTATGAAGTTGTAAGTGGAAAGCGTCAAACCGTTGTCTAATAAGCTGAAATGCTCCCAATCGGTACGCATGAGCTGTTTCATATTCAGTAGCAGGATAACCGCAATGAATACAAACAGAAGCGTCCCTATGGAAAAGTGGTAGACAAGGTTCTTGTCGCTGGCTCTGATACGGTGTCCTTTGTTTAAAATCATTTTCATAAATCAATCACTCCTTTCTGGGTACGAAAAAAGCAGTCAATCCTAAGACTAACTGCTTTGTGTGTATGGATATGAAGTTGTCAAACTGGGATTTATTGTTCTTAACTTTTCTGTCGTTATAAAGCTGACTTACGCACATTAACCTCTGCACAGACCAGCCCAGCTATATGCTCCGCTGTTTCATTTGTCAGTACAAAGAGCATTCCGTCATTACGGCATTTTTTATGTGTGTCGCCATTCAAGGCATAAACAAAACCTTTCACACAGGTATCACTACAGGCATTAGGGTCAATCAGTCTCTTGCAGTCACGAGAAGTAGTCATTTTCTTTTGCATATCAGCAGGAAGCGAAGCGATTATATCCTCATACTTTCCAGCGTTGTCTCCGTAAATCCGTGCAAAAACACCTGTCTTGCGAAACACCCAATTCATTACTGTTTTCTTCTCTAGTTGGTATGAAGCGGTGTAACCGCTTTTTGCTTCCTTTATTACAAGGTCACAGCCCTGCTCAATAAGTTTGGTATTAAGTTTCTCGACAAACGCTTGGTGTTCTGGCGCGATTGCCGATAGAAATTCTTTGAATGAACCTTTTTCTTTTGCCATTATCTTTTTCCTCCACAAATTTCAATTTATCCGTTTCTTCATACACATATTATAACAGTTGCTTATATCCGCTACAATGAAAATCTAGTTTGCCAGCTTATTTCTTTGGTTGCCCCTGCGGTGCATGGTTCTGTGGATTGCCTACTTGACCGCCTTTATTCTTCAAGATAATATCGTCAGCCTTGATATACCAGTCCACATTGACACCTCGATAGCTGGCATTTGCTACCGTATCGGCTACGGGATTGACAAGCTCTACCTCTGCATTATACGGATAGTCCTTGACGGGAATATCAGCAGGAATTGATACTTGTATCATACGTTCCTGCACACTACATTTCAAATCATAGGTTCTTCGTGTGATTTCTTCACTTGTTGAACCGTCGTCATTTTCTGCTCGCACCTCATGTCTGAGGGCAGAGAACTTCAATACACCGAAAGTTTTTTCCTTGTCTAATACAATACCGTTTGCTAATCTCATAATCATTTCCCCCCTTACTTGCTTTCCTCGGCTGGCAACATATCATCAGCCGTTAAGATATAGTTTGTGAACCCTCGTCCTTTGACCGCTTTACCGTCTGCGGTAATCTTTGGATTGATAAGTTTTACTCGCTGTTCTGGTTTGAAATGCTTTTCGCCTGCTTTCGCTGGAATGGTTACGATAATATCATCAGCCCTTTGTACGTCAGAGTACAAGTTGTAGCTTCTTGATACGGGCGTAAAGCGTCCGTTAATGCGTTGCTGTTCAATCTTGTTTTCGCCAGCAAATTCCAAGTTTCCAAAAGTCTGTGCCATGTTCGGCACTACATATTTTAATTCCATAGTGTTTTACCTCGTTTCTTTCTTCTTTTTTAAGTTTGTTGATTGTGCTTTCTTATTCTGGCAATTAGGGAAATACCAGCAATCCCCCAGATAGTAAAGGGTAAATCAATGCTTCACACCCTTGACTATCCGTGTGCTTGCAGGTTGTTGGCAGACAAGCCAGAATAAGTAAACGTCTGCCGTTTGACAGCTTCGGCGGAGAGCGTGATTTTTCTTTTCTCATACCGTTACCGCCTTATGATTTCTTCATTTTACGGCGTTTGTAAAGATATGTTCCAGCCAGTCCACCAGCAGATGTAAGCAACATTACCAGAAATGCCATGACATTTGTGTTGTCGCCCGTTTTAGGACTGTCTGTTGGTCTGCTCGGTTTTTCTGGTGTTGTTGGCGTTTCGGGTTTCTCTGGGACTTCTGGTTTTTCCTTAAAAGTAATCGTCTGTCCCTCGTCCTCAATGTCCTTATGCTCAGTAACTTTTTTCGGCTCGTTTGGATTGCTTAAATCGTACAATTCCTCAAAAGTTACAAGCTGTTTGCCGTCAAGAGAAGTAGCGTCAAAGGTAAAGGTAACTTCCACTTTCATAGTTTCGCTGTCAGCGATAAACGTATAATCACTTTCCACACGTTTTCCATTGATAAGAAGCTCTGCATTTTCTTCTTTCAACATCTGCCAGCCCACAAGTTTATACTTTGTACCAACTTCCAAGCCCTCTAAGGTTACAGTATCAATGATTGTTACGTCTTTTCCTGCTTCAAGCTCTTTGTTACCGTCCTTATCGGTAGCAGTTGTATGTATTTTGATGATACGTTCTGTAATAAGTACCGTCTGCCCGTCGTCCTCAATATCTTTATGCTCCGCAACTTTCACGGGTTCGTCTGGATTGCTTAAGTCGTATAATTCCTCGAATGTTACCAGATTTTTACCGCCAAGCTCGGACGCATTGAATGTATAAGAAATTTCCACTTTCATTTCTTCATCATCAGCAACAAAGGTATAATCGCTTTCTACACGTTTCCCGTCAATGATAATCTCGGCGTTTTCTTCCTTTAACATCTGCCAGCCTTTTAACTGATACTTAGTGCCTTTTGTAAGTCCGTCTAATTTGACAGTATCAACGATTGTTACCTCTTTTCCTGCAAGGATTGTCTTTTCGCCGTCTTTGCTGGTTGCTGTGGTATGGATAGTGATTTCCTTTTCGTATTCATCAGTCAAAGTCCCTAAATCAATCACAAGATTATTTCTTGATACCACGATTTCAAATGGTGGGATAAGTTCCATGCCTTTGTTGCTGTCAGAGCGTAATTCTTCAATAATGTAAGTATCGTAAGGCAACGCACCTTTGCTGTCGTCTGGTTCAGAAGTTCCAAACCATACACCGTCCTCGCTTGTTTTGCCAGCGTTGGTATTGTGCTTGTGCGAAGCCCATTTTGAAGAAGTGGAGAATTTCCCATTATCGTCAGTTACCACAACATGACTTTCGCCCGTTGTCTTGCTTGTGATCCTAAACGGAACATCAGCAAGACGCTTGTGTGTGCCTGCACCGATTTTCACGCCCTCAATATCCCCACGCTTAATCTGATTGTAGATAGAGTGGGCTTCGTCTGTTAAGTCCACGATTTTTCCGTTTTCTGTGATTGTAAAATCAATCGGCTTCGCACCGTCTGTCAAGTAACCGTTTGGAGCTTGTTTCTCAACGATACGGAAATTCCCGTAAGGCAAAAGGTCAGCAGAAGTAGAAGCGATACCCTCAAAATCCGTATGGATTGTTTTTACAACTTCGTTTTTCTTGTATAGCTTGCCCTCAACCAATACCGCATTATCATTTAAGGAAATGATGTCAAAGGCAGTATCTTTCAAAGTGGCACTTCCTTGTGGTTTGGTATCTTTGGTTTCTAAATCTCGTTTCTGAATTTTGACACCGCCACGAATGACTTTATCTGATACGGAAAACTGGTTACTTCCAGTTAATACGGCAAGGTCGCCGTCCTCGGTAATCTGCGTAAGGTATAAGGCTTTTATCTGTTCTTCACTACCATTCGCCTGCATATATGCACCGTCTAATAAGTAGCCCGTTGGCGATTTCGTTTCTTCGACCGTTAGTGTACCAAGAGGTAAAACCGCTTTTCCGTCCTGCATATAGAAGCTATCGCCAGATACCTTGTATGCGTCTGCTAATTTTGTGATGTAATGGGTTGTCCCGTTACTGTCTGTTTCAGCGGTTGTCTTTATAACCCATGTACGAGTAGCTTCGGCAGGAAGATTGTCTTTATTGTAGAAGCCTGCATAATATTTCCATGTAAACTCCGCCCCCTCTAAAGAAGCGTTCCCTTGTGGGTTGCTTTTCTGTGTTTCCATGTCAATTTTAAAAAGCTCAATCAAAGTATCGGTAACTTTTGGCGTATCAGATACTTTCAAAGTCGCTGTCTTTCCAGCTTCGACTTTTAAGGAATACACCGTAGTATCAACTTTATACCCCAATGGTGCAGATAATTCTTTGATATATACGGTAGTAGCTTTGACTTCTGCAACCTCTGTATTTCCGCTGTCGTCAGTCGTAAGGGTAGCAAGCTGTTTTGTGCAGTCCTTATCAGAAAAGACACCGTAAGTCGCACCAGCGATAGAGTAATTCCCGTTACCGTCTGTAATGCTGGTATTATTGGAAGTTTTTTGAAGTTTGGCATTTCCAACATTTAACTTCGCCCAGAATTGCCCTAATTCCTGCCCCTCGCCAGAATAGATATAACCGCCACATTCATAGCGTCCTTTGTTTTCTTTGACAAAGGCTTTTGCACCAGCAAACACTTCATCTTGCGTTGCCTTTGGAATTTCATCATAAGAAGCTCGCACGTTATCACATTGCCAGCCTAAGTGAACACTCAATCTTTGCCAGACAACAAGCTGTCTTAAAAGGTAGGCGTGATTATTGCTTATCCCATTGTGGCTGTCTGTGTACTGTTTCACATATTCAATAGATAAGGCAACGTCGCTTATCTGGTCGATACTCATACGGGAGCTTGCGTCAGCTCTGGTCTTATAGCCGTTCTTAAAATCTGTGTTAATGTCAATACAGTAAGCGTCCTCGCCTTCAACGGTCAAATGCCCCTCGTTAAAGGTAGAACCAATCGAACCGTCATTCATTACCTTTTCAACGATACCAACACGTTCTTCACTTTCCGTCCAGTATTGCTTACTTTCTGCATGAACAAGTGTAGTCGGTAAAGCAGTAACGACAGTCGCAAAGGCAAGTACGCCCGTACACAATCGTTTCAATATCTTTTTCATAATTCTAAATGCTCCTTTCATTTTGGGTAATAAAATAGCCGTTCAATAAGAACGGCTGGAAATAGAAAAGGAACGTCATTTTAGGCGTTCCATAGTCTATGAAATATTCAATTTTTTTCTTGCTTCAATACTGATGTGCCGTACCATATCTTTGCATATCTAGGAAAACTAGCGTATCAAGGCTCATTCATTGGTAGTAAATTAGTAGTAAATTGATGTGTTTGTTTTCTTGAAAATGCTGATAGATACTGTGTTTTAGCGGATAATCAACTTTTTAGTATGTTTTTCATAATAGAGATACGTATACTGCAGACCAAGCAGATATTCAAAAATACCGATACGTACACGCTTTGCATCATTGGTAAAGGCATCCGGCATTTTCTTCATCGGTTCCAGCCGCTCTCTGATTTCCTCTATATACTCACTCTTTTTCAGTGCGAGAATACTGTACATCATTTCCATCGTATGAAGCTCTGCGGTATTTTTATCAGCCTTTCGACAGATATGCAGCATGCTTTCTGCTTTCTTAAACTTCTGATTTTCCATATAGAAATAAAATCCCTGTCTGGCAGCGGCTGCCTTTTGCTGATCCCTCATTTTCATTTTACTGAAAATAGTATCGAGCTGTGCCTCAATTTTCCTTTTATCACCCTGCATGAAATAGGAATTTAACCGCATGTACTCTCGATTGTAGGGCTTGAAGGAAAATGTACAGGCGAATCCGTCCAGCAGCTTTTCAAATCGTTCATAATCTCTTTCTGACAGATATCCTGTCAATTTTTTATATACGACTCGTTTCATTATCTGCGGAATAATCAGCAGTATGATAAGAACAGCAGCGGTAATCAGAAATGTAAATGTCATATGATGCTCCTCCTATAATATATGCGATTTCAGATTTTCTTCACATATCCGTTTGAAATCATCGTAATCCTCAACAGACAGTATTTCCTGTTTGAATTCATTATTGAACAGTAAGGGAGAAAGATAATCCCAGGCACGAAAGGCTTCCAGATTATTTTTCTGAATACATACCAGAAAAATCAGATTCACATGATTCCCTTCAGTATCCCAGACAGCCGGCTTTTTGAGGATGATTTCGCCGATAAAGGAATCATCCGTCAGCAGATGCATGGGATGAAGGATTGCGATTCCATTGCCGAAGTAGGTGGAACCAAATTCCTCCCGCAGTTCGATTTCCTCAGCGAGATTGTCCAGCTTATACAAGTCAGATGCCGCATGGACAAGACACGTTTGAATTTCTTCCTTTTCTGTGAAATCTTTTACAAAAAACAGCTTGGGATCAAACAGCTTCATGATATCCTCAACATTTTTAAAGCCTTCTATACGTACCTTGATTTTCTCCAGCTCATTGGAATCGGGAAAGAATGCAATTTTTGTCGCCAGTCCGGATTCAGTCGCCCTGTTATCCTCGGTTGAGAAGAACAAATCGTATGCATCCAAATCGAGATCATCCAATTCATTCGAGGAAACGAAGGTGATGGATACGATATATTTCTGAAATTTATCATACAGAAACTGCTCCAGAAGGAAATATTCAGAACGCTTCAGATTCGTTATGATACATACTCGTTTGTTGCCCTTTAAGACGGAATACTCATTGATGCTTTTATTGAAGTAGATGGCAAGAAAGGCGGTTTCGCTTTCTTTGATTTTACATGTATAGCGCTCTGATAACAGGTAGGAGAAATATGTGGCAATATCAAATGCATAGGGAAAGCTCTGCTTGATATAATCCAGCATTTCATTCTTGATCTGTACATTGTTGCGTGCTCTGGATATCAGGGGAACACAATGCAAAGCCAGTGAAATACGCAGGTTTACATCATGTGTGAAATCCGTCGGATAGGATTCATGTATTCTCTGCAGCGCATGCAGAATAAATGTATTCAGATCCTCTGATATATAATCAGTATTGCTGAAATTACTGTGATTGTTAATATACATTGCCAGAAAATTGATTTCTGTCTGTGGTACACGGATCAGATATTTTGTTTCAATCCGCTCAAAGATATTCCCTGCGATTTTAATTTCCGTGTCATAGGTACCCTCACCGTCAATATCCTCATCATTCAGATAAAAGAAGTTGGTGATTCTCCGTATGGATATATTCAGCCAGATAATAATATTCTGAAACTCAACATCGGAAATCGGATACTGTTTCTCCAGCAGCTCCTTCATCAAAGTCTTTCTTATGAATTCCACATGAACAGCCTCCGTATCGGATATCAGCTTGCTTGGTATCATGGGATGGTATGCATAGCTGACATCCATCAGACAGATGCGCTTATCCCGTTCCAGCCCGTCTATCCATATATAACCCTTTGTCTGAATCAGACGTAAGGAGAATTTGGACAATGTTTTTTCCAGCTCTTTTAAATCACTGGTCAGTGTGGATTTTGACACATAGATATAATCTGCACATTTTGTCAGGGAAATGCTTTTTCTCTGGCTCAGCAGAAAGTTTAACAGCTTATAAATACGATCATCTCTGTAATTGATATTGTATTCATCCGACTGCATTTTCAGATCATTGAGATAGTGAGCAAAACGCTCTCGGTCCAGAATCTTAATTCTGGTACCGAAGGGTACTCTGGAATCAATTATGAATATATCAGATAAAGAAGCAGTGTCCTCTTTTATTGCCTTGATATCATTTTGGATGGTACGCAGACTGATGTTAAATTTATCCGAAAAATAGTTTGCTTTATAGTATTCACCAACTTTTTCGCAAAGCTCTAAAAAAATACTGGATTGTCTTTTTGTTAGCATTCTTATCACTATGAAACCCAAACTGTCTAAAGGATTTCACTTCTCCTTTCCTTGTGTATTCAAAACAAATTGAAACATAGTCCCCACCCTATGCAAGCAAGTACATCATACCGTATTATCAATTACGAAAAAAATTGTCTTTTGCGTAATTGATACGCAAGAATACCCTGTGGATGACTTCATAATTACTCCGCAATTATCCGAAACCTACGCATTTGAATTTATTTATAATGGAATTGTAAGACAGACGGTAAGGCTTTTTGAATTATAAAAAATGCCTGCCGAGAAAAAGGAGGAAATATGAAAGCTTGTGTGTTAGAGAAACCGTATGATGTTCGTATCAAAGAACTTCCCATTCCTGAACCAAAAGACGATGAAGTGTTACTGAGAGTTACTGTCGCTGGAATTTGTACAAATGATGTCCGGGATTACAAAGGCTCCAGATATACGTATCCGCGTATCGGCGGGCATGAATATGCCGGGGTGATTGAAAAGCTTGGAAAAGATGTTGATAACGGAATATTCCATATTGGTCAAAAAGTGGTGAATTACATTATAGACGAATGCGGTGTCTGCTACAACTGTAAGCATGAACATGAAAATATCTGTGATTCAGCGGAAAGCGGAAAAACCTTTTATAACGAAGGAGGTATTTCCGGGTACTTCGGGTTTGCCGAATACATTGCGGTAAAAGCACGTCATCTGCATATGGTACCAAATGATACGCCGGATGAACTGGCAGCATTTACAGAACCGCTTGCCTGTGTGATCAACAGCATCAATAAAACCGGAATACGCATGGGGGATGATGTTGTGATTATCGGTGGCGGAGTCATGGGACTGCTTCATGTTCTGTGTGCAAAGCGGCAGGGTGCAAGCGTCATTGTCAGCGAGACAAGTGCAGATCGCCGAAAGCTTGCACTTGAACTTGGGGCAGATGCAGTGATTGACCCTGTGGAAAGTGATCCTGTGGAGAAGATAAAGCAGCTGACAAACGGACGCGGTGCAAATGTTGTATACAATACTACGGCGATACCCGCAGTAGCCAAACAGGCAATCGATATGTGTGCCAAGAGCGGTCTTGTTAACATGTTCAGCTCGATTCATCCCAATGAACCGATTCTTGTGGATGCGGGGCGTCTGCATTCTCAGGAAATCCGGATTACCGGTACGGTCAGTCCGACGGTACGCTCCTTTGCACAGGCGGTAGACTGCATTGCCAAAGGAATCATAGATGTAAAACCGCTGATTGAAAAGGTGTATGACTATACTGATATTAAGGAAGCGCTGGAAGCTGCCATGCGTCCGGAAACCTTTAAGGTATTAGTGAAATTTTCAGAATAAGGGAGGAACGAATATGAAAATTGTAAATGGTTTTGATCTGCTAGCATACGCAAAGGAAAAAAAGCTTCTTCTGCCGGCATTCAACACGACGAATCTGGAAATGACAAAGGCGATTATAAAGGGATTGAATGCTGTTCACCTCCCGGGTATGGTACAGATATCCTCCAACAACCTGCATTTATCAAATCCGGAAGTGATTGCTTATATGATGAGAGAGTTTTTAAAGGGGACAGATACACCAGTCGGGCTGCATCTGGATCATGGAAAAAGCTTTGATGATGTTAAGGCATGTGTGGATGCGGGCTTTACCTCCATCATGGTGGATGCCTCCCATCTGAATTTCGAAGAAAATATAAAAGAGGTAAAGAAAACAGTGGAATACTGTCATTTCTATCATGTTCCGGTGGAAGCAGAGCTGGGAGCTATCATGGGAAAAGAGGATGATGATGTAAATGAGGCAGACTGTAAAACGGATCCTGCACTGGTAAAAGAATTTGTGGAGCGCTCCGGGTGTGATATTCTGGCCGTTTCCATCGGAAATGTACATGGTCTTGATGCTGTGGCGAAGATTGATCTTGCACTGCTGAAAAGGATCGCGGAAGTATCACCTGTTCCGCTTGTGCTGCATGGCGGCTCCGGTATTCCGTTTGATCAGGTAAAACAGATGCGGGACTATAACATGATCAAGGTGAATTACGGTTCGGATCTGCGCAGGGCATTCATTCAGACATTTGGAGAGGCTTATGAAAAGAATCATAACGAAGCTAATCTGTATGGTCTCAGTGCAAAGGCAGTGGAGAATGTCAGCAAAACAGCTGCTGATCTCGTTTTGATCATCAACGGACTGAAGGAATCATAGGAAGGGATTGATTCTGTGTATTATATAGGACTTGATATAGGTACATCCGCATTAAAAACTACACTGATGGATGCCCGTCGGTCAATCGTATACGAAAACAGCTATGGTTATACAATCCTGCAGCCGCAGGAGGGCTGGCGGGAAATTGATCCAGACGTATGGATGCAGGCTGTAATGAAGGGACTGCATGATATCTTTGCCAGATGTAATCCGCAGGAGGTTTCCGTAATCGGTGTTACGGGACAGATGCATACGACTGTATTTCTGGATAAAAACGGAGAAGCTGTGCGCAATGCCATCATGTGGACAGATTTACGAACGGCCGGTATGGTTGAGGAACTGCGTACGGAATGCTCACAAAGGGAGGAAACACGCCATATCGCTGAAATATTGTCACCGGGAAGTCCGGCAGTGAATACACTCTGGATCAAAGAGCATGAGCCGCAAAGCTTTGCGCGTATTCATAAAATCATGACACCGTATGCATATATCGTATATAAATTAACAGGGCAGTACAGTATGGATTACTGTGAAGCATCCACAAGCTCATTATATGATATTGCCACAAAGAAATGGTCAGTGTATATGCTGGATAGGCTTGGTATTGAAGAAAGCTGTCTGGGACCGCTGTATGCCAGCTGCGATGTGGTCGGGACACTTCAACAGACACTTTGTGAACAGCTGAAGGTGAATCATGACATCCGTGTCATTGCCGGAACGGGAGATAATCCGGCAAATGCAGTGGCTATGGGGATATTGAACCGGAAGGAACCGGTTATTTCGCTGGGAACATCCGGAGTTGTAATTATGCCGAAAAGGGATATGGACTTCGAAGGAAAAGGTAAGAATGTTCTATTCAATGCGGATCATACACAGTTTGTCAATATCGTACAGGGAACGGTTCGTTCAGCAGGGGGAACTCATAAATGGTGGGTGGAAAATATCGTGAAGACAGATGATATGGCTGTGGATCAGCAGCTTATTTCATCTGATCGCTTCGGAAAGAACAGTGTATTGTTTTTCCCGCACATCACAGGGGATAAACTTATGTATCATGATCTTTGCGTAAGGGGAGCATTTATCGGACTGAGTTTTGAAACAAGACGGGAGGATATGACACAGGCTGTTTTCGAGGGGGTAAGCTACGCTATCCGCGAGGTTCTTGAAAGTATGAAGCTTGCACAATGGCCTTCCCGCATACAAATCAATGGCGGGGGTACAAGAAGTCCTGTCTGGATGCAGATTATGGCGAATATTCTCCATACAGAGCTAAAGGTCGTTACCGAAAGTGCAACCCCGGGATATGGAGCGGCTCTTCTGGCTGCGCTGGCAGACGGTGTATCGGAAAAGGAAGCCTGTATCGGACAGGGGAAGGTGTATGCTGCGGAAAAAGTATTCACTGACGCATACGATCGGCAATATAAAAAATATAAGCGTATGTACAGTGCACTGAAGAATATTATGCAGGAGTGAAGCCGCAGGTGTTAAAAAATTATAAAATTGCATAATCAATATGAACTCCGTAAAAAAATCGGTTACGTAATGATTACGCATAACATAATAAAAAACGTTGCAGGAAATCGTATAGAATATAACCAGATGGTGGAACCGCTTCCAGAACAGTGCTTTCACCTGTTGGAAATGAATAGAGAAAGGAGGGTATTATGAAGGTTATCTTAGTATCTCATGGTTCTTTTTCCAAGGGATTATTTGAGACAATGGAAATGGTATTAGGCGAACAGCAGAATCTGTCATATGTCGGTCTGTATCCTCATCAGGGAGTGGATATCCTGAAAGAAAATATTGAGAAGGAATTTACAAAAGCAGATGAGGGAGAAGAAATTCTGGTGCTTACCGATTTGTTCTACGGAAGTCCGTTCAATGCGGTTGTACAGCTGATGAACTCATATGATGTATACCATTTAACAGGAATCAATGTTCCCCTGCTAATGGAAATCCTACTGATGAGAGGAAATGGAAAAAGCGCTGCGGAAATATGTGACGAGGCTATGAAGCTGGCAGGCAGTACCGTACAGGATGTAAAAAAATACTTAGCAGACATGCTTGATAATGAGGAGGATGAAAAATGCGAAACATCGTTTTAGCACGTGTGGATGATCGTTTGATTCATGGTGAGGTCGTAACAGCCTGGACACCGAGTCTGAGTGCAAACAGAATTGTCATTGTAGACGATACTGTTGCTGCGGATAAATTCAACAAACGGGTACTGATGGCTCTGGCACCACAGGGGACCAAGGTTGCCGTATTATCTGTTGAAGGCGCAACGAAGGCACTTCAGAAGCCGGATCCGGGAAATGAACGCGTTATCGTTCTGACAAAAACACCGATCGTATTTGAACAGCTGCTGGATGGCGGCGTGGAAATCAAAGAGGTATGCCTTGGCGGTATGGGTATCCGCGGAGACCGCAAGCCGTTCATCAACAATGTTTCTGCGAGTCCGGATGAGGTGGATTCCATTCGCCGCATGAAAAACGAGAAGGGTGTAAATGTATATTATCAGTTAGTACCTGAGCAGAAGGTAGTCGATATATCAAACCTGTTATAAGACAGATTCTGCTGGACATAAAAACTAACAGAGAGGAGAGAAATTTATGTCAATAGTACAAGCGATTCTATTGGGGGTCCTGTATTGGATTGGTGAAGCAAACCTGCCGTTTGTCGGATTATGGACGGTACAAAGACCGCTGGTCTGCGGATGGATTGCGGGCATCATCCTTGGGGACGCATTAACGGGAGCTATGGTTGGAGCATCCATCAACCTCGTTTATTTAGGATTCATTTCAGCCGGAGGGTCCATGCCTGCCGATATGGCACTGGCAGGAACACTGGGGGCTGCATTTGCCATAACCGGTAATCTGGATGCCGATACAGCTCTTGCACTGGCTGTTCCAATCGGTCCTCTGGGTACACTGGTATGGTATTGCCGTATGACCTTTGACTCCATCTTCGTTCACATCGGTGACAGATTTGTTGAAAAAGAACAATACAATAAAATCTGGATTGCCAACGTACTGCTGCCGCAGATCATGGCTGCGGTTATCTGTATCGTTCCTTGCTCTCTGGCTGCATATTTCGGAGCCACCTATATTCAGGGCTTCATCACGATGCTTGCCGGAACACCTTTGAAAATTTTCCAGATCATCGGCGGTCTGATGCCTGCCTTGGGTATCGCAATCACACTGCAGTATATCTTTAAAGGGGAAAGCCGTGTATTTCTGTTCATCGGATTTGTTGTCGCTGTTTATTCCGGACTTGCACTGCTGCCGCTTGGTGTATTGTCCTTATTATGCGCATTGGTTTATGTACAGGTTCGCTACAGAGAGGGCAGCGGAAAAGGTAACATCGCTGAAGAATCTGAGTTAGAGGAGGATTTCTAAAATGGCAGAACAAAAAGCAAGACACGTCATCCCGAAGAAACACTTATACCGTGCAGCCTTTAACTGGGAAACCTGGGTTCAGTGCTGCTATAACTATGAACGAATGATGGGTATGGCCTGCGGGCACACCTTTGTACCGGTGATTGATGATTTATATAAGGATGATCCGGACGGAGTCGCAAAACGGAAAGAGGTCATGGAGCGTGAAATGGAATTCTTCAATGTCCATATCGAATTCGGTTCCTGTATTCTGGGGATGGCAATCGCACTGGAGGAACAGAAATCACTGGGAGAACCGATTCCGGGTGAATTTATCACATCCTTAAAAACATCCCTAATGGGACCTCTGGCAGGTATTGGAGATACGATTTATCAGGGGGTACTGATTCCGATCCTTCTGGCAATCTGTATTGATATCACGCTGACAGGTACCGTCTGGGGGGCAATCGTATATCTGATTCTGATGCTTGCCATCAGTTATATCTTCAGCTTCGCAAACTTCTTCTTCGGTTACCAGCAGGGCTCCGAGGCTATCATGGATTTTCTGGAAAAGGGTCTGCTCGACAAGCTGCTGCTGGGAGCACAGGTCATGGGCTGTATGGTTATGGGTGGCCTGATCGCCAATTATGTAAAAGTTTCCTGTGGTCTGGAGCTTGTCACATCGGGGTCAAAATTCAATGTGCAGACGCAGCTGTTTGATGCTGTCATGCCGGGCATTCTGCCATTTGGATTCACGATGTTAGTTTACTGGCTGATGAAGAAAAGATGGACTTCCATCAAGATTATTATTCTGATTGTAATCATCGGTATCATTGGCGGATTAACTGGAATCTTAGCTTAGCAACCAACATGAAAGGGACCAGTTCTTGTTTACTGGTCCCTGCTTTTATAAAAAGCAGACGGGAATTGTTTCTGTGTGCGATATGTAACTTTATAATCGGTAAGCGAAAATAGGAGGACTGACAATTATGAAAGCCTGTGTATTAGAAGGACCTAAAAATTATCAAATCAAGGACATACCGGTACCGGAAATGAAAGAGGATGAGGTACTGGTTCGTGTTTTGACATCCGGAATCTGCGTAAATGATGTCAGAGATTATCAGGGCTGTAAATGGTCATATCCGCGTATTGGCGGACATGAATACAGTGCGGTAATAGAACATATAGGAACAGGTGTGGATCCCAGTCTGTTTCATATAGGTGATAAGGTTATCAACTATATTATTGATGATTGCGGGGTCTGTCCGGACTGTAAGCATCATCATGAAAATATATGCAGTAATTTCACAAAGGGAACTGCTTATTTCAATGAAAACGGCTTTTCGGGCTTTTATGGCTTTTCAGAATATGCAGTGGTAAAGGCACGCCATCTGTATGTGTATCCTAAGGAAACACCGGATGATGAAGCCGCATTCACAGAACCGCTGGCATGTGTTATTAACAGTATCAATCGTTCCCATATCAAAATGGGAGATGATGTTGTCGTTATCGGAGGCGGTGTTATGGGACTGCTGCATGTACTGTGTGCGAAGCGACAGGGGGCACGCGTTATCTTGAGTGAAACGGACGCAAAGCGGCGCGCATTTGGATTGAAGCTGGGTGCTGATAATGTAATTGATCCGCTGGAATTCGATCCTGTTGAGCAGGTTAAAAAGCTGACAAACGGCCGAGGGGCAAATGTTGTTGAGAATACGACAGCAATTCCTTCTGTAGCAGCACAGGCAATTCAGATGACTGCAAAAAGCGGGTTGTGCAATATGTTCAGCTCCATTCATCCCAACGAGCCGATTCTTGTGGATGCGGGACGTCTTCACTCTCAGGAGATTGTGGTAACCGGTACCCAGAATGGAACCATTGAGACCTTTGCACAGGCAATTGACTGTATTTCCAAAGGAATCATTGATGTGAAGCCGTTGATTGAGGCTGTGTACGATTATGAGGATGTTGTGGAAGCAATGGAATGTGCAAGCCGTCCGGATACCTATAAAGTTATGCTGCGTTTCTCAGAATAATAGCGTCAAACACCCTGAGAATATCTCTTTTACAGACCGTAGGAATGCGTATTGTATAAGCTTGATGAAAAAGCAGCTGAATCATAAAGGAGGAGAAAATTTATGTTAGCAAATCTGAATGAGGTATGGAAGCTTGCCGATGAGAAGAAAATCGCCATCGGTGCTTTCAATATCGTGAATTTTGAAAATATACTGGCTGTACTGGATACAGCAGAGAAACTGAATATGCCGGTGATTCTTGCGTTTGCACAGACGCATGAGGAGAATAATGTCATGAATCTGGATACGATCGGACCTGTTATGGTACTGATGGCACAGCGCGCAAAGGTGCCAGTGGTCGTTCATCTGGATCATGGTGTAAATCTGGATTACATTGAAAAATCTCTGAAAATGGGATTCACCTCTGTCATGTTTGACGGTTCCGCACTGACCTATGAAGAGAATATCAGGCAGACAAAGGAAGCTGTTGCCTTAGCTCGTAAATATGGAGTGTCCATAGAGGCTGAAATCGGTAAAATGGCAGGGATTACCTTAAATAATGAAGGTGTTACAGAAAACCGTGCATCAGATCGCAGGAATTACACAGATCCTGCAGAGGCGAAGGATTTTGTCGAGAAGACGGGAGTGGACTGTCTGGCATGTTCATTCGGAACGGTGCACGGCGAATATTTTTCAGAGCCGAAGCTTGACTTTGATCTGGTAAAGGAATTAAAGGAGGCAGCTGGTGTACCCATTGTCATGCATGGAGGAAGTGGTGTAAGTCATGCGGATTACAAGAAGGTTATCGCAAACGGTGTTCGTAAAATCAATTACTTTACGTATATGGACAAAGCAGGAGGAGAAGGCGTAAATGCTGCATCTCCCGTGAAATATTTTCATGATGCCGCCAAAGCAGGACAGGATGCTATGCAGAAGGATATAGAGTCTGCAATGCGCTGTTTTGTGAATATGGATTAGGGTGATCTTATGAAAATGAAGGTAGCAACATTTGAAATCAATGATTACCTTGGTCATGCGTTTACATGTGATTGCGGAAAGCAGCATACCACCCGTCTGGAGCATGTCCGTGTTTGTGATCATGTGAAGGAGGATATCCTGAAGTATTTGCAGGAGCATGCATATCATACAGTCTATATGATTGAGGACGAAAATACCTGCCGTGTATATGGGGAAGAGCTTGAGGCTTATTTAAACGCTAATGGAATCGCCAGCGATCGTGTCATCCTTGAAGCGGATGTTGTTCCGAATGAAGCCTCTGTATTTCGTATTCTGGTGAATATGAAGCGTCAATATGATTACATTTTAGGCGTCGGGTCCGGAACTTTAAACGACTTGTGCAAATTCATTTCCTATAAGCTTTCACTGAACTATGGAATTGCGGCAACCGCTCCGAGTATGGACGGCTTTGCTTCTGTTGGCGCCGCACTGATTACTGATAATCTTAAAACAACCTATGACTGTCATGTGCCGACTGCAATTTTTGGTGATCTGGACGTACTGGCAAATGCACCGCTGGATATGATTAAGGCAGGTCTTGGCGATATTGTAGGAAAGTATAACTGTCTGGTTGACTGGAAAATTGCACATATGATCAACGGGGAATATTACTGTCAGACAATTGTTGATATGGTTTATAAATCTATCAAGGAGGTTGTAGCGCACGCAGATGGAGTAATGACACGCGATAAAGCGGCGGTAAAGGCAATTACAGAGGCATTGATTGAAACCGGTATGGCTATGGGATTCGTCGGCAATTCACGTCCGGCATCCGGCAGTGAGCATCATGTTTCTCATTACTGGGAAATGAAATTTTTATTTGCTCATCATGCACCGGTATTCCATGGAACTAAGGTGGGGCTGGCAACACCGGGAGTAATCGCCATGTGGAAGAAGCTTGCCCGGGACGGTATCGATTTTGCGGCATGTAGGAAGCGTGTAAAGGCATTTGATAAAGCTGCCTGGGAAGCAATGGTGCTTGACCGCTTTGAAGCAGCCGCACCCGGAGTTCTTGCTTTGGAGGAAAAAGCCGGTAAGAATGATATAGAAGCAGCTTTAAAACGTATTGATATCATGGAAGAAAAATGGCCGGATATTCAGGCAGTCATTGAACAGGAGCTGCCGCAGCCGGAAGAGGTGACAGCGATTCTGAAATCAGTAGAGGCACCATATCGTCCAATGCAGGTTGGTATCGATGAAGCAATGACTAGGGATGGTGTGATACTGGCAAAGGAAGTACGTGTGCGTTACGGTCTTTTACAGCTGCTGTGGGACCTTGGGCTGCTGGAAGATTATAGTACCGCATTTGTAGCGTATTATCGGAATAATTAGAGGTAAGGGGAGTTATATGATAACAGATAAAAAAATGATTCAGAAGAAGATGGAAGCAATCCGCGTCTTTATTCTGGATATGGATGGAACGATCTATCTGGGGAAGAATTTATTTCCATACACACATGATTTTCTCAATACGGTGAAGGCTACCGAAAGAGAGTATTATTTCTTTACCAACAATTCCTCCAGAGATTTAGCTGCGTATATAGATAAGCTGCATGGTATGGGAATTGATATCGATAAAAAACAGATGATGGTATCAACCCATGTAATTCTTCGCTGGTTAAAAAAACATCATGACGGCAGGCGTGTGTATGTGGTAGGGACACCTGCATTGCGCAAAGAGTTTGAAGCACACGGCTGGATACTGGATGAAGAAAAACCGGATATCGTGATTCTGGGCTTTGATACAACACTGACCTATGAAAAACTCTCCAAGGCATGCACCTTTATCAGAGAAGGCGCATTGTATTACGGAATCAATCCGGATTTAAACTGTCCAATGGAGCATGATACCTTTATTCCTGATTGCGGAAGTATGGCAAAGCTGATAGAAGCAAGTACCGGAAAATATCCTGAGTTCTTCGGAAAACCAAGTGGGAAGACACTGGACTATATCGTCGAGGAAACCGGATGTTCACCGGATCAGATTGCTATTATCGGTGATCGTCTGTATACGGATATCAAGGTAGCGGATGGCAGCGAGGTTACCAGTATTCTTGTATTGAGTGGAGAAACAAAGGCTGAGGACATTGATACAAGTGATGTAAAGCCGGATATCGTTATTGAACATATCGGAGAGCTGGCAAAGCTGCTGTAGGAATATCTTAAAAAGTAATAAAGAGTAAAGCACAGAAATGTAAAATGAAAAAGGCTTTGCTCTTTTTTATGGTTCTTTCTCACTTTAGGATGTATGCAAAAGGGAGAATTCGATTTTTATTGATAAATATATCAGTGTTGAATTCTCCCTGTTTTAAGTCCCCCGTAATCGAGATAGAACCTTTTTTATAAATATCAGTTTCTTTGATTGATTATCTTTGATATAGAAGTATAATAAAGTCGTGAGAAGCTAACAAAACATCAATACCTTATGAGATAAGTTAGATTTTTTTCAATAAGCACAGGCATAATCCTGAACTATGTCCGGATGAGGTTGAAACACTGTTTGTGACAGAATAAGATAGAAAGAAGATGCCAGTATGATACGATACCAAGGAAACAAAGTAAAAAAGTATTTTTATTTTCTGTTAGTAATTCTTTTTACAGCTAATGTATTCGGTTGTACAAAACAGATAGGCAATGACTCCGTAACGGACAGGAAAATACAGGAAGATGGCAAGGAATCGATTTATAAACGGCTTTATCATATAGGTGAAGCGCTATGTAAATATGTACCAAAGGAATACAGCTATTTTTATAACGGGGAAGGCACAGTTCGCATGCAGACCTTTCAAATGCACAAAAAAATACTGACGGGATTTGATGATTCCGGTTCTGCACATCCAACATATGCGAATGAAACCTATGCATGGGAGTATACAAAGAATAGTCTGAAAACAGCTGCTCTATTTGCAAATTACGACTATGTAACATGTGATGCCAATCAGCTGGTAAAAACGGATGCAAATGGTAAAAGAACTGTGATATATCAGGGAAACGGCTATGGTAACCTTTGGATTGTGAATGAGCGTATGTATCTGTATCGAAATAACAGCAAAGAGAATAAGGAACGGGAACTGTTTTCATTAAATATGCAGGGAAAAGACGAGCACGCCTATGGTGACTACGAAGTACATGCAGTGTATGATAAATATCTTGTTCTCACCAACAGTGAAGAAACTGAAATTCATGTTATGGATACAGAAACTGAGGATATACAGCTGCTGGAGGCGGACGCACAATATTTATATACAGATGATGATACCGTTTATTTCACAGAGCATCCGAAGGATACAGACGAGCATATAGTGCTTGCATCCGTGAAGCTTGATGCTACAGAGCGATGCAGACTGGCAGATGTAAGGAAAGAAGATGTAAACCAGATAATACAGACAAGTGCAAATTTATATATTAACTGTGTACAGGCTGTACAGGATACGGTTTATTTCTCCTGCGGGACATATGGAGGCTCAGCGTCTGTATACCAGGGCGGCGTGCTTGCCAAGGTAAAAAAAGATGGTTCAAATTTCAAGGTCTTGGGGGAAGCTCCCATTAACTTTACGGTATATGAAACCGGGGAAATCATGAAGTATGGAAGGATAAATAAGCCCTTTCAGGATGATAACGGGAATATCTGGATTTATAGAAACAATGCCAGAGAGAAGCTAATCGTCAATGGTGAGGACTATTACAGGCGTTCTACTGTAGATGAATATGTTGATATCCGCAATGTAGATGTGCAAAAAGATGTCGTTTATTTCAGCGTGAATTACAGTGTACCCGATGAATCTGTATCCATAGGGTGGAGAACAGGATACAGGCTGCAGTCCTCTGTTTACTACAGAAAGAATTTAAAAACAGGGATATCAGAAAAGCTGTATGAGCTTCAATTTTAAGGGTGGATTTTGTTGAAGTAGTAAGAGAAAGGAGATTTTCATGGCAGATAAAAAATTAAAGCGGCCGGATTTTATATTACAAAAGGATTTTTTTGTAAAGAATGATGCAAACGAGCAGGAAACAGGTCCAAAAAAACAAAAGCAGAAGAGTTCAAAAAGAAATCAAGAGACGGAAGCAAGCTGTAAGGAAAATAAAAAAATATAAAGCGGAACATCACAGCGCATATATGCTGCATTTTGACTGATCTTTTCAAGCAGGTATATAAAAAAACAGCATTCATACAGACGCACATATCCGAATGAATACAAGCAAAAAGCAAGCCTGTACGAAAACAGGCTTTTTAGGATGTAATTCTCTGCTTTTTTGGTATAATATAGAAAGCGAAACAGAGGTGATTGCATGAAACTGATTGTGGGACTGGGAAATCCCGGTAAGGAATATGAAATGACGCGTCATAACTCCGGCTTCTGCGTACTGGATGCCATTGCAGAGGAATGCCGTGTTGATGTTACACAGAAAAAGTTTAAGGCACTGATTGCAAATACGAGAATCAGTGGTGAGGCGGTTGTTTTAATGAAGCCGCAGACCTTTATGAATTTATCGGGGGAAGCGGTTCGTGCAGCTATGGATTTTTATAAGCTGTCAGCACAGGATTTGCTTGTGATCTATGATGATCTTGATCTGCCGGTAGGAAAAATACGTCTGCGAGCACAGGGAAGTGCCGGCGGACAAAATGGAATGAAAAATATCATCCGCCATATCGGAACACAGGAATTTGACAGAATTCGTGTCGGTATAGGCAAGGATGCACGTATACCGGTAATTGACTGGGTGCTCGGCAAGATACGCAGGGAAGAACTGGAAGATTACAGACAGGCAGTTGAACTGGCCAGAGATGCAGCTATTTACAGCTGTTCTCATTCCTTTATGGATACCATGAGCCACTTCAACAGAAAATAGGGAAATACATATGGAAATTCTATTAAAGGAGCTTCAGCAGAATGAAGCGGTTTTGAGTATTCAGAAAAAAGAGAGTGTTCTGGGTAATCTTTCGTATATGGAGGAGGCTCTTCTACTTGCGGCAGATTACCGCCAAAAACCGCAGAAGCTGTTGATTATCAAGAATAACGCCTATACAGCACAGAAGCTTTACGAGCGCCTGCAGGCCCTCCTTGGGGATGAAGTGCTGCTTTTCTCATTGGAGGAATCACTACGCGTAGAAGCAATCGCAGCTTCACCGGAAAACAAAGCGATACAGATGGAGGCAATGGCAAAGCTGCAGCAGCAGGATGCTTTTGTGGCGGTTTTAAATACAGCTGCAGCCATTCGCTTTCTACCCTCTCCTGAGGTATTCAAAAATCACTGTATTACGTTAAAGCAGGATCAGGAAATTGAATATGAGGATTTGAAGCAGCTTCTCTTTGAAGCAGGCTATACGCATGTCAGCCGTGTTGATCAGCCACTGTGCTATGCGGCACGCGGTGGAATCATTGATGTGTATTCCATGAATTATGACCATCCGCTGCGTATAGAGTTTTTCGATAATATCGTGGAAAGCATCCGCTTCTTTGATATTGCGACACAGCGGACAATTGAAATCGTACAGGAAGCCATGATTATCCCGGCCAGTGATCTGCTGTTTACAGATGCACAGGTTGCCGAACTGGTGGAGCAGGCGAATAAGGCGCTGAAAAATCAGCTGTCCCAGCACGATATCGCTATGCAGAAGCTGCTGCAGGAGCATGTGAATGAAGATCTGGATCTCATCAGCAATCACATGATGGAAAGCCGGTTCTATAAATATTATGCCTTTTTGAAAAACAGAAGCACGGTCTTTGATTATGCCCCGGACGCACAGATCATTCTGTCCAGCGCAGAGGAAGTGCAGGACAGCGTCAAGCATATGCACGAGGAAATGGTTTCCTATCTTCAGGAGCTTTTTCAGGAGGGAATCAGTCTGCACAGCTTTGATGTGTTCACAGATTTGTACAGCTCCATCAAAAAGCACAGCTATATGGAATTTCATCAGTTTGTCGATTATAAAAAACCGATAACCTCACAGATCATGACCATGTCACTGGGAGATATCAATCTAGAGCGTACCATGCAGGAGGTACAGCATCAGGCAAGAGAACGAAGGGTTCTGCTCTGCTTGAACCACAAGGAGCAGGAACAGGTGAAAGGGCTGCTGGAGGAAGCAAATATATCCTGGCGCAATGTAACGTCCACGGATACGCTGGAACCGGGAATCCAGTTTCTGAATGCCAGTCTTCCCGAAGGCTTTACCTGCCTGAAGGAACAAATCTGTGTCTATACCGGAAAGGAACTGTTTCACAGTGTCAAAAAAGCAGCCCGCTACAGCAATAAATTCAAAGAGGCGGAGGTTCTGCATGATTATCAGGAGCTGAATGTCGGAGATTATGTAGTACACAACCAGCATGGTATCGGTAAATATCTGGGAATTGTGAATAAGAAAATAGATGGTGTACATAAGGATTTTCTGCATATCGCCTATAAGGGAGATGATGTTCTGCTTGTACCGCTTGAACAGTTTAAGCTTATCCGGAAATTTGTATCCAAGGAAGGTGCAAGTCCGAAGCTGAATAAGCTGGGCAGCGGAGAATGGGAGAAGACAAAGAAAAAGGTCAGCGCAAAGATTGCAGAGCTGGCGGATCGTCTGGTGAAGCTGTATGCATCCAGAGATGAGAATATCGGACATGCATTCGCAAAGGACACCCCTTTGCAGAAACAGTTTGAAGAGGATTTTGAATATGAGCTGACCCCGGATCAGGCAAGAGCGGTACAGGAAATCAAGCAGGACATGGAATCTGCGAAGCCGATGGATCGTCTGCTATGCGGAGATGTAGGCTTTGGTAAGACAGAGGTTGCGGCCCGTGCAGCATTTAAGGCAGTTGCGGAGGGCCGGCAGGTGGCATTCCTGTGTCCGACGACGATCTTATCCCTTCAGCATTATAAAACCTTTATGAAGAGGTTCCGCAATTTTCCTGTGAATATTGCCGTTGTAAATCGGTTTATCAAGCCCTCGGATCAAAAGCATATCATCCATGATCTGAAGGAAGGAAACGTGGATATCCTGATAGGAACACACCGTC
This sequence comes from Erysipelatoclostridium sp. DFI.2.3, assembly GCF_019132535.1. Taxonomy (NCBI): domain Bacteria; kingdom Bacillati; phylum Bacillota; class Erysipelotrichia; order Erysipelotrichales; family Coprobacillaceae; genus Thomasclavelia; species Erysipelatoclostridium sp. DFI.2.3. The sequence continues at coordinate 35,412 of NZ_JAHOOJ010000026.1, read as the reverse complement.
TGCTTTCCAAGGATATCGTATTTAAGGATTTGGGACTGCTTGTCATTGACGAGGAACAGCGCTTTGGTGTGGAGCATAAGGAAAAAATCAAGGAGCTGAAAAACAGTGTGGATGTCTTATCGTTAAGTGCAACCCCGATTCCGCGTACCCTGCAGATGTCGCTGATTGGTATCCGTTCCCTGTCGCAGCTGGAAACCCCGCCGATGAACCGTATGCCGGTACAGACCTATGTTATCGAAAAGAACTTTCAGATGGTGAAGGAAATCATACAGCGTGAGCTTGCCAGAAACGGACAGGTGTTCTATCTGTACAATAATGTAAAGGAAATTTATAATGTGGCCAGAAAGCTTCGGGATGCCATGCCGGAGGTGGAAATCGGTGTTGCGCACGGGCAGATGACACGGGAGGATATCGAGGATGTCATGCTGCAGTTTACAGATAATAAATATCAGGTGCTTGTCTGTACGACCATCATTGAAACCGGTATTGATATTCCCAATGCCAACACGATTTTGATTGAAGATGCTGACCACTTCGGATTGAGTCAGCTGTATCAGATCAAGGGAAGAGTCGGCAGAAGCGATCGTCTTGCCTATGCGTATCTGATGTATTCCCCGCAAAAGCAATTAAGTGAGATTGCCATGAAGCGCTTAAAATCCATCAAGGAATTCACGCAGCTGGGCAGCGGTTATAAAATTGCCATGCGCGATCTGACCATACGTGGTGCCGGAGATATGCTGGGGCCGCAGCAGGCCGGCTTTATTGATACGGTCGGTATTGATATGTATATCGAAATGCTAAACAGTGCCATCATGGAGAAAAAAGGCATCAAGCCGGAGGTGAAACCGGAAATGACGAAGGCGAATGTCAAGGTTGACGCATACATTCCAAGCAGCTTTGCAACCGAGGATTATGAAAAAATCACATTGTACCAGCGTATGGAGGATATTCATACCAAAAAGGAGCTGCTTGCCATGATGGATGAAATCAAGGATAATTACGGAAAGCTGCCGAAGGCTGTACAGCTGTTATTTGAAAAGAAGCGGCTGGATATCTGTATCAATGAGCCGCATGTGGATGCCTTCCGTGAACTGCCAAAGGCGGTTGAGCTGGCGTTTACTAGTGCATGGTCAAACAGCATTGACGGTGTTGCATTATTCGAAATGATGACAACCATATCAAAAAATATAACGATACGATATACGAACGGCAAGATTACCATGAAGCTGCCAAAGCTTAAGGACTGGCTCTATACCGTGATTGAGGTGCTGGAACGCACAGAGCCAATGGGGGAGGAACAAACAGCTTCCTGAAAATAAGGTAGGATATGAACTGTAGAGGAATAGGAATTTTTCTATGTGCTGCCGCTGTCCTTTGCGGCTGCAGTATGCAGAAGGATCATGCAAAGGAAGAAAATATACGATTGGAAATTCTTGCGAAAATTGATATGCTGAAAGATACAAACGGTTTACATATCGAAGATAGCCAAAGGATAAGCAGTACACAGCAATACTTTAAAGATGAAATAATAATGGATGAAAAACGCAATCATGATACAGATACCATACAGATGAATATTGCATTTCATAATAAAGAGCTGAAGCAGTATCAGGTGCGCATCCACCCGGATACCGGTGAATCTGGCAGGATAGATACTGTTTTGCAGTTGAAGAATGACGTGCTGCATGTATATATTGTGAACGTTGACAATACCTATGAGAAAATGCAGGAAACACCTGTGACATCCAAGGATAAAGAAAATTTTCTATCCTCTCTGCTTTTTCAGAAATATAGAAAAGAGGCGAAGGATTACTTCCGCTATCAGAAGCAGGAGCAGGATGCAACCACGGTATATACAGTAGAGCTGACGAATAATGAGAAATTCAGTGAGTATATAAATAAAACAGATAACAAGCGGGGGGATATCCATTTTGAAGAGCTGAAGCTGTCTTATACAATAGATGGATTTGAAAACAGACATGAAACAGCGCTATCGTACATCTCAGGATATTCAGGAGCAGGAATATAACCGGTTATCGACAGAGACAACACTGCATAAAACACGGCGTATAGCTGCATCAAAGCAATCACCTGAATTTCTAAAGCTGAAGTAAATTGCTGAAAGGCTATAAGAAGATATAGAAGGATACCTGCTTCCATATCCCTGCAGACTCTTTCGTGCTACACCTTTAAAAGGGCTGTCATATCAGGCATTGTACAAATGCGAAAAGTAACTTCCCCATGTTGTGCTTGTTTAGCAATAGGGAAAGATGTAAAATAAGAATGATGGTAATTAGTGAAAAGAAAGGAAACGATTATGTTAAATAAACAGTTTTTTACTTCCGAATCTGTGACGGAAGGACATCCTGATAAAATCTGTGATCAGATCAGTGATGCTGTTCTTGATGCGATTCTGGCACAGGATCCGGATGCGAGAGTTGCCTGTGAAACCTGCTGTACAACCGGTATGGTCATGATCATGGGAGAAATTTCTACCAGCTGTTATGTCGATATCCCAAGCATTGCACGAAATGTAGTTCTGGAAATCGGATATGACAGAGCAAAATACGGCTTTGACGGAACCACCTGTTCGGTTCTGACCTCCATTGATGAGCAGTCCAAGGATATTGCACTTGGTGTTGATCACTCGCTGGAAACCAAAGAGGGTGGGGAGGAAAACAATGGTGCAGGAGATCAGGGAATGATGTTTGGCTACGCCTGTGATGAAACACCGGAATATATGCCGATGCCAATATCCCTTGCACACCGTCTTGCACGCCGTTTGACAGAGGTAAGAAAAGACGGCACACTGGACTATCTTCGTCCGGATGGGAAGACACAGGTAACCGTTGAATATGAGAATGACCGTCCAAAGCGTGTCGATACGATTGTTATCTCCACACAGCATTCCGATACGGTTTCTCTGGACACGATTCGCGAGGATTTAAAGAAGCATGTCATTGATGTGATTGTAGATGCGGATATGATGGATGCTGAAACAAAAGTATACATAAATCCGACAGGACGCTTTGTAATCGGCGGGCCGCAGGGAGACAGCGGTCTGACAGGAAGAAAGATAATTGTCGATACATACGGCGGTATGGCCCGTCATGGCGGAGGAGCTTTCTCCGGAAAGGATCCTACCAAGGTTGACCGCAGTGCGGCATATGCGGCACGCTATGTTGCCAAGAATATTGTTGCGGCAGGTCTTGCTCGCAAATGTGAAATACAGCTTGCCTATGCCATCGGTGTGGCACAGCCTGTCAGCGTCCTTGCGGATACCTTTGGAACCGGAGTTCTTCCGGATGAAGAAATCGCAGAAATCGTAAGGAAGGAATTCGATCTGCGTCCTACTGCAATTATCAGGACACTGGAGCTTCGTAAGCCGATTTACAGAAATCTGGCAGCCTATGGTCACTTTGGCCGTGATGATCTGCAGGTGAAGTGGGAAAGCACTGAACCGGCTGAACGCCTGAAGGCATATGTAAAATAAAAACAGGTAAATAAAAAAGCTGTTATGGGATTGCATGAATAGTTCCCATAACAGTTTTTTTTCAGGCTGACAAACAGCTTATTTAATTTCCTGATCCAGGTTTTTGAATACGTCTGTATCAAAAAATTCCACAAGCGTGATATCCAGACCGTCACAGATTTTTTTGATCGTGGAAACGGTTGGATTCTTGCTTCTGCCTGATGTGATGTTGCTCAGCGTTGACTGCGTCATTCCGCACATGATACTGAGTTTGTTCAGAGAAATTTTTCTCTCGTCGCACAGATCATGAATCCGCTCACAACATACTTGTCCCATTGTCATGTCAGATCACTCCTATTTCTATTGACAACTACATTCTAAATGTTTTTATGTATAAAAGGTTAATTTAATATAGTTATATTTGTTATAACAATAGTTTTGTAAAAAAATACCTTCATTTATGATAATTTATATGCAATTTATGTCTGAATTTGAATGAAATTTCAATCAGAGGAAATGTCTTTCCTCTTTGCCGTCAGGTATAAAGCGATTGTCATATGTCCATACTATTGAAAGAAAAGGAGTGTCTATAAATGAAAGCAACAGGAATTGTACGACGTCTTGACGACCTTGGAAGACTGGTTATACCAAAAGAAATTAGAAAGCAGTACCGCATGAAAGAAGGAGATTCCATTGAATTCTTTATCGATAATGACAGAATTGTAATTCAGAAATTTGATGTCATGTCCAAGCATATGGAAGAAATCATGATTATGTGCGATACCCTGCGTGCCATATATCAGAATACTGTATTTTTTGTGAAGGATGAATGTATGGTGAAAACAGATCATAAGATACATGATCATTTTCTTATGATTGCACAAACACATCGTTTGAAGGATTTTGATAATGAGCGTATCTATGAGGACAGTGCACAGCGTTATAAGGGTCTGATTTATCCGGTCACCGCATTTGGAGACTGGTATGGTTCCTTTATTATCGTATTTGATAAGAAGGAGCTGGAAAAGTCTGAGCTTTATGCAGTAGAGGCATTTGTACAACTTTTATCTCGCCAACAGCAGCAATAAATGATAAACTTATTTGTAGAGGTGAGTATATGCGTCTTGATAAATATCTGAAAACAGCGCGTATTCTGAAACGTCGTACCGTATCAAAGGAGCTGGCGGATCAGGAACGTGTCTATGTAAACGGAAAAATTGCAAAGCCTTCTACAGATGTAAAAGTGGGAGATACCATCAAGGTTATTTTCGGATACCGTGAGCTGACTGTTAATGTAACCATGATACAGAAGCAGGCAAATAAAAATGATGCTTCCCTGATGTTTGAGGTTGTGGAAGAAAAGCTGATTAAGAAAGAAGAAGTAAAAGATATTCTGGCAGAAGACTGAGGCCGGGATATTTTTTGTTTTGTGCTGCTGTTCTATTCCCCGCTCTCCAGACATAGATTGTAATGAACTAGAAATAAGGAGGAGTTTGTATGGAAGATAACATTAGCAATCCGCTTCGTTTTGAAACGAACCCATATCATAACGTAATTATTAAGGACCGCAAGGTGATGGAGCTGACCGGCGTCAAACAGATTGACAGCTTTGATTCCAGTGAGTTTTTGCTGGAGACCGCACAGGGATGGATGGTGATTCAGGGAAAGGATCTGACCTTGGGCAAGTTGGATACAGAACGCGGGGATGTTGTAATACGCGGTGTCATTGAAGCTCTATCCTATGTATCCAATAAAAAGGGAAACGGAAAGGAATCAGTGATTTCAAAAATCTTTAAATAATGCTGCTGCCTACACAGATTCAGGCAATACTCTATCATTTTCTGATGGGATGGGTATATGCTTTCGGCTTCAGTTTTTTAATCAGCTTTGTAAAGTATCTCCGTTTTCCGATTTTTAAAGGAATCGTAGAGATCCTGTATCATATTCTGTTTACATCCCTTATGTTTATTGGATTGTATAAGATCAATGGCGGTATAACGAATATCTATCTCATCTGTTTTTTTATTCTAGGTGCTTTTATCTATTTTACATGGTATCTCAGCGTGTTTCTGCAGCTTTTTACAGCGATCCGCAGGCTGCTGCATCCGTTTAAAGTGAAACTTCTCGTTGCCAAATCGAAAATTATTGCTATAATTAGATTACCAGGCAAAATCAGGAAGAGGAGGAAAGCGAATGCAAAACGAAAAAAAAGCAGCCGTAAAAAAAAGAAAAAGAAAAAAGCATCCGATGAAAATCCTGATTAGTCTTCTCGCAATAGGGGTTTCATGTTATCTGATTTATGCAGCAAGCACGGATGTTATTGTCATGCTGAATCTGAAGCAGGAAATCTCGGCAAACAACAGTGAAATCAATAAGCTGTCTTCACAGAAAAAAGAGCTGTCTGCACAGAAGGAAAAGCTGAAGGACCCGGAGTATGTAAAACGTTATGCAAGGGGTAAATTTCTTGTCATAAAAAAGGGTGAACAGGTTTTTAAACTTCCCGGTGGCAGCAGCGAAGATACAAATGGCGAATAACTCTGCTTAATTCTTTCTGAAGAACAAGCAGAGTTTTTTTATGCCAGTAGAAAAGAATCGGTAAAACGATATATGATTATCATTCCATAATGATTACGGGATCAGTTGTATTGACATACCCCTTTGTAATCTCTTTGATTTTCAGATTTGCACAATTTGTAACTATCAGCATCGTTGTCATATCAAGGGTAGCATCATGCAGATAGGAAGAATCAAATGATATCACCGGTGTACCTGCCTTTATGCTTGTACCGACAGACTGTAATGCCTGAAATCCTTTTCCCTGAAGCTTCACGGTATCCAGACCGATATGAATCAGCAGTTCAATTCCTTCTCTGCTTCTCACACCAAAAGCATGAAGCGTATCTGCGACAAGAATTAAATCACCGTCTATCGGTGAACATACGCTCGTTGTCTCTGGAAGGAATGCACAGCCATCCCCCATAAGTCTTTTTGAAAACACTTCATCCCTGACATCATCCAGAGCAATACCGCATCCATTTACAGGAGCGTAAAGCTCCCTTTGTTTTTTTCTTCTAAATGTGAACATTTTCATTTACCTCCTGCTGCTAAAAAAAGACATGAGCTCACGCAGAGACCCATGCCTGATTTAACAGTCACATGTTAAATAATACATATTCATCATAAAAGCAAGCAGCCCTTTTGTCAACTATCTTTTGAAAAAGGTATCTTAAATAGTATATGTGGCACTTGTTTAATCAAGGGATAAGTAACCTTATGCTTGCTATGTAAAAACTTCTTATTCTTCTGTAAGCACTTATAGTCATAATGATACTAAAAATATACTGTAATACACGAAGTAACACTTTATAAATTAAGCTTGTTTTCCTATGCTTTCTGCGTTGCAATAGCAAACTGCTTATTCATATAGTCGAGTATATAGAAAAATATGGAAATAAAAAATACGTATTGACAAATATTGAAAACGCTTTATAATGAAGACAGATACAGGATTGTTACTGCAAAGGCAAGACCATTGATGTCGGGGGACTGACAGGGATGGCCTTTTTTTATCGAAAGGGAGAGTAGTATGAAAATTGCAAAAATTTTTAATAACAACACCGTGGCCACGATTTCCCAGGATAAAACTGAAATGATAGTAACCGGTCCGGGTATCGGATTTCACAAGGCGGTTGGAGATCAGATTGATGAAAGAAAAATCGAAAAGAGGTATCTGATTGAGAATACACAAAGAACAAGATTTTATCAGATGCTGGAAAATATACCGGTTGAATACTTCGAATTTTCTGAAATCATCTTCAAAAAAGCATCTAAGGAATTCAAGGGTGGTTTAAACAATCAGATGGTGCTGTTATTGACGGATCATATAGCATTTGCTATTGAACGTGAAAAACAGGGGATACATCTTCCTAATCTGTTGTTGCCGGAAATCAAAACACTGTATCATAAGGAGTATCAGATCGGTGTGTGGGCATTGAAATATATCGCCTTGAAGACAGGGGTTCACCTTCCTCTCGATGAAGCAGGCTTCATCGCCATGCATATCATCAATTCCAGAAGTCAGGATCACAAAAACAGTGCGGAAGAAATATTGACCTTCAGTAAACAGATTCTACATATTATTGAGGTTACGACGCATATTGACTGGAAGGAGAAGGATTTCGATCAAACACGTCTTGCAATGCATCTGAAGTATCTGGGACAGCGGATTTTTACAGTTGACCGCACGCATATAAAACAGGATTTCAATGATAAAATGTATCGTATGATGCTGGAAATGAATCCTGAAATGAAATCATGTTTAGAAAGAATAAAAAGTTTTGTGAAGCATAATTATGACTATGAGCTGGGCAGACAGGAGCTGTTCTACATCATGGTACATATACTGAAAATATTAAATTAGGATTGTTACGAAAGGCAAGACCTGATCATCTGGACGAGGGTGCAGATATGGGTCTTTTTTTCGTGCAGTAAGCAGGAAGAATAAAGTCCTACTTATGATATAGGCGAATCAGCTGCATGAATTAGAAAAATAGTTATGTATAAAAAGGAGAAAATGTATGGAAAATAAGAAAAAAAGTCTTTGGCAGTTCTTTCAAATGCTGGGAAAAACCTTTATGTTTCCAATTGCTTTACTGAGTGTGTGCGGTATGCTGCTGGGAATCGGATCGGCATTCACAAATTCAAGTCTGATAGAGGCGGTTCCATTGCTGGGTAATCCTGTGCTGCAGAAAATTTTCAGCTTTATGACAACACTGGGCTTGTTTGCCTTTAATAATCTGGGGGTATTGTTTGCGATGGCGATTCCTTTAGGACTACTGAAGGAGGAAAAAGAGTTTGGTGCATTTACCGGTCTAGTTAGTTTTATGGCTATGCATATCGGTACAAACTTCTATCTGACAATTACGGATCAACTGGCTGCTGCAGATAAAATGACAGAAGCAGGGCAGGGGATGATTCTGGGAATTCAGACGTATAATACAAGCGTTCTTGGCGGTATTATTGCTGGACTTATGGTATTCTGGCTATATCCGAAAATATCAAAGGTAAAAATACCGGAGGCGCTAGGTTTTTACAGCGGGCCACGTCTGGCACCGATTGCCATGTTGGTGATCATGGGAATTTTCGGCATGGTAGCGGTACCTTTATTCTGGCAGCCATTTTACAATTTCTTTAAGATAATTGGGGAATGGATATCCACCTCCGGACCGATTGGTTATTTCTCCTATGCGGTAGCTGAACGTGTAACAATTCCGTTTGGTTTGAATCATCTGGTAACGAGTACCTTCCGCTTTACACCAATTGGCGGAACTGCTATTATCAATGGTCAGGAATATATGGGAACGGTTAATATGTTTCTTGCTTATGTAGCTAATAATATGGATATTCCATTAGATTTGGCAGGCAAAATGGAACAAGGCAAGCTGATGATTCAATACGGACTGTGTGGTGCGGCGTTGGCAATGTATCGCTGCGCAAAGCCGCAGAATAGAAAGAAAATCAAAGGTCTGCTGATAACCGGCGCTTTAACTGTCGTGATTGGCGGTATCTCTGAGCCTATTGAATTCTTATTCCTGTTCGCATGTCCTCCGCTATTTTTTGTTCATACTGTATTAAATGGTATTGCCAATATGGTTCTGCCGTATCTTGGCGTGCTCATGGGTTATACCGGTGATTTGATTCAGTTCATTACATTTGGTGTCTTGCGTGGTACCAGAACTGGCTGGCCGATTGCTATTGCGTTTGCGGCATTCTATTTTGCACTGTATTACTTTATATTCAAATGGTCTATCCAGCGATTCGATATCAAAACACCCGGGAGAGAAGAGGTTATGGCTATCAGTGAAGAGGATACAGAGGATATGGATGACTTTGCGGCACTTTCATCCTATAAAGGTATTCAGATGCTGAAAGCACTGGGTGGAAAGGACAATATTGTTTCCATTGATAACTGTGTTACAAGACTGCGTCTGGAATTAAACGATGTTAATCTGATTGATGAAGATGCAATTAAGAATGCAGGCGGTATTGCTGTTGTGCATTTGGATGAGCATACAATTCAGGTGATTGTGGGTACACAGGTTTATGCTTTACGTAAGCAAATAAACAAAGCGATGGAGATGCAGCAGGCATGAGCGGCTCAGAATTTGATACGGTCATAAATCGAAGAGGAACCTTTTGTACACAATGGGATTATATCGAAGATCGTTTCGGAACAGACAATCTTCTCCCGTTCACCATATCGGATATGGATATTGCATGTCCAAAGAGCCTTGTATATACGTTGAAAAAGCGGATTGAGCATCCGATATACGGCTACAGCCGCTGGAAAAATGAGGACTATCTATCCGCAATTGTTCACTGGTATGCGAGCCGCTATGACTGTATGATTAGCAAAGATTGGATTTGTTACAGTCCCAGCGTTATGTATTCCATAGCAAAGCTGCTACAGCTATGCAGTGAGCCTCGGGACGGTGTTTTAGTATTCACACCGGCCTATGATTCCTTCTATAAGGTTATTGAAAATAATCAGCGCAGACTGATTAGCAGTGAACTGCTGGAGAATGCAGGGTATTATCAAATTGATTTTAAGGATGTGGAAGAAAAATGCAAGGAAGCACGCATTCTGTTGCTTTGCAACCCGCATAATCCTGTAGGCAGAGTATGGAAAAAACAGGAACTGCAAAAGCTTTTACAGCTTTGCGAGAAATATGATATTACAGTAATCAGCGATGATATTCATATGGATATCACGTATAAGGAAAAAGGGATTCCTGTACTGAAGCTTGCTTCTGACTGTCGTTGTTTCATTTGTTCCTCTCCATCCAAGACATTCAATATACCTTCCCTGCAAGGTTCCTATGTGATACTTCCGGATTTCAAAATTTATGAGGCATTTGAAACAATGACGAGGTATACGGAGTTTGTTAATTCCCCAGCTATACTGGGGGTGCTTTCTACCATAGAAGCATATCGACACTGTGCGGAATGGGTAGATGATTTATGCTCTTATTTATATGATAATCTTAAGTACACAGAGAGCTATATACAGAAGCATATGCCGAAGCTGAAATTTCAGATACCCGAAGGCTGCTATTTCGCATGGATTGATTTTCATGAACTAGGTATTGCAGATGCTCAAATGCAGCAGTTTCTCATTCATGAAGGGAAAGTCGCTATCATGTCCGGGACTGTCTACGGAGCTAAACAGCATCTTCGATTTCATGTAGGTTGTTCGAGAAGCAAGGTAGAGGATGGTCTGTGTCGTTTGAAAAAGACATATGACGCTATTGAGAGGTTAAAATGAAAAAATATCTTATAGAAGCAATAGAAAAGGAAAAAACAGCACTGGATGCATTATCAGCTATGTCTCTGCAGGAATGTGAAAGAGTAATGGCCGCAATAGAGGAATGTAAGGGAAAGGTGGTATTCTGCGGTGTTGGAAAATCAGCACATATAGGGGCAAAACTTGCCGCAACATTTGCTTCGCTTGGTATACCTTCATTCTTTGTTCATGCTACAGAGAGTGTTCATGGGGATCTTGGAATGATAGAGGAAAAGGATATCGTAATTCTCATATCCAACAGTGGAACTACACAGGAGGTCATACAGGTTTTAACGCCGCTGCACAGCATAGGCTGTATGACAGTGGCCTGCTGTGCGAATAGGGATTCTATACTGGCAAAAGCATGTGACCTTACTCTGATTTATCCAAAGGTGACGGAGGCAGATGCATACAATCTTGCACCAACTTCATCCACAACTCTGGTTTTGGTTCTTGGTGATGCAATTGCCTGCGCCATTTCCAAAAAACGCGGATTCAATCCATCGGATTTCCATAAATTTCATCCCGGCGGAAGTCTTGGAAAACGGCTTGATGACAAATCTTGCATATAAACTATACATATGGATTTCCATCAAGATACCCTGATAAGCAATGGTAAATCAAGACGAGCAGCATCGGAAAAAGAGCTGTCGAAAAAAAAGGAAAGCTGAAGGACCCGGAGTATGTAAAACGTTATGAAAGGGGTAAATTTCTTGTTAAAAATAAGGGTGAACAAATAGATAAGCTTTCCGCATGAAAGGGGTAAATTTCTGCTCATCTAAAGCTTATGCAAAAAATCATGCTGAATAAGGTATGAAAGCCATCTGCTGCAGATAGTATATCTCTAAATGCAGTCTTTATGAAACTTTATATAAAACTATTTAAACCCGGATTATAAAGCAGGAAAAAAGCCTTGTCAAAATACTGTTCTCTGCTTATAATATGGTTACAGCGAATAAGGAGGATGTGCATGGCAAAGGATAAAAAGAAAAAAAATAAGCTTAAGACGTTTTTGAGTCTTGCTGCTATCTTCATTGCATGCTTCCTGATTTATGCCGCAAGCTCCGATTTGATGATGACAATGAAGCTGAAGGATGAAATCACTTCTTCTGAAGAGATGATCAACTCTCTGGAAAATCAAAAGGATGATCTTTCCAAGGAAAAGCAGAATCTGGAAAATCCTGAATATGTGAAGCGGTTTGCCAGAGGTAAGTACATGGTCAGCAAGCCTGGAGAACAGGTGTTTAAGCTGCCGGCTAAAAATAATGACGATGATGATTAAGTCCCTATAGACAGCTATAGGGCTTTTTGATGTGGAGGAAAAGCTATGAGACACTGGAAAGCGATAATTTTTGATATGGATGGTACACTCTTTGATACAGAAACCATTTCCATGAAGGCATGGAAAAGGGTGGGAGAAACCCTTCAGCTTCCTACAAGCGATGAATTTATTTTATCTCTAATTGGAAGAACGAGAAAGGATCAGCAGGTTGTATTTGATTCCTATATGCCCAAGGACTGGCCGCAGGAAGAAGCATGTAGTCTTCATACACAGTTCAAAAAAGAAGAGAAGCTGAAAAATGGTGTACCACTCATGGGGGATGTAAAGGGACTTCTGGATACCGTGAAGGCAAAAGGGTATACGATTGCAATGGCAACCAGTGCTTCAGCGGAGGATGTGGAATTTAATTTGAACAATGCGGATATTCAGCATTATTTTGAAGCTATCATCAGTGATGAAATGATTACACACGGAAAACCGGCTCCTGATGTATATCTAAAGACTGCACAGCAGCTGAATCTTTCACCGCAGGAATGCCTTGTAGTGGAGGACAGCCTAAACGGTGTTCGGGCAGCGTTTGGTGCAGGTACCACAGTGGTTATGATTCCGGATAAAGTACAGCCTACTAAGGAAATAAAGGCAATGTGCAATTATATACTGAAAAGTCTTGACGATTTGAAAGAAATCGTATAAATATAAAGATGTACAGAGAAACGCAATAAAAACGAATACGGACAGGGAAGAAGCAGCGGCAGCCGATATACAGGGGCGGGCTGCTTTTTTGTTTCTTTCTGTGTATTGATTATCAGCATGCAGTCGCAGCCTTCTATGCATAATTATACATAGTTTTACAATATTTCCTCTTGCAGCTGAAGTAAAAGAAAACAAAGAAATTCCGGCGGTGCTATACTGAACATGAAAGGAGGCATAGCAATGGAAGAATTGGAAATTTCCCTGATGCAGATCATTTCCTATAGCGGGGAAGCAAGATCGCTGTGCTTTGAAGCATTGCAAAGCTATCGTGATGGTGATAAAGAAGCTGGCAGAAAGCAGTACAAGGATGCCGAGGAAAATCTCTATACAGCAAAGCGGGCACACAGCAGGATTCTGAAGCAATCTGCAAATGGGGAATTCGATCAGATCAGTCTGTTAATGGTTCATGCGGAGGATCAGATGATGGCGAGTGAAATCATTTATCAGATGACAAGAGAGTTATTTCACTGTATGAGTGAAACGAAAGGATGATACTTCATGTTAAAGATTATTCTGGTTTGTAACAATGGCATGTCCACAGCAATGATGGCAAAAAAAATGAATGAGAAATCCGATGGTTACTGTTATGTTGAGGCATACGGTGATGGCGATTTCATGAACTACCTGGAGGGGTGTGATCTGATTCTGGTTGGACCGCAAATACGTCATGAAATCCCACGAATCAAAAAGTTTGTTGATGCGTCAGTTCCGGTTGTAAGCATGAATCCGTCACATTACGGATTGATGAATGCAAAGGGTGTAATTGATGATGTTAAAAAAATTATGAAAGAGAGAAAATAAAAATGGAAAGTATGAAGGACAGAATAGAGGCGAAAGTACTTGAATTTTCTGGAAAGCTAAGCACACAGATACATTTGCTTGCACTGCGTAATACGTTTATGACAATCCTTCCAATCATGGTGTTCGGCGGCTTGTCAGCTGTTATTTCCGCAGCACCTGTCACAAAAGAGACAACGAACGGTTTTCTGCTCGCATGGGCTGGCTTTGTGGCAGATTACAGCTATGTGTTCTCATGGATTTCAGTTTTAAGTCTTGGTTTTATCACACTGTATGTTGCACTTGGTATTACACATTATCTGTGTAAGAATTATAAAATTGAGGAATTGATTCCAAACTTTATCACTGTATTCGGAGTATTCATGCTGGCAGTGAGAATTGAAAAACTGCAGTATGGGCTATCTCTTACCGATTTGAACTTTCTGGATGGAAAAGGTCTTCTGGTAGGAATCTTTGTTTCCATTGTGACGGTTGAAATTTACAGATTTCTTAAATCAAAAAACTTTGGGCGCATCAAGCTGCCGGACAGTGTTCCTGCATCCCTATCCGAAACCTTTGCCTCCTTATCCATCGCAATCCTGATCATGTCGTTGTATCTGGTAATGTTTATCATCTTCCATAACATGGATACCACCTTTGCCATGTGGCTCAGCTCTGTTATAGCGCCGCAAATCAAAGCGACTGACAGCTTGTGGTTTATTCTCCTTATGACCTTTATTATCAATGCAGCATGGTTCTTTGGAATCCATAATGCAACCTTCTGGGGACTGATGGGACCGATTATGATGATGAACATTTCAGAGAATGCTGCACAGCTTGCGGCAGGAATAGCGCCTACAGCAATATTGACCGAAGCCTTCTGGGTATATTTCATCTGCATTGGAGGTGTCGGTTCCTGTCTCTCGCTTGCTATTATCCTGTGTTTCTCCAAATCGAAGCTTTTAAAAGTCGTTGGTAAGGTGGGAATCATACCGGCATTCTTTGGAATATCTGAGCCAATTACATTTGGTCTTCCGATTATGCTGAATCCTATCTTCTTCATACCATGTTCACTGGTATCTGTTGTTAATGCAGTTATAGCATTCCTTTGTCTGAATACAGGATTGATTGGAAAAACCTATGCGATGCTTTCTTTCAATATGCCAAGTATCTTCGGCGCCTATTTCTCCACCGGGGATTTCAAGGCTGTCATTCTTGTAGCTGTTCTGATTGTCATAGATATGCTGTTATATTTTCCGTTTATGAAAATGTATGAAAAGCAGCAGCTGCTGATTGAACAGCAGGACGAAATGCAGGAATAACCATGCTTGCGTTTCAACCAAAGGATACAAAACGGCTTATTGCAGCGGCTTTGGGAAATGTAGAGAATGATCTGGCTATTGAGGGATGCCGCATCTTCAACGTATTTACAAAAGAATTCCTGGAAGCAACTGTCTACATCTGCGACGGGTTTATATCCCATGTGGAATATAACAAAAAGAATTCGGCACTGCCTTCAAAGCAGCGATTACAGCTGAACGGAATTTTGTGTCCGGGCTTCATTGATGCACATACACATATTGAAAGCTCGCTCCTTGTACCGGAACATTATGCCGCTATGGTTCTGCCGCACGGGACAACGACTGTACTGGAGGATGCCCATGAAATAGCAAATGTAATGGGAGTGGAAGGTATTCAGTATATGCTTGCTGCTTCACAGGATCTCCCTATGCGTATGCTGCTGACACTTCCATCCTGTGTTCCAAGTCTTCCGGGGTTTGAATCTTCTAATGCTGAACTGTTCGCAAAGGATTATACAGCACTCTTTCAGCATCCGCGTGTAGCCGGACTGGGTGAGGTGATGGATTATGAGGGAGTTTTGCAGGGAGAACAGCGTATACATGATTTGCTGCTTGCTGCTAAAAAGCATGCAGGCTATCTGCAGGGACATGCACCTCTTATGGAGGGGAACCGTCTCAGTGCGTATGTAAATGCAGGGCCGCAATCCGATCATGAGGTGAAAACGAAACAGGAGGCTCTTGATAAATACAGAAAGGGTATGTGGATCGATATCAGAGAGGCAAACACACAGGGGCGCATGAAAGAGATTCTGGATGTCTGCAAAGAATTTAATGATTACAGCCGCATATGCTTCTGTACGGATGACCGACGCTGTAATGTCACCGGAAAATACGGACATCTGGATCATGTGGTAAGAAAAGCCGTATCTCTTGGAATGCCTGTGAAGGAAGCCCTGTTATCAGCGAGCTACCGTGTGGCACAGGAAAGCGGATGTAAGCATCTGGGTGCGATTGCTCCGGGATATGCAGCCGATCTGGTGCTGTTGAATAATGTGGAGGATCTGCAGGTGCATGCAGTATTCTTTGAAGGGAAGCTTGTCAGCAAGAAGGAACAGCTGACATCGCCAATTGTTTTATCCTCTTATACCCGCGAGCTGAACAGCAGAAATACTATCCAAATGCAGGCCCTGAAGCAGGAGGATTTCCTTATCAAAGCAAAGGGTCCGTATGCACAGCTGAATATCCTAAGCTTTGCATCTGAATATATAGCTACATCCCATCTGAAAACACGTATATGCCCGATACAGGATGGAAGGGTTTTGCTTCAAAAGGATAAAAAACAAATGTATGCCGCAGTATTCAACCGCTATGGACGCACACAAAGGGCGGTTTGTATCGTCGAGAATTTCGGTATTGACCATGGTGCTGTTGCCAGCAGTATCTCTCATGACAGTCATAATGTATGTGTGGTTTATGATACACCTGAAAACGGGTATCTGGCCGTACAGGAGGTTATGAATATGCATGGAGGCTTCTGTGCAGTTTCACAGGGAAATATTCTTGCATCTCTGGCTCTTCCTGTTGCCGGACTGATGAGCACGGAATGCATGGAAACAGTATCACAAAACGTGGATCTAATGGCAGAGGCCTTTCATAAGCTGGGGAACAGCTATTTGGAAAATCCGGTATCCAGAATCACAATATTGAATTTGCTTGTATGTCCGTACGTGAAGCTTTCTGACCACGGACTTGTTATGACAGAAGAGAAAAAAATAATACCAGTCGTGAAAAAGGAGGGAATCACCATGGATCAGCGTTATGAAAACGTAGTTTTAGATAAAATTCCGTTTCCGAAGGAGGAGACAGGAGAACCGGTACTGCTTAGTGATGAAACCATGCAGGAAAGACGGCAAAAGATTCTTCACCGTATGCAGGAGAAAAAACTGGACTGTATTGCCGTATATGCAGATGTGGAGCATGGTGGCAATTTTGAATACCTTACCGGTTTTATACCGCGTTTTGAAGAAGCCTTACTGATTCTTCATAAAAATGAAGATGCATATCTTCTACTGGGGAATGAGGTCCTTTCATTATCCAAGCATGCAAGAATACCTGCAAAGGGTCTGCATATGTCTTATTTCTCACTGCCTGACCAGCCGCTTCAGGAGGAAGAGGATCTAAAAAGTGTGTTAGCTAAGGCAGGCGTTAAGAACGGTATGCATCTCGGTGTGGTTGGATGGAAAGGCTTCTACCGTTTACAGAAAGAGCTGTTTGACATACCCTATTACATTCTTGAAGCATTGAAAGCTTGTGAAGTGAAGATAAGCAATGCAACGGATATATTCATCTCTCCAAAGGATGGTGCAAGAACGGTCAATAATGCAAATGAAATTGCACATTATGAGTATGGGCAGATCCTTGCAGCAAGAGGTCTTCAGCGGGCGATGCTTGCTCTGAAGCCGGGAAAAACAGAAGCTGAAATCGGAGGATTGCTGGAATCCGAAGGTCAGATACACAATGTTGTGACCATCTGTTCCAGCGGGACACGGTTTGAAAAAGCCAATCTGTATCCTATGAACAAGCCGATACAGACAGGAGAGAGAATATCACTAACCGTCGGGTATAAAGGTGGTCTTGCCAGCAGAGCAGCGTTTGCCGCCTATAAACGAGAAGACCTTGATTCCGCAGTAAGAGATTATGAAGAGAAAATCGCAAAACCATATTTCGCAGCTGTTTGCACATGGCTTGAGCATCTCCATATCGGTATGGAGGGGAAAGAGGTATATGCGTTGGTTGATGATATTCTGCCGAAGGATATTTTCTGCTGGAAGTTGAATCCCGGACACCTCACTGCGGATGAGGAATGGCTAAGCAGCCCGATTTACGAAGGTTCAAGGCTGAAGCTGAAAAGCGGTATGCTTTTGCAGATTGATATCATTCCATCTGTAGAAGGATATCCGGGCTGCTGCTGTGAAAACGGCGTTGTTCTTGCGGATGCGGTATTGAAAGAGGAAATCAAAAAGCAGTATCCAAACAGCTGGGAGCGCATGTTAGAAAGAAGAACATATATACAGGATGTTCTCGGTATTCAGTTGCATGAGGATATCCTGCCGTTATCCAGTATGGTTGCCTATTATACACCATATCTGATGAATCACGATTACGCATTTACCTGGAAACAATAACATGGAAAGGGAGAGATATCATGGAGATCAGTCTGTCAAAACGACAAATGAAGATGGTTGATATACTACTGAAGGAATCCGAATATTGTACTGCAGCGACACTTGCCAATCTTTTAAAGGTCAGTGAGAAAACAATACACGGAGAAATAGCAGAAATCAATAGGAAATCAAAAGCCTGCATGATATCTTCTCTGAAAGGAAAAGGGTATGTAGTGCGTGATAAGGATGCCTGGATCAGGCAGAACTATATCGTTGGTGATGAGGGGAGAAGAGATATAAAAATACTGAAGGAAATTCTATTCAATGAGCATGTGGATTACTATGAGCTTGCGGATAGATTTTATATCAGCCCCTCTACACTGAATAAGGATATACGGATATTGAATGAACGCATACAGAAGGAATTTCGGACACTGAGGATTACAAGAAAACAAAATCATCTCTTTCTGAATTGTGATGATATAGAAAAACGAAGGGTTTTGACTTATTTCCTATTGGAGGAAAGTGAGGATCAGCGCTTTGATGTTGGAATATTGGATCGTTATTTTGAAAATGTGGATGTCTATAGGCTTTCTGAGATACTGATGGAATTTATCCACAGGCAGCAGCTTGCTGTTTCTGATTTTAATCTGTTTTCCATCCTGCTGCATATGCTGATGTATATCAGTAACACCTCTTATATATGCATGGAAGAGGATCGTGCTTCGATATGTGATCAGGGCTGTAGGCCGTTACTTGAAGCGATAAGGGAAAGAATGCGTATTCAATTCACTGCAGAGGGTACACAGCAGATTTGTGCATTGTTCAAAAAACGAAATGCAGGACAGGATGATGTGAGAGTTATGCAGTTTCTGCATGAAGTATTGAGGGAAATTTATGATATTTACAGTATCAATTTTACTGAAAATCAGGATCTTATGGATAATCTGGCATTGCATCTTCAAAATTTGAGAAACCGCTGTAAGCATGGTATGCTGATAAAAAATCCATTATTGTCAGAGCTGAAGCAGAGCTTTGTTCTTATATATGATATCGCAGCATATATAGCGATACGCTTTCAGGAACAAACAGGCTATGTTCTGGATGAAAACGAAATCAGCTTTATCGCCTTGCATATTATGAACGGTATCAAAAGTATAAAGACCTCCATTGTCCGTATCGCATTGATCAATCCGTATGGAAATTCTGTAACACATATCATACAGCAGAGATTACAGGCTTTAACAGATGTCGAGATGATCGGCTGCTTCTCCATGTTTGATTTTAAAACGCTTTATACCGAGAAGCCGGATATTATTGTGACAATGGTCTCAACCAGTGAGCAAATGGGAGTACCTGTCTTTCAGCTTGATAATTATCTTCAGGATGAAGAATATGAGAAAATTGAGCGTATTGTAAAGAGTGTCCGCGTTAAAAAGTCTTATGAAAATATCATGATCCATAATTATTTCATGGAGGATTTGTTTTGTATTCCCTCACAGCTTACTACCAAGGATGAGGTGATTACCTATCTTTGCAGCTTACTCGAGGAACAGGGGTATGTGGACGCCGATTTTCAGGAACAGATTTATGAAAGAGAAGCAATTGCACCTACCTGCTTTGGCGCAAGATATGCAATTCCGCATACAACGAAAAAAACAGCAAAGAAAAACGGCATCGCTGTCGCACTGCTGAGGAAGCCCGTTATATGGGATGGCTTTGAAGTGAACATTGTATTGATGTTTGCTTTGCACAAGAGCTTTGATCAGGTTCCAAAGCTGTATGATCTGATACTGAATGTATTTGATGATCCTATTCGATTTGCACAGGTATTGGAATGTGACAGCTATACAGCATTTATGAAGAAAATACATATTACATGAGAGGAGAGATATAATGAAAAAAGATAAACAATTTCCGGAAGGGTTTTTATGGGGTGGCGCAACCAGTGCCTATCAGTTTGAGGGGGCATGGAATGAGGATGGCAAGGGTGTAAACATTGTGGATATTCTTCCACATGGCAGCAGAGAGGCGGTACCAAAGGATCATAAGATTCTGCCGGATGTATTTTATCCTTCCCATGGCGGTATTGATTTCTATCACACCTATAAGGAGGATATCAGACTGTTTAAGGAGATGGGTATGAAGTGCTTCCGCATGTCGATTGCATGGACAAGAATTTATCCAACCGGAGTGGAGGAGGAGCCCAATGAAAAGGGTCTGCAGTTTTATGACAATGTGATTGATGAGCTTCTGAAAAACGGTATCGAGCCGCTGATCACCATTTCACATGACGAATTTCCACTGCATCTGGTAGAGGCATATGGCGGATGGAGAAATCGTATTCTGATTGATCTTTATGTAAAGTATGCGAAAACACTGTTTGAACGCTATAAAGGAAAAGTAAAATACTGGATCACGTTTAATGAAATCAATTTCTGCAGTGTTATTCCATGGTATGCGGCAGGTCTTGAATTTGAAGAAGGGGAGCATAAGGAACAGATCATGTTTCAGGCAGCACATCATCAGATGGTTGCAAGCGCACTGACAGTAAAGCTGGCACGCAGCATCGATCCGGAAATGAAAATCGGTTGTATGATCAATGCGATTCCAAGCTATGCCAATACATGCAAACCAGAGGATGTTATGGAAAGCATTGAAGCGAACCATGAGATTTTCCTTTATACCGATGTATGTGTACGTGGAGCGTACCCATCCTATGCAAATCGTTTCTTTGAAGAAAAGGGAGTTAAAATAGTTATGGAGGACGGTGATGCTGCAGTACTTGCACAGGGATGCGTTGATTTCTGCTCCTTCAGCTACTATTATTCAAGAGTGACTCCGTTAAATCCGGAAAAGGTCAGTGATCTGACAGAGGATGAGCGCATGCTGGGAGTTCTCCGTAACCCTTATCTGAAAGCCAGCGACTGGGGCTGGGTGATTGATCCGGTTGGCCTGCGTATTATTCTGAATCAGCTTTATGAGCGCTATCAGATTCCACTGATGATTGTAGAAAACGGTCTTGGTGCGCATGATGAGCTGGTTGATGGAAAGATACATGATGATTACCGTATAGAATACTTTAAAAATCATTTGATTCAGGTGCGAGAAGCAATCAAAGACGGTGTGGATGTTATGGGTTACACATCCTGGGGCTGTATTGATATTACAGCCGCCAGCACCGGTCAGATGAGCAAGCGCTATGGCTTTATTTATGTGGATATCAATGATGATGGAAGTGGTAGCAAAAAACGCTATAAAAAAGATTCCTTTGCGTGGTATAAGCGTGTAATGGAATCCAATGGGGAAGAGGGACTTGACGAATCATAAATAAAAGCTTAGGCTAATGAAATAGCTTCAGAAATATGAAGAAGCTATAGAGTATAATAAAGGAAGCCATCCATAAGGGTCTTCATCTGAAGTAGTCAGAAAAAGGCGATTGGATGGCTTTTTATATTCAGAAAATACAAGTTAATCCACGATAGCTTCTGTATGCGGCTGTATACATACAAGTACCTTACCCTTGCGGAACCATTTCCGCGTTTGCAGTTCTTCCACTATTTCCTCCAACTCCAATATTTTGCTTATTATTGCATCGCAGTCGATAGCTCCACAAGCCAGCAGATTGATTGCACGCTGTGTTGTATGTGGATTGACAAAGCTTGTTTTAATAGTAAGTTCTTTCTGAAAAGCACTGTACTGATTAAAAGCAGCAGGCTGCTGCGGGTCACCCAGCCCAAACAGAACAACCGTAGCACATTTACCGGCATACTGGAACGCATTTTCCATCGTTGTCTTTAATCCCACACATTCCATGACCCTGTTGATATGAAGCTGCTGCTTCTGCAGGATACCCTTTACATCATCATCCGGCGATAAAAACATGGTAGCGCCCAAGGCTTCTGCCAGTTCTTTTTTTTCGCTCTGCGGCTCGACTACAACGATTTGAGCAGCTCCGGCAAGACGGCAGAGCTGCACCATCATGGAACCGATTGCCCCCATACCGACAATGAGAACATGATCTCCCAGATGTACATCCAGCAAATCCATGCCATGCAGACAGCAGGATAAAGGCTCTGCAAGCGCTGCATGCTTCAATGAAAGAGTATCCGGTAAAGGGTAGACATTTTCCTGTGGAGGGCATATATACTCTGCAAAGCCCTTTACAACACCGCGGCTGTTTTCACACATATGCGGCATTCCTGCCTGACAGTAGGTACAATGTCCGCAACTCCAGTTCGGATCGACGCATACGCGGTCTCCGATATGAATGCCGCTTACGTTTCTTCCTGTTTCAACAACAATTCCACTTGCTTCATGTCCAAGAACCACGGGAGGTATAACCGGACGTGATCCACCCAATCCATCGTATTTATGTAGATCGGTACCACACAGACCGCAATAGGATACGGCAACCTTTACCCCTGTATCTGTTAAAGGCGGCTCCTGAAAATCAATGATTCTTACATCATGTCGTCCGAAATATACTGCTGCTCTCATATTACTGCTCCTTATGATGCGCAAAAATACGAAGAGCTTCCTCCACATTGCTGCACATAGCTGCTATTGCTGCATTTGCTAAATCATGAAAGTAGACAGGCTCGCTAGCGGCTGCATATTCTCTTGCAGCTTCTCCCCCGCTTTTTGCCATATAGGTATAGTAATTTACCTTGCGTACACCATTTTCGATTACGATATCATAATCTGCTTCACTGACACCGCTTCCCCCATGCATAACGATTGGTACACCAATGGCTGCATCCAGTTCTTTTACCAGCTCATAATCCAGACAGGGCTTTGTCGCATATAGTCCATGCACCGTGCCAAACGCACAAGCCAGACAATCCACACCTGTCTTTTCTACGAAATCCTGTGCAATCAGCGGATCGGTAAACATACTTCTGTCAATCTTACGGTTTTCTGTTATTTTCTGATCATTGAGGGTTACACCAGCCATCTGACCGATTTCCGCCTCCACACTGGCACCATACTCCTTTGCCATACTGACAGCCATTCTCGTATATGCGATATTTTCTCCATAGGGCAGGGAGGAGCCGTCATACATGATAGAGGTGAAGCCCATATCCAGAGCTTTCTTGAGAATATGAAGATCCACGCCATGATCAAGATGGACGGCCACAGGTACGGTTGCCTGATCTGCCATCATGACCATTATGGGACCAATGATATCCAGACTCATAATATGCTCCTCCTCATGAACCTGTGCAAATTGAAGAATGACAGGCTCCTTTTTGCTTTCCGCTGCCTGTAACACCGCCTGCAGGGTTTCCAATCCGGTAATATTAAAGGCACCGATTGCCTTATTCTCTGCGTTTGCGACACAGAGCAGTTCTTTTGTTGTAACCAGCATAATTTCCTCCTTATAGCTCCTCGCTGAATGTAATAATGTTTCGGAATGTGTTTCCCTGACAGGATGATGCCAATGCGCTGGATACCTCTTCAACAGGGTAAACACCGCTGATAAATGGCTTAACATCGATAATCCCCTCTGAAATCATGCATGCAGCACGCATAAAATCGCGGTCATTGGAATTCGCTGTTCCCAGAATCTGAATGCTTCCCTTATGAATCCAGTGTGCATCCATCTGAACTGGTTTATTCGGATAAATACCGCTGTATATCATCAGTTTTCCCATGTTACCGACGTAACGGCATGCTTCTTCTACAACACTTGCCGCCGGTGTTGTATCGAACACCGCCCGTGCTTTCCTTCCGTGTGTTATCTTCATAATTCTTTTCTCAGCATGTTCCTTATGCGGGTTTATCGTGTAATGTGCCCCCATGGATGCCGCCATTTCTAAACGTTCTTCATTCATGTCAACGACAATTACAAAACAGCCTTTTTTTACACAGAGCTGCGTATGCAGAAGTCCCATAATGCCAGCCCCGATAATGACACAGGCATCGCCAAACTGTGGATTTACTGTTTCCACACTATGGATGACACAGGAGACAGGTTCACAGATACAGGCCTCCTGCGGTGTTACATTGGTATAGGGGAACACACTGTAGGGGACTGCCATCATATACTCACTAAATCCTCCGGTACCGGGATATGGCTGACCACTGAGAACCTGTGCGGTGTTGAAATTCTGGCAGCTTTGTTCCTCATGCGTTTTACAGAAATAACAGGAACGACAAGGAAGCGTTACACCTACAATAACTCTCTGTCCAACCTCCCAGTCGCCGTGCACATCCTTTCCGATTGCCTCGATTCGTCCTGCCACCTCATGTCCGCCAATCAGCGGATAATCAGTATTGATACTTCCTGTAAACACGCGTTGTTCCCATGTACAGATTCCACATGCTTCGATTTTAACCAGTAATTTATCATCATCCACTTCAGGAATCGGAAACCGCTGAAGCTCAACTGCTCTTTGTCCTGTGAATACCGCGCAGCGCATTTCTTTTTTCATATGCTACCTCCTTTTATACTTTCAGTATAGTGCCTGATGGTCTGAAATTGTTTTCAGATGTAACAGGAATACCGTATTATCTGAAAAGCTTTTCGAGATGCATGGAAAAGAAAAAAGCGCTGCACCAGATGCAGCGAATTAAAGTGTCAGATATTCCACAATCGTACGAGTGATGATATACAGGGGTATACGTGAGATTACGGTAATGGTCTTGTTACTGGTTATGGTTTCTGCATAACCGATAATGCTTACATCAGAATAACGCTCCAGCGGTGTGCCCTCTTTGCAGCAGCAGGTAACCACCCTTGCCCCTGTTCGCTTTGCCATACGCGCACTTATAGCAAGCTCCGGTGTCGTATTCATAACAGACAGAATGATAACAAGGTCATTGGAATTCACCAGCTTATCGGTTTTTACCATCCAGGTAACATCCTTGACGACAAGCGCGTTATAGCCAAGCAGCTGCAACTGCATGCATAGCTCATCAGCAACCAGAGCGGTAAATCCGCGCGCATAAATGAAAATCTTTTCAGCAGTTTTGATATAGTCAATAATTTTGAGTATATTCGTTACGCAAATATTATCAATCGTTTTCACACATTCCTTATAGGACTTGTTTAACACCTTGTTCACTACATAAGAATCATCTGTGTGCTCTGCACGCTTGCTGATCTTATAACGAAGCTCAGAAATACCGCGAAATCCACATTTCTGAATGGTTCGAGAAACCGTTGCCGGAGAGGTAAACGTTTTCTCAGCTATCGTCGTGATTGACATGAGTGGAATGCTGCTCTCATTTTCATTCAGATAATTGATTACCTGCTGCTCTGAATCCGAAAGACTATCATATACTTCTTTGCTTATTTGTATAATCATTCATATCCCTTTCTTTCTTTTTTACCATTATAGCAACTACGTTTCAGCCTTTCCAGTTAATTTTAGATAAAACGATGCTGTAACAGCACTGAAAATCTTTACAGACAGCGCAGCCCCTTTATTTATCATGTATTTTATGAACACGTAAATCAGATTTTAAGAAGCATCGAAAAATCAGTAAAGCTTTCCAATCCAAATCCATTGCCTTGTGGCAGAAGAGAGGATAAAATCGGAATCGTAAACGTGATGTAAACGTTTTCGTTTCTGGCTGTATGTGTCAGAAGAAGGAAGGCAGGTGAATCTTCGGTACTGACGGGGGCATATGGGTATCGGATGAGAACGACATCCGTCGATTACGATTATACATTCATTTTGAAAAAGGGAGGCATTACAAATGCTAATTAAAGCGATTTTAGTAGCACTGCTGGCAACCGGCAGTCAGTGGTGGTTTTCACACCTTATCACAAGAACCTGGCTATATCCGATCTGGTCCGGTTTCCTTACCGGGGTAATCATGGGAGAGCCTGTTTTGGGTATGCAGGCAGCTGCATACATTCAGCTGACCTATCTTGGCTGGATCACAGCCGGAGGCTCCATGCCGGGCAATCTGATGGTCGCAGGTATTTACGGTACGGCCTTGACTGTTCTGTCTGGTGCGGATCCAAAGCTGGCTGTCAGCTTTGCGGTAACATTATCTCTGCTGGGAATCCTGATCAATCAGGCATATATGACCTTAAACTCTGTCTGGGTACACCGTGCAGATAAATATCTGGAGGAGGGAAATCTGAAGGGTGTACGTCTGATGAACTATGTTCCTTCCGGTATTCTGTCTTTTGTATTGTATGGTATTCCGGTGATGCTGATGATTCTGTATGGAGCACAATGGGCACAGGATACTCTGGCAATGATTCCACAGTGGCTTGTTGATGCATTGAATCTTGTCGGTGCGATCATGCCGGCTCTTGGTATTGCGATGCTGTTAAACTACCTTGGAAAGAAAAAGCTGATTGCGTTCTTCTTCTTTGGCTTCTTTGCAACGGTTTATCTGAAACTGGATACGATGTCACTGTTTATTTTCTCTGCTGTAATCGCAGCTGTCATGTACTTCTTTAGCAGAGATCGTGAAGAAGGAGGAGCATAATCATGAGCAATGCAGTTATGAATAAAAAGGAACTGAGCAAAAAGGATCTGGTCAAGGCGTGGGCACTGGTTTACTCCAGCGAAACCTGCTACAACTATGAGCGTCTGCAGGCACTCGGCAACACGAACATGATGATGAGCGTTGTCAAAAAGCTGTATGACACCAAGGAAGAACAGGTGGAAGCACTGAAAACCTATATGGAGTTCTTTAATACAGAGCCTTCCTGGATCGGTACGGTGATTCACGGTATCACTGTTTCCATGGAGGAACAGAAAGCAAACGGTGCGGATATCAGCGGAGAGGATATCAATGCGCTTCGTACCGGTCTGATGGGTCCGATGGCCGGTATTGGGGACACGGTTTCACAGGCAGTTGTTTATCCGATTCTTGCCGGTATCTGCTGTAGTCTGGCACTGGATGGTAATTTTGCAGGTCCGATTTTATTTGAAGTCGTATATAAGGTTTTGATGATCGGCTGTGGCTATACCTGCTTTATGCTTGGCTACAAACAGGGAAAACAGGCAATCTTCAAGCTGCTGCAAAGCGGTACGCTGAATAAAATCACAGAAGCATTTTCCATCATTGGACTGACTGTTGTCGGGAATATGGCATATTCCAGAATCAATGTGATCTGTCCTGCCAAGTTCAGAGTGGGAGAGGTTAAAATCGTAGTTCAGGATATCTTCAATCAGCTGCTGCCGGGCGCAATTCCGCTGATTATCGCATTGTTTGTATGGTGGATGGTTAAGAAGAAAATGAATCCAACCCTTATCATTGCCGTAATCTTTGTAATCGGAATAGCGGCATCCCTGCTGGGACTGCTGAGTGTAGCAGCTTAAAAAGTTGGATCGTGCAATACACAGGATGACAGTTTCCTGCTGTATTGCACACGTATATGTAGAAAGGAAAACGTTTATGGATATAAAAATATCACCATCTATCATGTGCTGTAAAGTAGAGGAATACAAGCCGTATCTGGAGCTGTTTGAAAAGGTACAGCTGGATTCCGTGCATTTCGATATCATGGATGGAGCCTATGTAAAAAATGTCATGCTGGGAACGCCGATTTATAAAGATATCAAGCGGTTGAGCAAGCTTCCCGTGGATGTACATATCATGTCATATCGTCCGGAGGAGTATATGGAATATTATGATATTCAGCCGGGGGATCGTATCAGCTTCCATCCCGAAACAACAGCACAGCCGTATAAGCTCCTGCAGACAATTCGAGACAAGGGCTGTAAGGCAGGGCTTGTATTGAATCCTGGAACACCGGTATCTTATTTGGAGGAATGTATGGATCTGCTTGATTATGTCACTCTCATGACGGTGAATCCGGGCTTTGCAGGCCAGAAAATGGTACCGGACGCACCGCAGAAAATACGACGTGTGCGGCAGCTTCTGGATGCATATGAAAAAGAAATCGACATCGTTGTAGATGGAAACACAACAATAGAAAACAGCAGGCTCATGAGGGATGCAGGAGCCAATGCATTCGTCGTGGGAACATCGAGTATTATCCGCAGTCTGGATACCTTTGAGGAAATGTACAACGCATATGTTCAGGAATTGGAAAAATAAAGTGAGGGAAAATCATGGTTGGAATAGTTATCGCAAGTCATGGTGTATTTTGTGAAGGCTTGAAAAGCAGTACGGAAATGATTGGCGGGACCATTGCACAATGTACTGCGGTCGCTCTGCAGCCCGGGGAGGATCCCGATGCCTATGGTGAACGTTTGTGCAAAGCGGTTGATCAGATGGATGACGGACATGGTGTGCTCATGCTGATTGACCTTCGCGGCGGAACACCGTTCAATCGTTCTATCATGTTGACCAGAGAGAAGCATATTATGCTTACTGTCGGTGCAAATCTTCCGATGCTGCTGAGCGTAGCTCTGGGCAGACATGAGGATTCCACTTTAGAGGAGCTCGCTGCTCTGGCAGAAAAGGAAGCTAAGGAAAGTATCGGTACCATTTGTTTTAACAGACAATAAAAAAGGAGCTGTATTATGGAAAATTTACTACTGGTTCGCATTGACGACCGATTGATACACGGACAGGTTATGACCGCATGGATGAAAACATTACCGGCAAAGCAGATTATCGTAATCGATGATAAGGTTGCAAAGGATGATTTTATGCTGTTTGTACTGCAGAATGCAGCCCCGAGCGGAATCAAGGTGATTGCGCTCACGGAAGAGGAAGCACTGCATAAGCTGCAGAGCGGATTGGATACGCCAAGCTTTGTATTGGCAAAATCACCGCTCAGTCTGAAAAAGCTGGTAGATGGCGGCATTGAAATCAAGGCGGTTAATATCGGCGGTATGGGTATGAAGGCAGGAAGAACGACGGTATATAAAAACGTATCCGCAACAGATGAGGAACGTCAGTGTATCAAGGATTTTCTGGATCGGGGTATTGATGTAGCGATTCAGATCATTCCAAGTGAAAAACGTTTTGAGCTGAATAACATTCTTGCAAAGTAATAAGGTAGATAGAAAAGGAAAGAGGAATATCGAATGAAAGTAATGAGATTGCATGCAATCAATGATTTCCGGCTGGAGGAAATAGAAACACCGGTTCCAAAAGGAGATGAAATTCTTGTAAGGATTGGTGCGTGCGGAATCTGTGGGTCAGATATACCGAGAGTATATCAGCTGGGTACCAGAGTATATCCGGTTGTAATCGGGCATGAATTCAGCGGAACCGTCTGCGCCGTAGGGAATCCGAAGGATGAAGCGCTGATTGGAAAAAAGGCTGCTATATTTCCATTGATTCCATGTCGGGAATGTGAGCCTTGTGAAATCGGACAGTTCTGTCAGTGTGAGAATTATGATTATCTCGGTTCCCGCAGCAATGGCGGTTTTGCAGAATATTGTCTGCTGCCGTCCCGCTGGCATCTGGTTTTGGCACAAGATGAGAATATCGACCTGGAAGCACTGAGTATGTGTGAGCCTGCCTGTGTTGCTCAGCATGCCCTGCGCAGAGGAAATGTTACTGCCGGACAAACGATAGCGATTCTCGGTGCCGGACCCATTGGCATTATGACAGCCCGCTGGGCATCATTGTTTGGTACTTCGCAAATCATCCTGACAGATATTGATGAAGCCAAGCAGAAATTTGCACAGGAACGCGGCTTTACGGTTATCAATTCCAGAAAGGAAAATCTGAAGGAACGTATTGATGTCATAACAAACGGGCGCGGCGTTGACGTTGTGATTGAAGGAACCGGATGCTCTGCCGGAATCAATGATGCCATACAAATCGTAAGAGTTGGCGGTACCATCGTATGGCTGGGAAATCCCCATGCGGATACAACAATACAGCTGAATGTACATTCCCTGCTTCTTCGTAAGGAGCTGGAAATGCATGGTGTATGGAATTCCTTCTATGCGCAGACACCAATCAATGAATGGGAATATACTGTGCAAATGATTGAAGAAGGAAAGCTGGAGGTTTCCGATTTGATTACACATCGAGCCGGGCTGAAGGACCTCAAGCAGCTGTTTGATGATATACACAATCACAGCGTTACGATTTGCAAGGCGTTGTACAGTGCTGCACTGGATGTATGATGCAGTCACGAAAATCGATTGATTTTGTACAATTCATACAAGATCATGAAGGAGAAATATTCGGAAAGAAACGGAGAATAACCGGACAGAGCTATTGCAGCACATATCGTAAGCAAATCGCAGCACTGGATATGAAATTGAATGAATTTATCAGCAGGGACGATGCCAGAGCAAAAGACATTACCTTCCTGCTTGGACTTTTCGCGTTTTCCATATCCCAGTTCTCTGTTCAGATAAAAACTGATGTGAATCGCTATGAGGCGGCATTTTATGCGCTGTTTGAAGAGGGTGATGTGCAATGAAGTATAGAGAAGCAAGGGATACTGTTCTGCAGGAGCTGCAGACGGTATTTACATATGTAAAGGAAGATGAAGTTGTGGCTTTGGCTGAAGCAATCTGTGAGGCTGTAACCGTGTTTGTTGTCGGGGTTGGACGTGTATTGCTGATGCTGCAGGCATTTGTCAAACGCCTAAACCACCTTGGTATCGAAGCAACCTATGTTGGGGCGATTGATGAACCTGCGATTACAGAGCATGACCTTCTGCTTGTAGGCAGTGGCTCCGGAGAAAGTGCCGTGCCGTTGGCTATTGTAAAAATCGCACAGCGGTATCATGCGAAAATTGCACATATTGGAAGCAATGCATCCAGCTCTATGACACCGTATGAGAATATCTTTATCCGTATTCCCTGCAGTACAAAGCTGCAGCTGGAGGATGAAATTTCATCTTCACAGGTCATGAGTAGCCTCTTTGAACAAAGTCTGCTTTTGCTTGCAGATATGGTCGCATTGCTTATTGTCGATAGAAAGCAGATTTCAGATTTGCATGCGTTATGGAAAAAGCATGCGAATCTTGAGTAGAAAGGAAACATATGGAAGGAAAAATGAAAGCAGCAGTCCTGCATGGAATCAATGATCTTCGGATCGAAGAAGTTGAAATACCGAGACTTGATGAACATGATGTATTGGTCAGGGTTTCCGCCTGTGGTGTCTGTGGCTCCGATTTGCCTAGAATTCTTACACAGGGGACCTATCATTTCCCGACGATTCCCGGTCATGAATTTGGAGGAGAGGTAGTTGCTATAGGCAGCTGTGTCAAACAGAACCTGCTGCATAAAAATGTAGCCGTAATTCCTTTGATTCCCTGCAGAACATGTAAATCGTGCGAGGTTGGAGATTTCGCTCAATGTGAAAACTATGATTTTCTAGGTTCACGCAGCGATGGAGGATTTGCAGAATACGTAAAGGTTCCTGAGGAAAATCTGGTTATTATGCCGGATCAGGTAAAGCCTGAAACTGCAGCATTTCTGGAACCAATCAGTGTTGCACTGCATGTGGTATCAAATACAGGTGTGAATTTTGGGGACGATGTTGTCGTATTCGGTTTGGGGGCAATCGGAATATTTGTAGCACAGTGGGCAAAGGCATTTGGGGCATCTCATGTATTTGCCGTAGATCTGGATCCGAAAAAGGTGGAGATAGCCAGACAGCTTGGCTTAACGGATGCCGTCTGCGGTTCGATAGAGGAAGTACGCGAAATCGTGGAAAAAGTTACCAGCCGCGCAGGCTGTGATGTAGTATTTGAAGCTAGTGGTGCGCCTGTTGTCTTCAACCAGGCAATGCAGCTTTTAAAGCAGAACGGGCGTTTTGGTCCTGTTGGAAGACCAGTGAGGGATTTAACCGTCTCCGTGAAGACATATGAAACGATTCTACGCAGGCAGCTGACCATCAAAGGAACATGGAGCTTTGAATTCAAGCGGTTTCCACATAATGCCTGGGATATTTCTCTGGAGGCATTGCAGAAAGGAATTATACAGACAGACGCTATAATTTCTCACCGTTTCCCGCTAGCAAAGACGAAGGATGCAGTTGATTTGATGGCAGAGAAGAAGGAGTTCTTTTATAAGATACTGATAGTGCCGAATGAAGGAACCTTGAACATAAAGCATATTCACGATAAAAATGCCAGCTGATATGTGTAATTCAGCTGGTTTTTCATATTGCGAGGGTAGGAAAGATTTAAAGATTATACTGTATATTTATAGGTACCTGTGATACACTGATGATACAAAAAAGGAGGGGCTGTTCCATGAGAAAATATCCAAACACTATAATGTTGATGTATGCATCACTATCACAAAAGCCCCGGCCATTCTGCATGTCCGCTTAATGGACCCTTTTTTTCGCGTTCATATAGTATTTTAACACAAGACACCTTTTTCTATATGATGTATGAGTCAGCTGATTATCGGCGGACATTGTAATAAATACGCTATATACCATAAAAATAATAGCAAAAGCAGAGGACCACCGGGTCATATTCTTCTAGGAGATCATGAAATAAGGAAAGAAGGGATATGATTATGCGTGAGACTACAAGAATTGCTTCTGCTATTACAAAAAATGAAAATAAAAAAGTGTACGATGAGTATTATAAAAGGATTTTATCAAATAAGCAGATTCTTGCCTGTGTCATGAAGGGCTGCATACCGGAATATGAGGATACACCACTGGAGGAAATTCCAGCCTATATTGAATTGTCAGCGACAGAAAGTGAAATGATCGATGAGAAAAGCATTGAGGTTGTGGATGAAGCCATACCGGGATCACAGATCAAATACGATATTCAGTTTGAGGCAGCTTTGCTGTGCAAATATAAAGCTGAAGGAAGCGAAGAAAAGAGACCATCGTACAAGGAGTAGCTCTGCCTGATCATCAATCTGGAAAGTCAGGCAAAGGAAATCCAGGGTATTCGCTGATTAAGCGTGCGCTGTATTGCAGCAGTAGAGTGGTGGCAAAGCAGAAAAATGCAGAGCTTGGATTTGCGAATTCAAAGTATGGAGAAATAAAAAAGGTCTATTCCATATGGATATGTATCGGTCATGCGAAGCAAAAGAATGATGTTATAAATTCATATACTATACAGGAAAGCTGTCATACGAAGATATGGCATGCGCCAAGAAATCACTTCGATATCATGACAGCGGTCATGGTATATCCGCAGGTGGAAGCGTTTCAGAATGGAAAGGAAGACAGGGAAGCACAGAATCCTGTGAAGACGTGTGAGCAGAAGCTGCTGGAGCTGTTGAAGGTACTGTTCATAAAAGACTTTTCGGTGGAAAAAAAGAAGGAACGATTAGAAAAAGAGTATGGGATAATGATGAAGAGGGAGACAGAAAGCGAGGTCATGGAAATGTGTAACTTTAGCGATTTTATAGAAGAAAGAGGAATCAAGAAGGGGCTGGAACAGGGAAAAGTGAATACAACAGTTCAGCATGTACAGAATCTGATGCAGTTCAGTAACCTCAGTGCAGATGAAGCCATGAAAATGCTGGGTGTGGAAAAAGAATTACAGTCTGTAATTTTGAACAAGCTGCATCAGGCTTGAATAATAAGTAATTTTAATTCATAGGAGTAAAGAGTATAAGGCGTATGTGTTTTATACTCTTTTTTGTATTGTAGATTGAAAAATCCTGTATACGCAATGCGTATGAAAATGGAGGCTGACTACCATATAATTGAAATAATATGACAAGAAGAGATTTTGCGTAGGTATGGTTTCTGCACAATTGAATATAGATATATGTTATCTAATAGTAAGAGCTAATCTGGAGACAATGGAAAAGCTAATGTAATCATCATCAGCATTTACTATTCCTATGAATCGGATTTACATCTGTTTGTGAAAAAGCGAATAGCAACTCCAATCAAGCTTTCATTTTCAATCTGTATTATAATTGTATTATATAAGCTATGCACATGATACGTAAAACAGTTTTCTGATAAAAGTAAATTCAAGCTATCATATGTATGCAGTGTGCCTATTCAGTGATCAGTTTCATTATGATGGCTGTTATGCATTCAATTACACAAGCAGTTTGAGGCAGAGAAGATTTAACATATAACGGTGAGACCAACAGAATCAGTAAGAGCATCACATACGCATATGACTGCACCATGTTTGACAAACAAAAACTTAATGATGAGAATTTCATAAGGACGCATTTATGTATTGTGGTTGCCATACTCATTCAAAACAAATAAGGTAAACATAAGGAGGAAGATACATATGAAGAATGACTTTATCAATTTAACAGAGGAAAATGTATCAGATGAACATCTATGCTGCATCATACGCAGCAGGAAGCCACATTCCGGGATATCAGCAAAACGAGAATGGCTTTCAGATCGGTTGAAAGAAGGGCATGTGTTTAGAAAATTAAATGTAAAGGGAACCGTTTTTATTGAATATGCACCGCTTGAAACCGCTTGGGTACCTATAGAGGGAAGTCGTTATTATTATATATACTGCTTATGGGCTACCGGAGAGTATAAAGGAAAAGGCTATGGCAAGCAGCTGTTGGAATACTGTATCGCAGACGCCAAAGCAAATGGAAAATCCGGAATTTGTGTTCTCGGGGCAAAAAAGCAGAAAGCCTGGCTTACAGATCAGTCCTTTCTTAAACGGTATGGATTTCAGGTTGTGGATACTACAGAAAGCGGCTATGAGCTGCTGGCACTATCCTTTGATGGGACATTTCCGCAACTTTGTGAAGCTGCGAAAAAAGAGAGAATTACAAATCAGGACCTTACTGTTTTCTATGATATGCAGTGTCCATATATACTGAAAAATGTAGATATCGTAAGGCAGTATTGTGAAAAGCATGATATCCCCGTAGCATTTCATTTGGTTGATACATTAGAAAAAGCAAAAGCTGTGCCCTGTGTTTTTAATAACTGGGCAGTGTTTTACAAAGGAAGCTTTCAGACTGTAAATTTGCTTCTGGATATAGCGGCTCTAAAACGGATCGTAAAGAAATAAGTATGCTAGGCGGTGTGTAAGTGATAGGTCATAGCCATCTTACCTTCCTCATCGGCTTCCTCATCCTGTATATTTACAAAAAAGTCAGGAATCATTATTTATCCTGACGTTCACTCTTGGAAATAACAGTTTGTTCTTTCCTATGATAATATTTTTTTCAATTCACGTTGTCCATTATATTTTATGGTAAGCAGGATGTTATACTTCCTGCTTTTGAAAGCTATGCTAATTCATGACAGGGTAGGTTACATCCTCACGGGGAAAAATCAACAAGAACACCGGGAATTTGCGCTTCTTATATCATATTGTTTCCTGATGAACACCCTGCAGGGGTTAAGAATTAGAGGGAATATAGCAAAAGATGTGTAAATAGTAAAAAGCGGGTAAGAATGTAGATACGAAACATACTTACAGGAGGAAAAATACTATGAACACATCTTTTATTTCGACAAAGCAGATCAAGGACCTTGTG
>NZ_JAHOOJ010000025.1:0-63135 GCF_019132535.1 Erysipelatoclostridium sp. DFI.2.3 | reverse complement strand
TTTGTAATGTGTATGATAATAACCAGCGGTTACCTTCATCATAGATATAAAAAAGGATATATGAAAGACTAAATGCAATTGTAAGTGTAAATTCAACTAGATTGTTGTGTAAGAGTCTTTTCTACTTGGCTACTTTGAAAGTGGAATTTAACTTTTCACTTCAGCGGGCTGTTGTATTGCCTTATTTTTCTTGCTAATAAAAGGATATTTGATATAATATAGAGAATTACAGAAAAGAGGGAGATTATGCTGGAAACAAAACGACTCATTCTTCGACCATGGCAGGTTGAGGATGCGGAAAGCTGCTATCGGTATGCGAAAAATCCAAACATCGGGCCCAAAGCGGGATGGCCGGTGCATGATAGTGTGGAAAACAGCCGGGAAATCATACGGACAGTGCTGTCTGCGCCGAATACCTTTGCCGTTGTGCTGAAGGAAACCATGGAGCCTGTGGGAAGCATCGGACTGATGATTGGTAAGCAGAGTAATCTGGCGATTGCGGATGATGAAGGAGAAATCGGCTATTGGATCGGAGAACCGTACTGGGGTCAGGGGCTGATACCGGAAGCGGTGAAGGAGCTTATGCGCTTTGGATTTGAGGACTGTCAGTTAAAAACATTATGGTGCGGATATTTCGACGGTAATGAAAAATCCAAACGTGTACAGGAGAAATGCGGCTTCCATTATTTACGCAGTGAGGTAAGGGAATGGCCACTGATTCAGCAGACACTTACAGAGCATATCCTGTATGTCACAAAAGCAGAATGGGAAAAAAGGCGCATAGCTTAATAATATAACATACCTGAAACCAGATATCTTTTTGAAGAAGAATAACGGGATTTTGAACAGCCGGGAAATCAGCTGAAGAAATCTCTTTTTCTTTCCGTGTCATAAGGCCTTATCCCTTAATGCGTTCATACCATATGATCTATATGTTTTTTTTCAGAGTCTAAGGCATTTCTATCATATGGGTTACAGAATCAAAACACTTTTTCATTTAGTCCTGAGAAAATCACTTTTGGGCTTGACAGTAAATTCATACGATAGTAGAATAGAGAGGAATGGAGAGTGAGAAGATGAGCAAATAGATAAGAGACCCAGCAAACGAACTGTTTAAAATAAACTTTTTTCGTATGTGTCAATTATCTGCTTACAGCCTGCTTAAAAGGAGGCGATGCTCATGCTTATTCTAAAGCACCTTACTATCCGTGATAGTAAACATCACACACTGATTAACGATTTAAATTATTCCCTGGGAAATGACGATAAGGTAGGAATTATCGGCGAGGAAGGGAATGGAAAATCCACACTGCTAAAGGCGGTTTATAACCGAAATCTAATTGAAGACTATGCAACTGTGAGTGGTGAAATTGATACAGATTATAAAGAAATCGGATATTTTGAACAGCAGCTTTCCAGTCAATGGGAGGATGCTTTTCTTTTTGATTATTTATTGAAGGAAAAAAGTGAAGATGAAATCCAGCCGGAACGATACAATGATCTGCAGGGCTGTGAAACACTGTGCGCACAGCTGGGTTTAAAAAATGAACTTTTGTATGGAGAACAGAGGATAGGAACATTAAGCGGTGGAGAGAAGGTGAAGCTGCAGCTGTTGAAGCTAATGCTGCGTAAGCCAAAGCTGCTTCTGCTGGATGAGCCAACCAATGATCTTGATATTCAAACTTTACAGTGGCTGGAGGATTTTTTGAAAAATTTGCATATTCCTGTATTGTTCATATCGCATGATGAAATTTTGCTGAGCAGGTGTGCAACTGTAATTCTGCATCTGGAGCAGCTGAATAAGAAAAACCAATGCCGTCATACAATTTTTCACGGAAATTATGAGGAATATGTGAAGCAGAGGTGCAGCCGGCTAAAAAAGGAAGCACAGGAGGCATCCGCACAGAGGCGGGAATACCGCAGGAAAAAAGAGAAGCTGAATGACTTTATGAATGCGGTGCATGATGCGCAGAACGATACGGTGCGCAGTCCGTTTTATGCGGCTGCCCTAAAGACAAAAATGAGAAATCTGAAGGCACAGGATCGCAGGCTGGAGAAGGAGGGCTATGCGCATGTGGACAGCGTGGAGGAGGCGATCGATGTTTTCTTCCAGTGTGAAGGCTTTCCAAAAAGCCGACGTATCCTTGAGTTTCATTTGGAGGAATTGAAAACAGACGTAAGTACGCTTCTGCAGGATATTCACATAACACTTTATGGTAGACAGAAGACGGTGATAGCCGGTGAAAACGGATGTGGAAAAAGTCTGTTGATGAAGGAAATTCATAAAGTATTGAAATCTCATACGGATATTCGTCTCGGCTATATGCCGCAGAATTATGCAGAAGCATTTTCAGCAAAGGACACACCGGTGACATTTTTGCTGGAAGCCTGTGACAGGGACGATATAACAAGAGCGCGGGAATTGCTCGGACGGATGAAGTTCACCAGAGAGGAGATGGAGCATTCCGTATATCAGCTGAGTGAAGGGCAAAAGGCGAAGCTGTATCTGCTGCGGTTCATTAAGCAGGGCTGCAATGTCCTTCTGCTGGATGAGCCGACACGGAATCTGTCTCCGCTGACAAGTCCTATCATACGCCGTATTCTGAAGGACTTTCCAGGCTGTATTCTGGCTGTATCCCATGACCGGCTGTTTATACAGGAGGTGTTTGATTCTGTTTTGTATGTTGCACAGGGTGAGCTGCAGGAGCTGGAAACCGAACAATTTATGGAAGCACTGGGCTAACACGGATTATACAGGCTGTTCATGGTATGGCAATGCAAACGGGGAATGCCTCCCGCTGTGTCGATCTGTTGTTTTATGGAAAATGATCGCATACACAAAGCAAAGCCATTGCAGAATTAGCATTGACAGCCCCGTCATTTTGTGGTGTAATATTTTCGTACAAAAAATGGGGTGCCTACGTATGGCTGAGATCGGAGATCATCCGGGACCCAAGGAACCTGATACGGGTAATGCCGGCGTAGGGATTTTATAGGGAACACAGCAGGACGGAAGCTTATGCTGTTATCATCCGGAAAAAATCATAGAAGCTGACACCGTAGCGGGCGTACAGCTTTTTTTACATATAGGAGGATAACACAATGTACACTACACAAATGGATGCTGCCAGACAGCATATCATCACTGAGGAAATGAAGGCTGTCGCTGCCTATGAACAGATGGAGGAGACAGAGGTTTGCCGGTTGGTCGCTGCCGGACAGCTGGTGATCCCGGCAAACAGACATCATACATGCCGGAAATCCTATGGAATCGGAAGCATGCTGAAGACAAAAATCAATGTGAATCTGGGGACGAGCAGAGATTGTCTTGATTTGGACATGGAGATGGAAAAGGTACGGCATGCCGTGCAAATGGGAGCTGAGGCCATTATGGATTTAAGCTCCTTTGGCGATACGCAGACATTCCGTAGAAAGCTGGTTGCGGAATGCCCGGCAATTCTTGGTACCGTGCCGATATATGATGCCCTGGTATATTACCATAAGGCATTGAGGGATATCACTGCACAGGAATGGCTGGATGTCTTTCGTATGCATGCAGAGGACGGTGTTGATTTTATGACAATTCACTGTGGAATCAACAGGCAGACTGCACAGCGCTTCAAACAACAGAAGCGAATTACGAACATCGTATCCCGCGGTGGCTCCATCATGTTTGCCTGGATGGAAATCACCGGGAATGAAAATCCGTTTTATGAGTATTTTGATGAAGTTTTAAGGATATGCAGAGAGCACGATGTCACGCTTTCGCTCGGAGATGCCTGCCGCCCTGGCTGCTTGGAGGATGCCGGGGATATTGCACAGATGGAGGAGCTTGTTACGCTGGGAGAACTGACGCAGCGTGCATGGGCACAGGATGTGCAGGTCATTATCGAGGGACCGGGACATATGCCGCTTCATCAGATTCAGGCGAATATGGAGCTGCAGAAAACAATCTGCAAGGGGGCACCGTTTTATGTGCTCGGTCCAATTGTTACCGATGTCGCACCGGGCTATGATCATATCACTGCGGCGATCGGCGGTGCAATGGCGGCAGCCTACGGAGCCAGCTTTTTATGCTATGTGACACCGGCAGAGCACTTGTCTCTTCCTGATGTCGATGATGTTAAGGAAGGAATCATTGCAAGTAAAATTGCTGCACACGCGGCGGATATCGCCAAGGGAGTAAAGGGAGCTATGGATTGGGACCATCAAATGGCTGTAGCACGCGGTAATCTGGATTGGGAACGTATGTTCGCTTTAGCAATGGATCCGGATAAGGCCAGAGCATACCGTGCCCAGTCTGCACCGGAGCGTGAGGATACCTGCACCATGTGCGGGAAAATGTGTGCTATCCGCAATATGAACAAGCTTCTGCGCGGTGAAATCGTTGATATCATGGAAGAGGACTAGCAGTTTTACGCAGGAGCTGCTGCGGCTTTCCGGCAGGTTGATATCTTGTACGCATGTTCGTGAAATTATGTCAGTGTAAAAAATCATGAACAAGCGGCGAAGGAAAAGCAGGAACAAACGCCGAAAGGTAATGAAAGAAAGCGGTTTAGAAAACTTACTGTAACATACAATAGCTTTACCGATATACAGGGGAAGCTATCATACGCAAGATATAAAATACACAGAAGTAACAGGAACAGCATAAACATTACAGGATAACAAGAAGTAACAGGAAAAGCATTGACAGGCCCCTTGAATACTATATAATGAAGATGATAGGGATGTGGTCATATGTCTGAATTTATTGTCAGTAAGCGGATGAAAGATGTGGTTGAGTTTGATAAAACCAACAAAAAGCTGAGATTCCTGCTAGATGAGGGAGATCAGGTATACTATTACAAGGACTTGGAGACGATCGGTATATCCTGCGAGTATCATCATAATCTGAAAAAAGCCCTTGCGCATAATCTGGTGTTTCCCACCTATGCGGAAGGGAGGCAGTTTGTGCGCGTAGGTATTCGTATGAAGGTGCGGATGGGACAGTCTGTTTTTGTACATGTATCTGAGGACATCGTGGATAAAGGTACCCTGCAGTATCATGAGGACATGCGTACAGCTCGGGAAATTGTAAGTTTACTGAAGAAGTGCCGTGCAAAGGCGTAGCATAGAAAGCATAAACAGGCCGGTAACCGAAAGGCAGTGATTCATGCTCAAATGCGGGTATAATCAAAACATGGAGGATTCCATACGATTGTATGTATCAATCGGAATTGAATTCTCCTTTTCGTAAACCCGCTAACGTAAGAAAGAATCCGGATCGTACACGTTGCCTTTCAGCTTTTGGAATATTGCGAAAACGGATGATTCATTCTGCCTTGGAGCGTGCAGAGAGTACTTCATAATATACAGTGTGCTGTCGGTGCAGTTACCTGCAAAGGGAGAACGGTTTCCTATCACTTTCTGCTTCCCTGATGTTTTGCTTATGGTGATGCTTTGCCCTATCGGCAGCATCCGGATATCGGTATGGTTATCAGCAGCTCGCAGTTCATGAACGTAAAAAGAGAGGACAGAAAAGCATGCTTCTGATACGATGTATGCAGGCATGAAGCTGTGTGGGATGGAGAAACAGAGGTGCGTATTTCAAAATTGGTAAGACGATTTAAAATGGCATCCATGATAACATGCCCGCACGCGGCGAATGGAGGAAGTATATATGTGTGGAGAATTTGATCTATTTGTGGATCGTGTGGATCCCCGCTATCAGAGCCATGTTTCGGAAATTCATTCAGAATTGATGAAGCGGGGATGCAGGCTTGAGATGAAGACAGCCAAAAGCGGTTTTGTTGTTTCCTATATACGTAAGGATACGAAAAGAACACTGGCTACCTTTGTTCAACGTAAATCAGGTATAAAGCTTCGAGTTTTCGCAGATCATATCGCTGAGTTTCAGGAGCTTTTAAATGCATTTCCAAGAAGAATGAAAACGGAAATCCGTAAGGCCTCAGTATGTAAACGGCTGCTGGATCCAAATGACTGCAATCCAAGGTGCAGGATGGGCTACACCTTTGTAATGGAGCGTGAGCAGTATCAGAAATGCCGCTACATGGCGTTCCTTCTGACCTTAAATGAGGAAAGTCATCCGTATATTTTGCAGCTTTTACATAAGGAACTCGACCGTGTGGACAGCGAAAGCTGAGGATAGGAGAGTGGCCTTTACCGTTTGTCGGTGAATGATCGGCAGGGGAGGATGAAACAGTATCTATGATAAGAAGTCACAGCCACGGACATACCCGACAGGCTGTGATTTTATCGTGCTTCAGTGTCTATGCGCTTGTCTGTTCTTTTTTTGCTTATACATGAACAGGTTAAGGCGATACCTAAGCGCTGAATAGAATTTCAAAATGTTGAATAAGATATTGAAGAAAAATAAGAATAGTAATATAATGAGGGTGTAAGAAGGGGAAACCCGGAAAGGAGAAGGCGATGAATCCGAAATTTACTCCCAGTAAAACTGTTCGCGATGTTATTCAATTTGATAAGGAGCATAAGCAGTTACGTTTTCTGATGGATGAGGAGAAGGTCATACCCTACCGGGAAATCAGCAGCTGTTCATTGAAAAATCAGTATTACAAGAAAAGCTCGGTATCTCAGCTTGCCAATCTGTTTACAATCAATGGGATCCTGGCAAGTGAAAATCAGGAGCTTCGGGTTTGCATTGAAGTGAAGCTGAAGGATGATACCAGGGTATACGGGTATGTTTCCAGGGACATCATACGTCCCAATCTTTCACCATATCATGAGGATGTAGCGACGGGGCGATATATTCTGAAGCTTATTCGCAAGGTCATCGCAAGAGAACAGCAGACAGCATCAGCCGCATGAAGCCATGCGGTTTTTTCTTTTTCGGCATGTGTCAGCTTGTGGAAAAGCCCTGCTTATCGGATTGGTAATATTTTATATAAATAGTTGCATGCGCAACTATTGTCTGCTATACTAAGGTAGTTGTTTTTTATGAGAGGTAGGACAATGGCACATATCAGTAAAAATGCTTCCATCGTATATCGCAGCTCACAGGCCTTTTTCGATGAAACGCTGGCGCCGTATCAAATTGGCTGCGGCCAGCAGTTTTTTCTGATGCGAATTTATGAACAGCCGGGAATCAGTCAGTTTGAGCTGGCGGAAACCGGAAGCTTCGATAAGGGAACCTGTGCCAGAGCCGTAAAGAAGCTGGAGGAGCTCGGCTATCTGCGGCGGGAAACAAGAAGCAGTGACCGAAGAAGCGTGCAGCTGTACCTGACAGGGCAGGGAGAGCAGCTGGTACCGGTGATACAAGGTATGCTTCTGGAATGGAATGCAATCCTTTGCCGTACCCTGCAGGCGGATGAAAAGGAACAGGCAGAAAGGCTGCTGGATGAAATTGCAGGAAATGCAGCAGCGTACATAAAACGATGAAAGGGAGTGCAGAATTATGGAACAGACCATGAAGGAAATAAGAACAAAGAATCCGCTGGGATATCAGCCGATTGGCAGACTGCTGATGAAATTTGCCATCCCGTCTGTGATTTCTATGCTGGTGAATGCAGTATATAATATCGTGGATCAGATATTCATCGGACAGGGAGTAGGCTATCTGGGGAATGCGGCTACAACGGTTGCATTTCCTATT
This sequence comes from Erysipelatoclostridium sp. DFI.2.3, assembly GCF_019132535.1. Classification (NCBI taxonomy): domain Bacteria; kingdom Bacillati; phylum Bacillota; class Erysipelotrichia; order Erysipelotrichales; family Coprobacillaceae; genus Thomasclavelia; species Erysipelatoclostridium sp. DFI.2.3. The sequence continues at coordinate 55,520 of NZ_JAHOOJ010000025.1, read as the reverse complement.
GTTACGATTATACTGGCGGTAGGAACCATGCTGGGGGCAGGCGGAAGTGCCTATGCGGCAATCAAGCTGGGGGAAAAGAAGGAAGAGGAAGCGGAGAATACACTGGGAAATGTATTTATTCTGCTGGTGGGAATCGGGATTGTACTGACCGTGATCGGTTTGGTTTTTCTGGATCCGATTCTGACAATTTTCGGTGCAACGCCGAAGAATATGGGGTATGCGAAGGATTATGCGAGCATCATACTGCTTGGTACGGTTTTTAATCTGCTCGGTATCGGTCTCAGCAATATGGCGCGTTGTGATGGCAGTCCGAATGTTGCCATGTACAGCATGGTCGCAGGGGCATTGTTAAACTGTGTTCTGGACCCGATTTATATATTTGTATTTCACTGGGGTGTGCAGGGAGCTGCGATTGCGACCATCACCTCACAGATTATCGCAACAATAATCCTGCTGTATTATTTTACGCGAAAGGGAAATATGCGCCTGCGTCTGACACATACGCGGTTGAACCCAACCATTTGTAAAATGGCGTTTTCTCTGGGAATCTCCAGCTGTATCACACAGCTGTCCTCGACAATTCTGCAGATTGCCATGAATAATTCGCTGGTATATTATGGAAATCAGACAAGCGTCACTGGGGATGTTGCACTTTCCGCAATGGGCATCGTCATGAAGATATCCATGATCATCGTATCCATCTGTATCGGTATCGGTATCGGTGCACAGCCGATTTTGGGCTTTAACAGAGGAGCGAATCAGCCGAAGCGTATCAAGCGATGCTATCGGCTCGCAAGCAATATCGCAACAGCTGTCACAACGGTAGGCTGGGCGATGTTTATGCTGATTCCGCATATCATTCTGATGCTGTTTGGTAGTGCAGATGCCAATTTTACAGAATTCGCAATCAAGGCGATGCGTATCTTTGATCTGGGAGTATTCTGCGCAGGCTTTCAGGTAACCTCCACCTCCTATTTCCAGGCGACCGGACAGCCGATGAAGGCAAGCATACTGTCTTCTCTGCGACAGCTCGTACTGCTGATACCGCTGATTCTCCTTCTGCCGCTGCATTTCGGGCTGGACGGTATCCTGTATGCCGGACCGATTGCGGATATCACGAGTGCTGTCATCATTTTCTTCTTTATTCATCATGAAATGAAGAAGCTGGATGTGCAGATAGTACAGGAAAGCGGAGAAGAGCTTGGGGTATACAGTGAACCGATTGCATGATATAAGATAACTTACATATCTGGAAAAGACGCGGAATGCGTCTTTTTTAACAATCTAGGAGAAATCTAGTTGTTTTAAGTATATATAAGAACTGCAGACAGTAGTAAATAAGTGATAAAGTTGGAACATGTTTATCTTGTCAATACTATTCAGGATAGCGTTTTCATAGTATAATAACTATAATAAAATTCATGAAAACACGGTAAATACAGGCTTATTTTAAAATGTTAAAAATTGTCATACAAGGGTGTGCCAAACATGAATTTCATTTCGTTGTTTTTCCCCTCTCCCCCTTTTATACTGTAAGTGTAAAGAGGAAAGGTTTACAGAAAGAAGGGAACTATTTATGAAAGAAAACGTACAGAGGTCTGGCCGCTTCCTGAGTGGAATGGTCATGCCGAACATCGCAGTATTCATCGCCTGGGGATTTATCACTGCTTTGTTTATTCCAACCGGCTGGATGCCGAATGAAACACTGGCACAGATGGTTGCGCCAATGCAGCGCTTCCTGCTGCCGACACTGATTGCCTATACCGGAGGTAAAATGGTTTATGATGTGCGGGGCGGTGTGGTAGGAGCTGCCGCTGCCATCGGTATTCTGGCGGGAACAGAGGATCCGATGTTTATCGGTGCCATGATTGCCGGTCCATTGGGCGGCTGGCTCATGAAGAAGGTGGATGGTTTGTTTGCGGGGAAAATACCGGCAGGCTTTGAAATGCTGGTCAATAACTTCTCGGCAGGAATTCTTGGTGCACTGCTTGCTGTCTTCGGATGCCTTGCAATCGAACCGCTTTGTGTCGGTATCAAGGATGTTCTGGTAATCTGTGTTGACTTCCTGGTGAAACGCAGTCTTCTGCCGCTGACGTCTCTGTTTGTGGAGCCTGCGAAGATTTTATTCCTCAATAATGCAATCAATCACGGTGTCTTCACACCACTGGGAATGGACCAGGTTGCGGAAGCAGGAAAATCGATTTTCTTCCTGATTGAAGCTAACCCGGGTCCTGGTTTGGGACTGCTGCTTGCTTATAGCTTCTTTGGAAAGGGAGCTGCAAGAAGCAGTGCGCCAAGTGCAGTCATCATTCATTTCCTTGGCGGTATACATGAAATTTACTTCCCCTATGTACTGATGAATCCGCTGACTGTTCTGGCGGTGATGGCAGGCGGTATGTCCGGTGTCTTTATCAACAGTATCTTCAACTCCGGTCTGGTATCTGCCGCATCTCCGGGAAGCATCATCGCAATTTTGGGAATGTGTGCGAAGGACAGCTATATCGGTGTGATTCTGAGTGTAATCGTTGCAGCTGCCGTATCCTTTGTAATTGCAGCCTTCATCCTGAAATTCAGCAATAAAAACACAGACGACAATGCCCTGGAAGAAGCAAGTGCCGCCGTCAGCTCCATGAAAAGTGAAGCCAAGGGTGCAAAGCCTGCGGGTACTGTAAGCAAAATCGTATTTGCATGTGATGCCGGAATGGGAAGCAGTGCCATGGGGGCAACAACCCTGACAAAGAAGCTCAATGCGGCGGGAATGAAGGTAACGGTTGAGCATTTCGCGCTGGATGATGTTCCAAAGGATACCCAGGTCATCGTTACGCATAAATCCCTGGTGGAGCGGGCTGAAACCCGTTGTCCAAACGCTTTGATCTTCCCAATCACCAATTTCATGGGCGGGAAGGAGTACGATGAAATTGTAGCACAGCTTACAAAATAATATAACACCGGTATATCACTGACAAGTATACCGTTATAAGAAAGGAATTGATTGCTATGAGCTATCCGAAGGGCATGATCTATTCGTCACGGTTAAAGAAAATATTACAAATAATCATAGAAACAGACGGGTATGTCAAGGTGGAGGAGCTTGCCAAACGGCTGAAAACAAGCTCAAGAACCATCTTTCGGGAGCTTCGGCATATCGATGATGAATTAAAGGAATATCATGTCCGTCTGGTATCGAAGGCCGGTATGGGGATTCATATGGAGGGCTCGTATGAGGATAAGGAGGCGCTTCGTCAGGAGCTGAATACCGAGCAGATTCAGTATCTGAATAAGGAGGAACGCCAGCACCTTTTGATATTCGAGCTGCTGCGAAGCGATGAGGTTCAAAAGCTTTTGCATTACGGCGCATTGTTTCAGGTGAGTGAAGCTACCATATCCAATGATCTGGACAGTATAGAGCCGTGGTTTCGACAGCATGATCTGTCTCTGATTCGCAAGCCGGGCGTCGGTGTGGGTGTTCAGGGGGAGGAGGCTGTCCTGCGAAAAGCGATGACACAGCTTCTGCAGGAGGATTTACAGAGCAAGGAAAGCTATGAAAGTGTGAATTTTCTGGATTCCCAGACACTGCTTACCGAGATATTTCTCCATCAGGATGCAGGTATTCTGAATATGCTGAATCAGGATATTCTGAAGCGGATTCTGGACGTGTTTCAAACAAATCAGCATGAGCTGAATCTGGACCGCTATGCACAGGCATCCTATATCGGTCTGATTATGCATCTGGTGATTGCTATCGAACGCATCCTGAAAAACGAGGAGCTGAAGGATGGCGGTGATGTTGTAGCCATGGTGCAGGAGGATGCCAGCTATCAGCAGGCACAGCAGATGGCACATGTTCTGGAGCTGGAATTTGATATCGATATACCCGATGTGGAAATTGCATTTATCGCACTGCATATCCGGGGAGCTAAAATCAGCAGGGTCGAATACGACAGTCTGCAGGATGAACCGGCACGGCAGCTCCGCGATGTTCTGTATGCCATGCTGCAGACCTATGATGAGGAAAAACGCTATCTTCTTATGGAGGATGAGGAGCTCTTTCAGGGGCTGTTGACACATCTGTCACCGACGATCACCCGTCTGCAGCATGATCTGCCCATCTATAATCCACTGCTTTCGCAGATACAAACGGAATACCGGGAATTATATGAACAGACGAAGCAGGCATGCCGTGTTCTTGAAAATTACTGCGGCGTGTCAATCAGTGCGGATGAAACAGGCTTTATCACCATGCATATCGGGGCATCACTGGAGCGTATGCAGCATACTGCAATTCATCGCCGTGTGATTCCCATCGGTGTTGTGTGTGCGAGTGGAATCGGTGTCAGCGCCATGCTGTCCGCGCGTATTCAGAAAAGCTTTCATCCGGATGTAAGGCTGCAGATATTTTCCATGGAGGATGTCCAGCGCCATGCATATGACGATGCAGAGCTGCTGGTTTCCACCTTCTCGCTGGATGTTGCGGACCGGGAAGTGATTGTCGTAACACCGCTGCTGAATCAGCAGGATATTCACAATATACGAACGGCACTTACCTGCCGTCAGGAGCTGAGTGAGCCGATTCAAAAAGCAGTGCAGCCTGTCAGTGAATTTCGCGAACAGCTGCGCCTGCTGCATACCATCAGTGAGGAAAGTCTGCTTCTGTTGGACCACATCCGGCTGCATATCAGCGACAGTGACACACTGTCCCAGCTCCTGATTGAAAGTGCAGAATATATCGGAAAGGATGCAGCCGCAGTTGAGCAGATACGTGCCGATCTACAAAAGCGTGAGAGCATGGGGCCGGTGATTATGCAGGATTTGCAATTTGCCCTGCTGCATACCGCAACCAGTGCAGTGGATACGATGGAAATTCTTCTTCAATATCCCAGGCATGCATGGAGCGCAGAGGCGAAGAATCTGAAATTTGCCGTAGTTATGCTTGTGAATACACAGGCCGGCAGGGTTCGGAAGGAGCTGTTGTCCCTGTTCTCCAGAGGTCTTGTGGAATCTGAAACGCTGCTGGAAGCCGTCTGTACACAGGATATCGAACGAATAGAAGAGGCACTGAGTCAGCTGATCATGGAGTACATGGATACAGCGGTTGCATGGTAGAAAGGAGACTGTGATGGGCTTATTTCATAAACATAAAGAACGCGCGGCTCTGGAGGACCTGCATATCTGTTTTTTATGTGATGCAGGCATGGGAAGCAGCGCAATGGCCGCAGGTCAGCTGCAGAAAAAGCTGAAGGCACATGGTATCAGCTGCCGTGTGAAAAACTGTGCGATTGATGAAGTGGCATCGGATGCAGAAATTCTGATATCCCATCAAAACTTTGCACAGCGGATACAGAAGCAGTTTCCTACTGTACGTTACTACAGTGTACAGGGGTTTATGAACGATGAAGAATACGAAAACATAGTGGAGGATATTATGATATTCAGAAAGAAAAAGGAAGAGAAGAAAAACAACATACTGGAAAAGAGCAACATTCTGCTTAACTGCCGTGCAGATAACAGTGATGAAGCCATCGTGGCTATGGGAAAACTGTTACAGGGTGCGGGATATATCGACGAAGGCTATATTCAGGGCATGCTGAACCGCGATCACTCACTGACAACCTATATCGGAAACGACATCGCGATTCCCCATGGGGAATATGAGGTAAAGGACTGTGTTAAAAAGACAGGGATTGCTGTGATGATTTATCCGGATGGCATCAGGTGGGCGGATGGCAGAGCACGGATTGTGATTGGCATTGCCGCTAAAAATGATGATCATATGGCGATCCTTGCCAATATTGCAGAGAAGCTTGGAGAAATGGAAATGGTCGAAAAGGTTGTCGCTGGCGATGTTGAAACCGTGTATGAGATTCTGGCAGGTGATGCGGCATGATACTTACGGTAACCTTTAATCCGGCAATTGATAAAACAGCAGAGGTGGATGAACTGATTCCCGGCGGACTGAATCGACTGCGCAATGTTATGCAGGATGCGGGGGGAAAGGGCATCAATGTATCCAAAACCATACATGCTTTGCAGGGAAAAAGTGTTGCGACAGGATTTCTGGCAGGCTCAGCCGGTGAATATATCCGGAAGGTTTTAAACGGGCTTGCTATTGATAATGATTTTGTATGGGTGGAAGGTATGACACGTACCAATCTGAAGGTACTGGATCATGAAATGGAGCTTACCGAATTAAATGAAGCAGGACCTGTTATCACGGAAACGGAAATCAAGCAGCTGAAGGATAAAATCCTGTCGCTCCTGCATCCGAATGATTTCGTGGTTTTGAGTGGAAATGTATCTGCACAGGTTCGTAAGGATATTTATCGTGAGCTGATTGAGCTTGTAAAGCAGCAGGGAGCCCGTGTGATACTGGATGCGGATGGGGAGCTGTTTGCCCAGGGGATACAGGCAAAGCCGTATGTGATCAAACCGAATAAATACGAGCTTGCGACCTACTTCGGTGTTTCACAGGACTGTTCGAATGAGGAAATGATTTCACTCGCGAAAACACTGCTGAATGAGGAATGCCGTCTTGTTGTCGTATCCATGGGAAAGCAAGGCAGTATCTTTCTGAGTCATGAGGGAATCTATCAGGCAGAGGCTTTGCACATTCAGGCACATTCCAGTGTCGGTGCAGGGGATGCCATGGTGGCTGCCATCGCCTATGCGCTGGAACAGGATACTCCAATGGAACAGCTGATCGCTCTGTCAGTTGCCTGCAGTGCGGGAGCTGTTATGACGAAGGGAACACAGCCTGCGGAAAAGGCAGTTGTCGAAAAGCTGATGAAGCAGGTCACAATCAAGAAACTGGAGGAAAATTGATATGAAAACAAAAGCAGTACGCCTGTATGGCGTTGATGATATCCGTCTGGATGAATTTGAATTACCGGAAATAAAGGATGATGAGATTCTGGTAAAGGTTGTCAGTGACAGCATCTGTATGTCCACATGGAAAACAGTAAAGCAGGGGGCCAATCATAAGCGTGTTCCCAATGATGTGGCGGATCATCCGATTATTATCGGACATGAGTTTGCGGGGGATATTGTGCAGGTAGGAAAGAAATGGCAGGATAAATTTCAGCCGGGTCAGAAGTTTGCACAGCAGCCGGCTATTCCGGGACAGATGGAAAGTCCGGGATATTCCTATGCGTGGTGCGGTGGCGATACGCAGTACTGTATCTTCCCGAATGATATCATTGAAGCAGGATGTCTTTGGACATTTGAAGGGGACGGCTATTTCGCAAGCAGTGTGGCAGAGCCTGTCAGCTGTGTAATCGGTGGCTACCATACCAATTACCATACGGTACCAGGCACCTATCAGCATGTGATGGGAACCAAAAAAGGCGGTAATATCATTATCCTTGGCGGCTGTGGACCGATGGGACTGGGGGCAATCAGCTATGGACTTACCTTTGAGAATAAACCAAAGCGTATCGTTGTTACAGAAATCAATGATGATCGTATCAATCGTGCAAGAGAAGTCATCAGCGAGGAAGAAGCGGCAGCGCATGGAGTGGAGCTTATATATGTAAATACTGCCACTATGCAGGATCAGGTAAAGGAGCTCATGGCACTGACTGAAGGAAAAGGCTATGATGATGTCTTTGTGTATATTCCAAACCGTGCGGTTTGTGAAATGGGAAACAGTATCATGGCATATGACGGCTGTATGAATCTGTTTGCCGGACCGACAGATATGAAATTCTCATCCATGATCAATCTGTATGACTGCCATTATTCCAGAAGTAAAATTATCGGTTCCACCGGTGGAACGATTGATGATATGAAGGAAGCGATTGAAAAAGAGGCACAGGGGCTGATCAAATCTGCGGTCATGATCACTCATGTCGGAGGCTTGGATTCCGTAGTGGAAACAACAAAGAATCTGCCGGATGTTTCCGGTGGTAAAAAGCTTGTTTACACACACATCAATATGCCAATGACGGCTATCGATGATTTCGCTAAGCTGGGAGAACAGGATCCGTTCTTTAAGGAGCTGGATGCTGTATGTAAGAAAAACAGGGGATTGTGGAGTGCAGAGGCAGAGAAGATACTGCTGAAGCATTTCCGGTAAAGAAAAATTGAATATACGAAAGAGATTGATAAAGACTTCATATAGATAAGAACTTTATTATTTCATGTCACAAAAAGACAGCACAGTGCGGATGCTGTCTTTTGATGCTGGGGAAAAGAAAACAGCTTAACAGGCAGATTCTCATGGTAGTCTGTGGGTGATAGAATAACCGCTTATCCATGGATTTATAGGATATGCTCCTGCTGCTTTTTTATCGTTCCCGCTTTCAGAAATCGATGTAGATGCTATCAGAATAGCATATCTCCTGAAAAAGATTTGTTTTCGGAAAAGAAGACCTTGTTGAAAGGGGTTTCTCTTGTTTGTGCCTATCTTAAGTGGTAAACTGATGGTATATATCAAAGGAGGAGCTCACATGAGGTTATTAACAAGGTCGGATTTCGATGGATTGGCGTGTGCCGTGTTTCTGAAGGAAGCAGGCGTTATCGATCATTGGAATTTGTACATCCAAAGGACTTGCAGGATGGTCTGGTTGAGGTTACGAGGGAGGACTGTCTTGCGAACGTACCGTTTGTGGAAGGCTGCGGTCTGTGGTTTGATCACCATTCCAGTGAAGAGGAACGAAATGCATACAAAGGAAAATACAGGGGAGAGAGTCGAACATCTCCAAGCTGTGCGCATATCATATATGATTATTATGGCGGCAGAGAACGGTTTCCAGGATATGATGATTTACTGGAAGCAGTGGATAAGGTGGACAGCGCCAATCTAAGCATAGAGGAGGTGCTGCATCCCAATGACTGGATTCTGCTCGGTTTTATCATGGATCCCCGCACCGGTTTGGGACGGTTTCATGATTTCAGAATCAGCAATTATGCTTTAATGGAAGAAATGATTGACTGGTGCAGGACAAAGGATATCCATGAAATTATGGCAGAAGCAGATGTCAGAGAGAGAATTGAACTGTATTGGGACCAGAACGATAAATTTATCGACATGTTGAAGGCACATACAACCGTCGAAAACAGGATTATCATCTCAGATCTGCGAGGTGTAAATCCTATTTATACCGGAAATCGATTTCTGATTTACAGTCTGTATCCAGATGCCAATATCTCTGTGTGGATTGTGAACGGTAAGGGTGGGAAGGGCTGTTCTGCAGCTGTTGGCTACAGTATACTGAACAGAACCTGTACGATTGATGTCGGGGCATTGATGCTGAAATATGGCGGTGGCGGTCACCGTGTTGTCGGTACCTGCCAGTTTTCGGATGATACAATGGAAGAGAAGCTGGAAGAACTACTGAAGGATATGAAAAGGTTGAATGACTGAATGAATGCTTCTGAAGTGAGCAAAAAGGACCTGAGTGTCCTTTTTTTGATTTTAAGCATACTTCTTCTGCATGCCTAAAAGAGAAATTTATATATGCGTAGACAAGGGATATTCGATAAGAAACAGGGAATGCCCGCGTAATGATTTTTGTCATTACGAAGCTTCTGAAATAAGATACATTGGAATTATTCAACATCAGCTGCTTGATTTTTGTGTATAAATACTCTGCGCCTTACCGAAAAAAAGCAATACCTGTGTTAATGCACAGGTATTGCGCTCAAATAAACATTATACTTTTTCAAACATATCCTTTGGAACTGTACAGATTGGACATTTGTAATCATCGCTTTCTTTTGCGATATCGCCCTCATAGATATATCCGCAAATGGTACAGCGGTAGCGTACATCCGCAGCCTGCTCTTTGACGGGCTCCTGTGCAGATGCATCCTCCACCTTTTCAAACATATCCTTTGGAACTGTACAGATCGGACATTTGTAATCATCACTTTCTTTCGTGATATCGCCCTCATAGATATAACCACAGATGGTACAGCGATAGCGTACATCCGCAGCCTGCTCTTTGACGGGCTCCTGTACAGGTGCATCCGCTTGATACATAGCTTCATAGCGGGATGGATCCTCCTGTAAATCGTTTCTTGCTTCATAATTTGTATGCAGCAGAGCCTCAGCAAGGTCACTCAGCGGCTTTCCATAGAACTCTTCATATACCTGTTGTATATGCGGATTATCATGGGAGTTGCGCAGTGTAATGGTGCTGTCCTTATCATACAGGGACTGAATTCTTGCCTTCCGAACAGTATCCATATCCTCGCCGATATGCTTTGTCTGTCCGCCGCCTGAAATACAGCCGCCCGGACAAGTCATAACCTCGACAAAATCAAAATGCTCACCGCTCTCTTTTATATGATGCAGAAATTTTCTGGCATGATCGGTTCCATGAACAACCGCCACCTTCAAAGGCAGCTCCTGAATCGTCAGTTCAGCCGTTTTAACACCCTCTAAACCACGCACAGCCTGCAGCTGGAGAAGATCTTCCTGCGGCTGCTTTTTTGTCAGAAAATAATATGCGCTGCGAATCGCCGCTTCCATAACACCGCCGGTGTTTCCAAAGATAATGCCCGCACCGCTTCCTCTTGGCATTAAAGAATCATAATCGCTTTCCTCTACGCTTTCCAAATCCAGATTGCACGCTCGCATCCAGCTCGCCAGTTCCCTTGTTGTGACGACACGGTCGCAGTCCTGTCCTGGCTTGCGGTCCAGATAATTTGCGGCATCACTCAATTCCTCTCTCATGATTTCAAACTTTTTCGCTGTACATGGCGTGATGGCTACAACGTAAATATCATCTGCATCCAGACTTTCCTTCTCCGCAAACCATGTTTTGACGGTTGGCGCAAACATGGAAATCGGGGACTTGCTGGTGGATATGTTAGGCAGCAGCTCCGGGTAATAGGTTTCTGCAAATTTCACCCAGGCAGGGCAGCAGCTGGTAAACTGCGGCAGCGGCTGTTTCGTCTGTATACGCTCAATTAACTCACTTGCCTCCTCCATGATTGTTAAATCTGCGGCAAAGGTGGTATCAAACACATAATCGAATCCAAGTGCACGAAGACTGCCTACCATCTGCTTTTCTACATAGCTTCCCGGCTGCATACCGAATTCCTCTCCCAGAGAAACGCGGACACTTGGCGATGTGATGGCGATTACGGTTTTACTGCTGTCCTGAATGACAGACTGTACCTGCATCCAGTCCTGAATTTCTGTGATGGCACCGGTAGGGCAGACATTGGCGCATTGTCCGCAATGAATGCAGATAGCTGTGTCACCGGTTTTTAAAAGGTCGTAATGATGACCGACGGAAATCTGTTTCTGACATACGTCCCGGCACTGTCCGCATTTGATACAAAGACTTTCGATTCTGCGAATGGCCGGGTTTCCTTCCTCGATTGGAACCCGTACATCCATGGATAAATGTTTACTCATATGCTTATCTCCTCTATAACTAAATTAAGAATGATTCTTAATTGTAATTTAATTTTACCTTTTTCTGGAAAGGAAGTCAACTGTATTTTTATGTCTTTCGTGTAATCTGTAATCAGCTATTAAAATAGGTTGTGAATTTACCGCTGCACAGCGGCAAATGTAAATTTTTAATGAATGAAATAAAGGTGTAAGATAAAGGCAGTTAAAGAAGGAGTGAGATTATGATGATTGATACCGAGCAATATTCTTTTCAGCTGATATTACACAGCGGGAATGCGCGCAGCACTGCCTATGAAGCATTACAGCTTGTAAAAAGCAATGCATTTAAGGAAGGTGAAAAAAAGCTGAGCATAGCGAAAGAAGAAATGGTGGAGGCACAAAAGCTCCATGCGAAGCTGCTGCGCATCATGGCTAATCAGGAAGGTGAGCTGGATATGAATCTTCTACTGATTCACGCAGAAGATCACATTGCTTCCTCCTCCATCGCTGTGGAGATGAGTGGAGAGCTGATTGAGTTATATGAGAGGATGGAAAACTATGAGCGATAAATTTTTATGGGGTGGTGCGAGTGCCTCCTACCAATGTGAGGGGGCATGGAATCTGGATGATAAAGCAGAATCTATGTGGGATCATTACCTGCATGAAGAAGGGCTGGAAAACGGAGATATTGCAAGTGATCACTATCATCGGTTTGAAGAGGACATTCGTATGATGAAAGAGGGCGGGCAGAATGCATACCGTTTTTCGTTATCGTGGCCTAGAATCATTAAAAATAAAGCAGGTGAGATAAACGAAAAAGGAATTGCTTTTTATCACAGGCTGCTGGATGCCTGTCATACATATGGAATTGAACCGTTTGTAACACTGTATCATTGGGATCTTCCACAGTATTGGGAGGATTGCGGAGGCTGGCAGAATGAAGAAGTTTGTGAGGCCTTTGAAACCTATGCCAGAGTATGCTTTGACAATTTTCATGAGAAGGTAAATCATTGGGTTACGTTCAATGAGCCGAAATGGTTTATAGCAAGCGGTTATTTAATTGGTAATTATCCGCCATGCAGACAGGATCCACAGGCGATGATTCATGCGGCTTATCATGTTATGTATGCCAGTGCACTTGGTGTTCGTGCATTCCGTCAGGGAAAATATCCCGGAACGATTGGTATTGTGCACAGCTTTACACCGGTGAACGGGGTCGATGACACGGTAAATACAAGGATCGCCATGCGCTATGCAGATAATTATTGCAACAACTGGATTCTGGATACTGCCGCCAAAGGAGAAATTCCGGTTGATTTGCTTAGTGAGCTGTCTAAAACGTATGATCTTTCAATGATAAAGCCCGCACAACTGCAGATTATCAAAGATTACACCGTTGATTTCCTGGGATTGAATTATTACTCGCGTACGCTGGTCAAGCCGTATACAGAAGGAGAAACCACCTTTATTGTGAACAATAGCGGAAAGCAGGGAAAGGGAAGCAGCAAAGTGATTGTCAAAGGCTGGTTTGAACAGGTTATGCATGATCCTGCCAGTACCTATACGGAATGGGATACTGAAATTTATCCAAAGGGACTAAAGGATGGTCTGCTTGAGGTGAAGAAGAAATACAATCTACCTGTCTATATTACAGAAAACGGAATCGGAATGTATGAGGATGTTACAGTGAAACAAGTGGAGGATGATTATCGTATATCCTTTATGAAGGATCATTTGCAGGCAATGCATGAGGCGATGGAGGCCGGTGCTGATGTACGCGGATATTTCGCATGGAGCTCCTTTGATTTGTATTCCTGGAAGAATGGTTGTGAAAAGCGGTATGGCCTGGTTGCCGTAGATTTTGAAAACGGGTTGCAGCGCAAACCGAAGAAGAGCTATTACTGGTTTAAAAATATGATTGAGCAGCAAAAGAGCTGAGACAGGGAGGAAAGACTATGAAAAAGATTATGCTGGTATGCAATGCGGGAATGTCAACAGGAATGCTGGCGAAACGTATTCAGGAGGCGAGTGAAGGTACGATGGAGGTTCATGCCTATGGGGAGGCAGAGTTCATCAATTATATGGATGGAGTGGATTTGATTCTGGTGGGTCCGCAGATTCGTCATCAGATTCCGACAATAGAAGCACAGGTAGCAGTTCCGGTTAAAGCCATTGCACCACAGCATTACGGGATGATGGATGGCAAGGGTGTATATAAAGAAATCAAAAAAATACTGAAAGACTGATGTATAGAAGGAGGAGAACAGTTATGAGTTTCGCTACATTTAACGAGAAGATAGAAAAACATATTCTGCCGCTGGCTAATAAGTTAAGTTCACAAAGGCATTTAAAAGCAATACGTGATGCATTCATTTCCTTAATGCCGATTACACTGATGGGTGGGGTGGCTGCCGTCATCGGTGCAGCACCGGTTACAGAGGAGACAACAAACGGCTTTCTTCTGGCATGGGCATCCTTTGCACAGGATAATGCTACGCTGCTGTCATGGATCAACGCATTAACACTGGGGGGAATGGCGGTTTATGTATGTATTGGTATTACCTATTTTCTGACGAAGCATTTCAAGCACGATGTATTGATGCCTACCATGCTTTCTGTATGTGGGTTTCTAATGCTCGTACTAACACCGCAGCAATTAGGCTGGGATGGAAAGATTGCGGAGATTTCCTATATGGATGGGCGCGGTCTCTTGCCGGCGATCATCATTGCGATTTTCACAGTAGAAGCATACCATTTCATGCGTTCCCATAATTGGGGAAGGATAACCTTACCGCCAAGCGTACCGGCATCATTATCTGAAACATTTGCATCACTGGTACCGGGCTTTATCATCATTTCATGCTATGTGGCAGTGTATGCTGTATTCCATGCGTTTAACACAACCTTTCCGGGGTTTATATACGGGGCGATGGCTCCTTCTTTCCAGGCAGCGGACAGTCTCCTGTTTACAGTGATTATGACCCTGCTGGTACACTTCTTCTGGTTTTTCGGTATCCATGATGCTGCCTTAGCTGGTGTATTGGGACCGATTCGTGATGGAAATCTGTCAATCAATGCAGCGGCGAAAGCTGCCGGAGAAGCTCTGCCACATGTATTTACAACACCATTCTGGGTATATTTCGTCATTATCGGAGGCTGCGGTTCTCTATTAGCATTAGCGATTCTGCTTGTCCGCTCAAAATCAAAGCAGCTGAAAACAGTGGGGCGTATTGGCATACTCCCATCCTTCTTCGGTATTGGTGAACCGATTATCTTCGGTGTGCCGATTATGCTGAATCCGTTTTATCTCATACCGTTTCTTATGACATCAACAGTGAATGCAGTCATAGCTTTTACCTTGATGAAGTATAACATCATAGGAAGAACATTTGCCATGCTTTCGTGGCAGATGCCATCCCTTCCGGGAGCATTTCTGTCAACGATGGATATTCGTGCACTGTTCCTGATTATTGCTCTGATTATTCTTGACATTGCCATGTATTATCCGTTCTTCAAGGCACATGAAAAACAGTGTGTTCGTTTGGAAGCCATGGAAGAAACAGAAGAATAAAACTATGTGAAAAGCACATCTCTGATGTGTTTTTTCGATATCTGAAATTTATGAAGAGGAGACTATTGCTATGAAGATATGTGAAGTTACAGCACTGCTGGAACAGGAGGGCACCTGGGTGCGCCGCAATATGAAAACAAGAGATCATCTTCTGTTTGGAGATGATCAGCAGGAAGTGGGACGAATCGGAATATGCTGGGTAGCGAGCAAAGGCGCGATACTGGCAGCAGTGAAACAAAAGGTCAATTTCATCATAACGCATGAAAATCCGTTTTATCAATGCTCTACACAGATGCATACAGCTGCAATCAAAGCGGCAGAAGAAAAGAAAAGGATATTGCAGGAGCATGGAATCAGCGTTTACCGCTGTCATGATGTGTGGGACTGTATTAAGGAATACGGCGTTGCAGATCAATGGGCTTTCAGGCTTGGATTCAAATTTGAAGAGCGTATTGTATCCTCTTACTATCAGGCGGCATCCATACCTGAAATGACTGCGGAGGCACTGGCACATCATGTCGCTAAAGTCTTACGTCAGGATGGTGAACAAGGAGTTTATATGTTTGGGGATCCACAAAAAAAGATTCATCGAATTGCCATCGGATGTGGCGCCGCAACGAATCTTTATGAGCTTCTGGAATTTTATCCGGATGCGGTCATCGTTAGTGACGACGGCATCAACAATTATGATGCTGCACAGTATGCAATCGATCAGCATATTCCAATGATTGTTGTAAATCACGCAGGCTGTGAGATAGCGGGATGCAAGGCTATGGTGCCATGGCTGATGAGACATTTACACAGCAGTTCCATCTGTTATCTGGATGAAGGTTACACGATTCACTATTATACAACAAATAGCTAAAGTGAGCTGAAGGTATCCAGAAAGCCGGATAATGTGGTCTGACGCAGCAGCAGCTTGACGTTGCTGACATCATTGAGAAGACTTACCAGCTGTTCAAAGATATCCTCGAAATCACGATTATGCCCGGGACATAAGGAGAATAGAAAAATGATACGAACCTTCTTACTCTGCCATACAATAGGATGCTTAAGTGTACATACGGCAATAGCATTGCGAAATGCACATTTCTCAATGGGATGAGGTATCGCGAACAGGTTCCCATATGCTGTGGGGGCGATCCGTTCTCTTTCTATGACTTTGTCATAGAATTCTTCATCACAGCAGCCTGCTTCCATGAGTCGGTCGCATAAAAAACGGATTACATCCCGATCACTGGTAAAATCCATTTCTGTAAAAAAGAGCTGTTCATCAAAAAACTGTCCAAGCTGCTGCAACCGCTTGGAGGGATGTTCTTCCTTTGATAGCAGCATGAGAATCTGTTCGATTTCCGCATCATGCAAGAAATTACTGCAGGTGTATATCGGGATATCTGTATGCAGCTTCATAGGCATGGTTGAAACGATTAGATCTGCTGTAAGCTCGTCAATCTGAGATGTTTCAAAGATGGATACACATCGAATGACCTCAATAAGAAAATGACTGGTAGCATTTGTCAGCCTTGATATCAAATATTGATTTTGTGCTCTGCCCAAAGAGGTGATCAATATGATTTTTCTGGTCAGTTTCTGCTGGATTTTTTCTACCGCATTCATGAGGTGCAGTGTCAGATAACCTATTTCATCCTCAATCAGCGCACAATGAAATTTTTGCTGTATACGGGATGCTACATAAACACTCATATCATATAAAAGTGGAAAATGCTGTTTTGTATCCTGAATGAGAGGATTGCTTAAAAAGGAATTGGTTTTTATACGTGCATCAAGACCCAGTAGGTGAACAAGCAGGCTGTCACGGAAGGATTCGTTCTGTGACAGGTCGATATCATAAATCTGCTTGATATCCCTTATAATATCCTCAATAAACTGTTCGTAATCCTGAATTTTTTCTGATGTAATCCGAGATATTTTCCCTGAAAACAGCAAGGCTAGATAATTTAATTCCGAGGAGGACAGGATGATATGCTGCTGTTCATATAAGCCTTTGTAAAATTCTTCAGCCAGCTTTTGTGATTTTTCTTCTGCTTGTTCTTTGGGGTTATTGATGTCCCAGCCCTTTGCAATGCGTTCCATCATAACAGCGATATGAAGAATAAATGAAAAAATCTCAAAATCCCGCATGCCCAGATGGTGCTTTCGATTAAAGCTTACGATGTAGCTTTTTAATTCTAAAATATTGCAGGAGCTGAAGAAGCCTGTGTAATTGCGGATATCAAAATCATATTCCTGAATCTCATGAACGAGGAAGCAGGAATATACAAGTCTTCTCTGTTTCTCATCACAGTCTATCTGTACCTGACTGTTGATTCGCTGAATGCTAATGTTTTCGTATCGTGTATGTATGATGTGATTCAATTCCTGCAGGGTTTTATCCAGCGTTGATTCGCTGATGTAGTATGCATCTGCCAGTTCATAGTAATTCACCTGATCGCAGGAAAGCAGTTGCTTCAGAATATGAAACTTTCGGCTGCCACTATCAGACTCTACATCCATCACGTCGTCTGGAAGCTGATTATTTGGATTTAATTGATAGCCTTTTCCCTTCCAGGAGAGTATGAACGGTTCGTCGAACAGATCATTGATCTGCCGAATTTCATTGCGAATGGTACGCTGCGATAGCTGCAGATCCTTTGCTAAATCGTCCGCTCTGCGGAATTCACTGGGATGATTGTGCAGACATGCAACCAGTTTTTTCTGTCGTTTTGTCATTTGTAGCATTTATGCTCACCTCATATGTCCATTATACCGATTCATATATCTTTACACAAGCTATATTCCGCTTATCTGGGATAAGAGGGTGGAGAAGGCGGTAGTTCACTTTGAAAGAGATGCGAACACGTGAAAAAGATAGCTAGTTCATGCCTCTACCTATAATCATAGAAAGCGGATATACTGCAGATTAAACAATTATGAAGAAAAATATAAAAGCGTATTGACTTGGTGTTTGCCGTGCCCTGATGCTGGAGGATATTCAGCACTGCTTATTTATGAAGAAAAGTATCATGAATTTAAGCTTGCTGTCATACATTTCGTCTGGAGGCCTTCCCATCCCTGTACAGCGTATGCGTAAGGATAGGAATCGTCAGATTGAATAGGTGCTGTCTTCCATTGATGAAGCTCCTGTAAAAAGGAAATGTCACTCGCTCTGTCTGGTTTTTCCTTTCATAATATTTCTATGGATAAAGGAACCAAGATGGTATGGCTTTGAAAATACTATCCGGTTTCTTTTTTCATATGTTCTGTTTCTGTGTGCGGGAATGTTTCTATTTGTAAGAGCACCTTGCGGCTGTCTTTCTAACTGTATCGCATACAGCTGCTTTTTTCTTTCCATACAACCGCTGATACAATGAACTGTTTGCCGGCTGGCTCTATGCCGAAAGAAGCGTGTTCTACCTGACTATCGTTACTCCTTTGCAAACGTGTCTGATTTTCTTCAAAACAGATGCAAGCTTTCCAAAAAAAGGGTATAATGTTTATTGTATATGATTTTGGAGGTTGATACATATGTCCAGCATAGACAAGGCGATTGGTGTCTTTGACTCAGGTCTGGGAGGAATCAGCGTGTTGAAGGAACTGCGTTCTCTTATGCCGCAGGAGGATTACCTCTATTACGGTGATTCCAGCTTTGCTCCCTATGGTGTAAAAACAAAAGAGGAAATAACGAAGCGTTGTCGCAGCATCTGTGCGTTTTTTATCAGCCAGGGTGTCAAGGCCGTTGTCATTGCCTGCAATACGGCAACCAGTGCCTGTGTGAAGGAGCTTCGCACCCTGTATCCCGATCTTCCGATTGTCGGAATGGAACCGGCATTAAAGCCCGCTGTAGATGGCAGACATCAGCAGCATGTTCTTGTACTCGCAACACAGTTTACACTGAAGGAAAAAAAGTTTGAACAGCTGATGTCCCGCTTTGATGAAGATAATACCATTTACCGGCAACCGTGTCCAAAGCTGGTGGAGCTTGTTGAGGCGGGCAGACTGGAGGATGAAGCAGCGGTAAACAGTGCGCTTCGTGAATACCTAAAGCCCTACGATATGGAACGCATGGACAGCATTGTCCTGGGCTGTACACATTTTGTGTTCTACCGCAGCCAGCTTCGAAATCTCATCGGTGATCATATCGCACTTGTGGATGGCAATGCAGGTACTGCACGTCATGTGCAGGAGCTGCTGCAGGAACGAGGCGTTTGCAGAAAGCCTTCCTCTGCCGCAGGTGAGGTACGCATATACAATTCCCTGAACAAGGAGGCTATTCTGAAGCTTTCCCGCGAGCTTCTGGAAAGATAAGGTAAATCGGCAGTATTGGAGTTGTCTTTATCATGAATACGAATTATAATAGAAGACAGTGAACAACGGAGGTAGACTATGAGAGAAAATGCTTGGAAAAAGTATGATGAAGCAGGATTGAAGGAAGTATTCGAATATTGTGAAGGATATAAAAAATATATTTCCGACTGCAAGACTGAACGTGAATGTGTAAGTGAAAGTATCCGGATTGCGGAAACCTACGGATATCGCAATCTGGAGGATGTCATCAAAAACAAAGAAACGCTGAAAAGCGGTGATAAGGTGTATGCCAACAATATGGGCAAGGGAATTGCACTGTTTCTGATCGGTGAGGAGCCGATGGCTGCCGGATGCAATATTCTGGGAGCACATGTGGATTCTCCGCGTCTGGATATCAAACAGAATCCTTTGTATGAGGATAAGGAATTCGCAATGCTGGATACGCATTATTACGGCGGTATCAAAAAGTATCAGTGGGTAACCCTGCCGCTGGCGCTGCATGGTGTAGTCGTGAAGAAGGACAAAACGGTTATCGAGCTGAATATCGGTGAGGATGACAGCGATCCAATCGTAGGAATCAGCGATCTGCTGGTACACCTGTCAGCGGATCAGATGAGCAAAAAGGCAAGCAACGTCATCGAGGGTGAAGACCTGAATGTAACCATCGGAAGCATGCCGCTGGATGGTGAGGAAAAGGATGCTGTCAAGGCAAACATTCTGAAGCTGCTGAAGGAAAAATATGATTTTGAAGAGGATGATTTTGTATCTGCGGAAATCGAGGTCGTACCTGCCGGAAAGGCAAGAGATTACGGTCTGGATCGCAGTATGGTGGCCGGATACGGACATGATGATCGCATCTGCGCCTATACCTCTATGATGGCACAGCTGGAAACAGAATCCGTTAAACGCACGGCTGTGACACTGCTGGTTGATAAGGAAGAGGTCGGAAGCATCGGTGCTACCGGTCAGCATTCCCGCTTCTTTGAAAACACCGTGGCAGAGGTTATGGATCGTCTTGGTGAGTACAGCGAGCTGAATGTGCGTCGTGCACTGAAAAATTCCAAGATGCTGAGCAGTGATGTTTCTGCTGCGTTTGATCCGAATTATGCTGCAGTAAACGAAGAGAAAAACTCTGCATTCATGGGACATGGTCTGGTATTCAATAAATATACAGGCTCCCGCGGTAAGGGTGGCTGCAATGATGCCAATGCTGAATATATGGCAGAGCTGAGAAACATCATGGATTCTGAAAATGTAACCTTCCAGACTGCAGAGCTTGGTAAGGTTGACCAGGGCGGCGGAGGAACAATCGCCTATATTCTGGCACAGTATAACATGGAGGTCATTGACAGCGGTATCGCACTGCACAATATGCACGCACCATGGGAGATTGCCAGCAAAATTGATATCTGGGAAGCGACTAAGGGCTATAAGGCATTCCTGAAGCACGCATAAGCTTTCTATATACCGTCAATGCTGTATGGATGATATACACTTGTATACTTCATCTGTACAGCTTTTTGTTACTCCATAATAGCGGATAAGAATACGGCAATTACCTGCCGGGGGATGAAGGAGCTATAAGGAGCGGTGGTTCCAATCAGAGCATACTATGAATACGGCTGATATGGTTCCTGCAGTATGTATTGACGATGCATTAGGGGACATGGTCATGAATAACCGGTTTGTAACATCTGATAGATACGCTTTGCTTTATATTCGCTATAAGATTATCTATGGTGGCGTGCCTTCAACAGAGCTTATGCCGCAAAGAAAAACGGCTGCTTTGACAGCCGTCTGATTTTCTATATGTATTATTGTATAAAGGAAGCTTTCCTGAACCCGCAAGAAGGGAGGGATGTTAATCGGCATAGGCTTCATCAAAATCCGCTTCCTGTACAAAGGGCTCCATCGTAAACAAATCCATGATTTCGTCCTTGCTCATGCTGGTAATGCTTGATTCACTGCTGCTGATGAAGGTGTCGCTCAGGATATGCTTTCGCTCCTGCAGCTTCATGATCTTTTCCTCGATGGTATCCTTCATAATCAGCTTATATACCTGTACATCCTTCGTCTGACCGATGCGATAGGCGCGGTCGGTTGCCTGATTCTGGGCGGAAAGGTTCCACCACGGGTCATAATGAATGACGATTTCTGCATTGGTCAGATTCAAGCCGGTGCCGCCTGCCTTTAATGAAATCAGGAAGACGTCAGCTTCCCCGTTCTGAAATTTTTCCACATAGGCATGCCGCAGCTCCTTTTTTGTTTCCCCTGTCAGCTTCAGATACCGTATATTTTCTACACGCAGCTGTTCCTCAATCAGCTCCAGCATGGAGGTGAAGCTGGAAAACAGCAATACACGGCGGCCGCTGTTTCGGGCGTTTAGCAGCAGATCCATACAGCCGCGAAGCTTGGTAGAGGGCAGCGTGACATTTTCATACAGCAAACGCGCATCACAGCAGATTTCCCGGAGTCTGGTCATCATGGCCAGTACCTGAAATTTATCAACCTCCTCCATCTGCATTTTCTTTTGTAAATCCTGATTGATGGATACCAGATTGGCATAATAGATTTTCTTTTCCTCTGCATTGAATTCCTGAAAATATACCTGTTCCATCTTATCCGGAAGATCCTGCAGCACATCCTTCTTGATCCTTCGCAGAATAAACGGCTCCACCATACGCTTCAGCTGTGTCTGTGCCTTCTCATTCCCGTTTTTGATAATTTCACGTTCAAACAGCTCACGGAAGCGATGATAGTTATACAGATAACCCGGCATTAGGAAATCAAAGATACTCCACAGCTCGGAAAGGGAATTTTCAATCGGTGTTCCGGTTAATGCAAACCGGTAGGAGCCCTTCAGCTGCTTCACTGCAATCGCATTTTTGGTTGTATGGTTTTTGATATACTGCGCTTCATCCAGCAGAATGGCGGTAAAGGTGTGCCCGTCATAGCGCTCATAATCTCTGCGCAGATAATCATAGCTGGTGATGATGACATCATATCCGTGCAGCTCTCTGATTTTCTGCTGGCGCTGCGTATTGGTTCCCTGTATGCAAAGGGCACGCAGATCAACGGCAAATTTCTGAATCTCATCCTTCCAGTTGTAAATCAAAGAGGCAGGGCAGATGACGATGGAGCAGGGAAGATCATGATCCTGATGCATGCTTTCCAGCCATGCAATGACCTGAAGTGTTTTTCCCAGACCCATATCATCAGCGAGGATACCGCCGAATCCATAGGCGCTCATTGTTTTCAGCCACTGGTAGCCTGTTTTCTGGTAATCGCGCAGGATGGCATCATAATGCGGGTTCAATGGATAGGCTCCGGCTTCCACACTGCGCAGCTGTTCCATCATCGTATGGAAGGCAGTTCCCCGCATGACCTCGACATGATCGCTGTGCTCTGCGAAATCATCCAGCTGAAAGGCATGGAACGTATCCACCTGCAGGGTATGATTTTTTAAATCCTGCGGTGTCAGATGCAGCTGCTGCAGCAGCTCGTCGGTTTCCTGCAGACCCTCGGATTGCAGATAAATGAGGTCGCCGTTTTTGAGTCGGTGATATTTTTTCTTTTTACGATAAGAACGCAAAACACTGTATAATTCATCTCTTGGAATATCCACACTCGTGACATCCAGCTCCAGCAGACGGTTTTTCATACGGACACCAACATTCATATGTACCTTTTTCGGTGCCTCCATCTGCTTCAGCGCATCACTGATATATACAGTGCACATCTGATTCAGGTATTCCAGCCCCTGTTTGACAAATGCCTGTGCATATACGGCATGCTCATCAATATAGGCTATATGGGAATCCGGATCCAGACGTGTTGCATAGGTTTCGATATACTGGCGGATATGATCCAGCTCCAAAGAGGAATCGGCATGCGGTGCAAACGCATTCTGGGAGGGGCTGTCCTCGTAATGATAGAGCAGGCGGATGGAGATATCACCGTTATCCTCCAAATCGACATAGCAGTCAATCTCCATTGGATACGGCATAAAGGTATCCAGAGAAATACCTTCAAAATGCACGTATTCCCGTATTGCCGGAATGACATAGGTACAGAAGCGGATCATATCATCCTTATGTATCAGAATCTGACGATCCTCACGCAGCTCCTCCAGCATATCATGCAGCTGTTCGCTCAGCACCGAGGAAAAGCGCTGCAGAACACCGTCTTCCATATAATACCAGCGGTTTTCTCCACGCAGAAGCTGATCGAGGGACAGCAGCGTGGTGATGACAAAAAAGTCCTCCTGCATATCGATGCGCAGTCCGATTTCCTGCCGGTCTTCATCCGCAAACTGCAGATCGATGCACTCCGTGGCATCATTGCTGTAAAGCTCATAAAAATCATCCATCGATTTTGAATCAATTGTAATCTGCTTGCGGCTGGAGCCGTAGCCATAGGAATACTGTGTTTCATGCTCCTTGACATACTGCTTTAAAAAATTGATCTGTGCCTGAGCAGCTTCATCAAAGGCCTGCATGTGATGAGTGAATTTCAGCTGGCGCCCGTAATCAACTTCCAGCTGCCTGTCTATGGCATCAAGAAATCCGCTGATGCTGCGTATGACATATTTTCGTTGAATACCAATCTTAAAATCCAGTGTAAGCTCATGGTCATATACGGCATGAGCGTGCAGCTGTACCTTCTCAAGAAGAGTGTTCGCCTGAAATTTCGCCAGATCCTTTCGGGCGTAGCGGTCGATAAAGGAACGCGAGCGCTCCAGCATCTGCTGCTCCAGATAGCGGCGAAAGGCATCCTCCCTCTGGTTCAGCGGGCTGTAGGTGAAGGGGAAGGACTCCGGCTTTAGATCGTACACAATCAGCAGGACAACACCGATATGTCCACAGGCAAGCTCCTGCTGCTCGCAATACGGACATTCACAGGAGAAATCCAGAATTTCACCCGCACTATTCAGCAGAACGGTGCAGTGATTCTCGTATCCGTACACGTTAACGACAGCATTTATTTCATATAGAAAGCCAGGAATGCTTTCCTTAATCACAATTTCATCCACAACATCCTGATCATGGTAACGCAATGCGATCTTCCAGTTTTTGGTATTGAAAAAACGCTGAATTTCAGAATCAAGTATCTTCATGAGATCCCTCCTGTATCTTCTGCTATTGTACCAGAAAACACAACTGTACGAAAGTATGGAAATGTGGTTTTATTTGTTAATGGGGATTGCACAAAGATACGAACCCCATATGAGAACCTTACCTTGCCAAGAATATGTCAAAAAGCATATAGTCAACATGTCATTCAACTGCGATCTGCAAGCTGTCAGTAAATGAAAGCACATCCTCGCGAAAAGAGGGAGGATGCGTTCATATTTTGTACCGCTATATCCAGCGCAAAGTATGTTCAAGCAAATGAGCATGCATAGTGAAAGCCTTCTAATTCCAATGGAAAAGAACTGTACGTTATCAATGGAATCGGCTTTTCGTATATTGTAAAAAGCATCCTGTAAAACAGATACCACAGAAACACACAACGCTGTGTGGGCGGGTTTTGCTTACAGGATGCTTTTGATGATAGCCTAACGTGAATCCTACCGGGATGGATAGCTTGCGATAGCACCTTCCTTTGTTACAGAAATACTGCAAAATTTATTACACATATCCAAGTAGCTTTTTAATTGGTGTTCGCTTAATCCATCCAAATCAGAAGCATGAATATCATCTTTGGATAGATGATACAGTAAACATCCGATAAAACCATCTCCTGCACCGGTGGTATCAACTGCTTTTACCTCAATACCATCCGCGTATGCCGTATTGTATTTCGTATAGGCAGCTGCACCGTCTTTTCCGGCAGTGTAAATCAGTAATTTTACACCGGAATCAAATATATATTGTACATGTTCTTCTATATGATCGCTTCCAAATATAAAGGAAACCTCTTCATCACTGATTTTTAAGATATCAGCAAAGTGCATATATTCGTGAATCGTTCTTCTCAGATATTCGTGATCGTCGAATAAAGGAAGACGGACATTCGGATCAAAGGATACAAGTAGATTTTTCCTCTTTGCCAGTTCCAATGCTCGATTATGAGCTTTTTTCATAGGGAAATCACCAAGGGAAACCGAACAGAAATGCAAACCATAGCAATCTTCAAACCAGCTTTCCTCTATATCCTTCTCTGATAAAAGCATATCCGCACCCATATTCCGATAAAATGAAAACTCTCGATTTGCATGTTCGTCCAGGGCTACAAATGCCAAAGATGTATTTGCGGCATTCGTTTGTTTTATATACTCTGTATGAATATGGAATCGTTGTATTTCCTTTACGATTTTTTCACCAAAGGCATCCTTGCCAAGCATGGTAATCATAGCGCTTTCTCCACCTAATGCGGTATATGCTCCGCATACATTCAACGGAGCCCCTCCGACTTTTGGTTGAAAGCCTTCTACATCCATAATTCTTCCTGTATTGCTTGGAATCATATCAATCAACGCTTCTCCGATTGCTAATAATTTTTTCATAGTATATTGAATCCTCTCATGTTGTATGTTACAAATCGCTTTATATTCTCGCTTGTTACGTGTAAGCTGTGCTCATCATCATAAAATCGTGAGGTCATTGTGTATTCACCTTCATTGATGAAAATTTCCAATACAGATTCATCAATGAATACAGAAACATGACGGATTTCTATGGGCGTAATGCATCTTTCCTGCCGATTGCAGCTGCATGCAGATAAATCCAGTGTGAATTTATGATTTCTATACACGCAGCGTATCGCATTCATTTGTAGCGAAAAATCGGAGTCTGCATCCCATTCGATATTGCAGGATTTACCGATTACAAAATCATTCGTATACAGCTTCCTATCTGTTCTCAAATCCAGGATTTCCTGTATCGGCTTTTGGATGATTCGCTTATCAAAGAAAATGGAGCGGGGCATCGTCAGGGTCTGATTCCATGCTTCATAACGATCGATATATGCATTATCCGGCATCCCAATCCAGGCAATCAGTATATTACGATCTGCGTTGTAAAACGTTTGCGCTGCGTAAAAATCAAATCCATAATCAAGTGTCTGATAATCAATCAGTTGCCGATTGCTGATTTTATAATATCCGCAATCATATACATTATGAAATTCATAGCCCTGCTTTTTTAAACCCTGCGGACTGCATAAAAGGAATGCTTCTCCTTGTAATTGCAGGTAGTCCGGACATTCTATCATGAATCCTGTATCTTTTGCCGGTACATAGCGATGAGCATACTTCCATGATTCTAAATCATCACTCACATACTCCAATACACAGCCGGTGTCATTTTTCAATCTTGCACCTAAAATTAAATGATAGCGGCCATCCTTCATAAACAGCTTGGGATCTCTGACATGCCTTGTACAATCCTTTGGAAAGTCACTGTTTCGCAGTAAACATTTTTTATGTTCAAAGGTTATTCCATCACGGCTTTCCACTCGCATTACATTATGCTCTCTTCCCTCATGAATAAAATCATAGGGGCCCTCATATTTTACATTACCGGTATAAAATACATACAGTATGTCATCTCTGATGATTGCACTTCCTGAATATGCGCCGTTCTTATCGTATTTGGAATCCGGAGAAACAGCCGTAGCATGACGTGTATATGTTTGAAAATCCTTCGTTGCATAATGACCCCATGCTTTATTGACACTTCCATCCATACTGTTTTCATCTGCCTGGTAGAAAATGTGATAATTTCCTTTAAAATAAACCAAGCCGTTCGGATCATTCAGCCAGCCCCTTCGAGGCATTACATGATAGTTTAAGTTCTTCTGCGCCATGCTTCTACATTATCCCTCTGATAAATGCTGCCATCATATTCCATGCTTTTTCGGATTCCTCTGGCATAAATTCATCAAACCATTCATGGGTGAAGCCATGGCGGCAATTTGCAAATTCAACATAGGTTACATCTCCTCCCGCCTTCTGCATTTTATCTGCATATGCCTTTTCTTCATTTTTTAAAGAATCGTATTCCGCACTCAGGATCAGGGTTTTCGGCAAATCATGCAAATCAGCGAGTAGGGGAGAGGCGAGTTCATCATTCAGCTCATCAAAGCTATTATAATACCAGTTGATATACTGCAGCATTCTATTTTCGGATATCGCCTTTGAAGGGTCCTTCGCTTTTCTGAATTCTGCACGGATTTCCTGTCGCAATGGCGGATAATCTAAAATGGCTCCTTTGATACCGAGTTCTTTTCTGTCTCGGTCAATCAGTGTCAAGCAGGCGGAAATATAACCGCCTGCACTATGTCCCATTACGACAACATGCTCTTTATCAATCCTTACTTCATCACAGCGTTTTCGTATTTCAGCGATTGCTTCATAGCTGGAAAATAAAGGCTTTGGATATTTAAATTCCGGGGCAACAACATAGTCTACATTAAAGATAGCACAGCCGGTTAAATCCGCCAATAAACGGCAATATTTTCCATCCTGCTCATAGTATCCCAATACATTGCCTCCACCATGAAAGTTAAATACCGGCTTTAAAATCTGCTTCCCATCCCAACTCAAGGGACGATAAATCGACATATCCACATATCCTGCGGTTTTTGTTTTTACACAGACTTTTTCGAATATACCATTCATTTTTTCATTATAAATCAGATCAGCATATTTTATTTCTTTGCTCATTCGATATTCAAAAATCGTATAGTCTTCTTTTCTCATCTTACTTTTCACCTATCCTGTTCATCCAATAATCTGCCAGAGAAATCCAACTGTTCAAATGATGATCGATCATCTCATCCCTTTTATGCGTTAAACTGTTTTCCAATGCTTTTCCATGCTCGCCATGACCAAATAAATGATACTCCGCAGATATGCCATATTCCAACAGCTTTGAAATAAAGCGTGTGGAATTTCCAGCATCAATGACTGGATCATCAATGGAATGCCAGAGAAACATCGGTACGGTATCCTGTGAAATATAATTTATCAAATTCACTTTTTCGACATCCTTCTGTGATGGAAAATCTGATTGATAAAGAACATAATTCATAATATGCTGTACCTTTTCGACAGCTTTTAAAGGATGCTTTTTGAAAAATTCATCACTATTCGGAACCAGGAACGGATAGCCTAAAACAATTCCGGCTGCCTTCAGTTCATCTTTTTTCGGGCGAAAGCTTAATTGCTTTACGATTGCGGGGTCATTCCATCGTACACCACAAGACGCACACACATGTCCGCCTGCAGAAAATCCCATTAAGAAAATTCGGTTTTTATCTATGTTCCATTCATCGGCATGCTCTTTTACAATATGTAAAGCTTCCAGCATTTCAACAGCTTGCAGCGGATATACTGCGGATTTTATAATGCCTTTTTCCGGTCGCGAGCGATCTGAGCCTACCGAATATTTTAAAACAAATACCTGATACCCCATTTGCATGAATTGAATAGCCACCGGTTCACTTTCCTTTGTCGCATGAACGGCATACGCGCCACCCGGTGCCACAAGGATTGCAGGTCGCTTTCTGTATTCACGATAATTGATTTCCGAATCCATAATATACGTATCAGCATACGCACCACTCGGTAATGTAAGCCTTGTATTTATCATAGAACACTCCTTTGTGTATCTGAGCTATAGGAAGAAGTTCCTTCTCTAATCGCATTGATATTAACGTTGGATATCCTTTTCGTTTTTATTAAATCCGAAAAAGTAAACGAATAAAGCGGTTGATATAAAAGCGATTGCACATGCGATGATACCGTTGATTACATTTGCCTGAGAGCCTCCTAAAAAGCATAATGCTGCAAATACATTGGAGGATGGTACCAGTGTCGCATCGACAACACCGGTTAAACCGGCATATGCTCCACCTAAGAAACCACCTGCCAAAAGTCCGATAAATGGCTTTTTGTATTTTGTGCAGATACCGTAAATCGTCGGCTCCGAGGTCCCTGCGACGATGGCGGTTATCCCATAAGACAGGGCAAGTGCCTTTTGTTCTTTATTTTTCAATCGGAAGAAAGCACCGATTCCTACCCCCATAATAGAGAAGCTGGAGACGGAAACAGCTACTGCGGCGAATCCATCACTTCCATAGGTAGCAAAAATTTGAAATAATGTTGTAATCAGTACCATATGCATACCGGTCATTACCAGAACAGGATACAATGCCGCAATCAATCCGATCCCGATGAATCCTGCAATTCCTTCCAACGAGAATAATGCATCTACTACATATTGCCCGATGAATGCTCCTGCCGGACCGAAGACACATAATGCAATCGGCAGCATGGCAGCGATTGTCAGTGCTGGTGCAAATACAGAACGGATTGCCCCCGGAACGATACGATCGAAGAATTTAGCGATATAGGACATTACCCAGTTTGATAAAATTATCGGAACAATGGAGCTTGCATAGCTTTGAACATTGCAGGGAATACCGTATACAGTAAATGGTTTACCCACCAGACCGACAAATGTCGGATGTATCAAAATTGCGCCCATCAATATCCCCATTACCGGATTTAGATTGAATTTTTTTGCACTTGTATAGCCGACAATTACCGGAAAGAAATAAAATGCAGCGTCTCCCACGAAGGTGAATAATGTATACAGATCGTTTCCTTCACCAATGACATTTAACAGCTCTGGACCTAAAATAGCTGTCAGCATTTTAAAGAATGCGGAGGCGACGATGGCTGGAATCGCAGGTCCCATGCTTCCGGAAATAGCATCTAAAATTCCATTTCCGATAGATTTCAGTGTGATTTTTTCTTTTGCGGCAGAAACAGGTTCTCTGTCCGTGTTATCAAAATCACCCAGCTCACACAGTTCGTTATATACATCCTTTACCTCTGGACCTATTACGATTTGTACCTGTCCACCGGCTCTTACAACACCTAAAACACCTTGTACCGCTTCTATTTTTTCATGATTTGCAATGCTTTCATCCTTTAGATTGAAGCGAAGACGTGTTTGACAATGCAACACCTTCGCAATGTTTTGTTTTCCACCGACTTGTTCTAATACACTTTCTGCAATTTTTAAAGCTTTATCTTTTTTCATAATAGTTTTATCCTCTCTGATTTTCTATAAAATAAAAACCTTTACACGATAAGCATCAGATGATGTTTATATTGTGCAAAGGTTATGCCGACTCATTCGTTACACCCTCATGGGAACACAATCGATTTACATGGAGTATTAAATATAAGGATTCTTCATCCTCAATACTCCAGCTAAATTTATGAAATATCATTTCTTTGATCAACAGCACACAGGCAAAGGTATCTGGATATTCCTTTTTCAAAACTTCAAATAATTTTTTATTGGTGCTGCTGATTTCACTGTACTGGCTTTTTCTTCTGAATAAATACTGCATATGAGAAGCAAATCTGGAATAATTAAATGAATTTGTATCAATCGAAACCTTCATCTGTCCTTCGATAATCTTCACGATTTCCTGAATGAATTCTGCTGTAAGGCTGATTTGATTATTCCGTGTGTAGGTCTCCTCAGAATTGATAATATTCATGGCAATTGCATATATTTCGGATTCCGGTAATTGTACATTTAAATTTTTATGTAATAAATTTAACGTATATTTTGCGATTTTTACTTCTACCGGATACAAATCTCTTAATTCATTTGCTATCGGTGTTGTAAATATCATTCCGTTTTTCAGACGAACAAGAGCGAAGTTTAAATGATCCGCCAATGTAAATACAGCGTTTTGTTTTAAGGGAACACTGAGCATGGTAACTGCCAAATCAATAACATCGGCAGAAATACGAAAGATTTTTGAATCAATATCTTCAAACAGACTTAGATATTCCGCATCAACGTTATAAAACGTGCGGTCAATTTTACTCAAATCATCTAAGATATAAGGACATTTTGGAAATCCAATGCCCAATCCGATCGCAATCAGTTCTCTGCCACTATGATCCCTGCATATAGCCGCGTTATTTCCCAGCTTTTTTATAACTTCCATATGCTCTACTTCTTTTCTATCGATATGACTGCAGCCGTGTTTACAGTAACGGCATCAGCCTGATGAATCGTAACATGGAATTCATTTGCATTTGTGATAATCATAGGTGTATCGATGCTATACCCTTGCTCGAGGATTGCTTCGATATCAGCTTCTATAATCAAATCACCTTTTTTTACTTTGTTTCCTGCATCTATCTTTTGATGGAAACAACTTCCTTCTAATTGGACAGTATCTATTCCAAAGTGAATTAGTATTTCGGCTCCATTCTCTGCCTTTATTCCAATCGCATGCTTTGTGGGAAATACAGTCATCAATTCACCATCACATGGGGAACATATGTTTCCGTCGTTGGAAATAAAAGCAACTCCAGGGCCCATCATTTCAGATGCAAAAACTTGGTCCGGTACATCACGTAAGCGTATCATTTTTCCGTTAACCGGTGAAACCAATTCCACTTTTCTGCTTTTCTTTTTCAATCCGAACATAATCGCTCCTAATCTAGAAAACAAATATCTTCCTTGCTTCCTTCATTTACTGCGTAGTACTATGCACAAATCTCTGGTTAAGCCTCAGGTGAGTTACTCTCATCGATTTCGTCAAAATTATCCCACGATTTTGAAGTGCTGTCAAGCATCGCGTGAAAAGGGAGAATGTAAAATATAATAGGATAACAAAATGCAAGAGACCCAGCAGGGTGATATACACCGTATGCGAGTATGGCTTTCCTGCATTTTATCGGTTTCTCTTTTGAGAAAGTCTGCATACTCTATTTGTTGATAATCGTCTTTTTTTAGATTCCTTATACAGATATTATGGATAGCTTTTCAGAGGATGCGTTTCAAGCGGCTGTTTGCATAAGGATATGTCATGCGGAAAGGTAATTCTTTTTGCATTGTATTATCAATTTAGCGATGATAGTGCTCTACTATATATACAAGTCATGAAAACCGATCTCGTGCTATATCTGTATTTGATTAGCCATTTTCCTGCTTTTAACCTTTCGGTGAGCAGCTCCTGTTTCAATTTATCGAAAGATAACAAATCAATTAAGGATACCATAGAGGGGACTTCTTTATGTATGAGACAACTGCTATGCGATAGTTTTGTTTTTTTACCTAATATAAGCTGTTTTCTATACTATAAATCGGTGAATAGGGACCGTCTTCTGAAAAAAATTGAATTTTTTAAAATAAGCTATTGACAAAAGCATGGAAAACAAGTAGAATAATGTCGTTGCCGCTGAGAGATTGGGGTATAGCCAAGCGGTAAGGCACCAGACTCTGAATCTGGCATTTCCTTGGTTCGAATCCAAGTACCCCAGCCAATAAAAAACGAGAGTCGCTTCGGCGACTTTTTTGTTTTATTGCGGGGAAGCACCCTGTGTGGAAATGCCAAGCTGCTGCTATATATAGAAACCAATAAATGGAAAGGAAGGCCCGTATGAAAAAAGTAAGAACAAGATTTGCACCAAGTCCTACCGGGTATATGCACATCGGAAATCTGAGAACAGCATTGTTCGAATATCTGATTGCCAAGCATGAGGACGGAGATTTTATTCTGCGTATCGAGGATACCGATCAGGAACGTTACGTGGAAGGCGCTGTCGAAATCATATACGATACCATGAAGGAAGTCGGTTTGCATCATGATGAAGGACCGGATATCGGAGGGGATTTCGGACCGTATGTACAGTCTGAGCGACTGCCGATGTATAAGGAGTATGCCGATCAGCTGGTTGATCTGGGAGGCGCACATTACTGCTTCTGCGGTGAGGAAGAAATAGAAAAGCAGAGAAAAGAGGCGGAAAGTCTGGGAATCTCTTTCAAATACGATGATCCATGCAAGCATGTGTCTGTGGAAGAAGCCAGAGAACGTATTGCCAAGGGAGAAAAATATGTTGTGCGTCAGACGATTCGTCACGATGGAGAAACGTATTTTGATGATGAGGTGTATGGCCGCATTGAGGTGGATAACAGTATTCTGGATGAATCCGTGCTGCTGAAAAGCGACGGCTATCCAACCTATAATTTTGCCAATATCGTGGATGATCACCAGATGGGTATCACGCATGTTGTGCGTGGAAACGAGTATCTGTCCTCCACTCCAAAATATAATCTGATCTATCAGTCCTTCGGCTGGGATATTCCAACCTATGTGCATGTTCCACCGGTTATGAAGGATGAACAGCACAAGCTGAGTAAGCGTAACGGGGATGCCAGCTTTCAGGACCTTGTGAAGAAAGGGTATCTTCCGGAAGCGATTCTGAATTACATCGCTCTGCTTGGATGGTCACCGGAAACAGAGCAGGAAATCTATACACTGGATGAGCTGATCAAGGTGTTTGATATTAAGCGTATTTCCAAATCACCGGCTATTTTTGATATTGACAAGCTGACATGGATGAACGGTATGTATCTGCGCGCGATGAGCACGGAAACATTCTGTGAGCTGGCAAAGCCGTATATCGAGGAATCCGTTCACAGACCGGTGGATATTATGGCGGTTGCACGCATTCTGCAGCCAAGATGTGATATTCTGACCTCTATTCCGGAAAGTCTGGATTTCATTGACGAGCTGCCGGAATATGATAATGCCATGTATATTCATAAGAAAATGAAGACGACCTATGAAATTGCATATAAGGCATTGCAGGCGGCACAAAGTGCCCTGTCAGAGCTGAATGACTGGTCGAGCGAAGAAAATCTGCATGAGCTGCTGCTGTCTTTACCGAAGCAGATGGAAATGAAGAACGGGCAGATTTTATGGCCGGTTCGTACTGCCATCACCGGAAAGCAGTTTACACCTGGCGGTGCCATTGAAATCGCTCATATCCTTGGAAAAGAGGAAACCCTGAAGCGTATTGCAAAGGGGATTGAAAAGCTCGAGGCTGAGCTTGCCTGATTTTTCCATCCATACATAAAGAAAACGGACAACTGCCGGTATAGCGCAGCGGTCCGTTTTTTTTGTGATATGAAATAGGAAAGTATAAGCCGGAAGCGGGGAATGAAAGGGTGCACCTGATTTTATTGATTACATATATTCCAGAAAGATCTGTGTAATCGTGGCAATTTCAGCTTTGGATATACTGATGTTGAAAATATTGTTCAATTCATTCAGCTCAAGACTGATCGTATTGTACACATCGGCATGGGAATTGATAATCTCCCGTGTTTTTTTGTTTGGCAGGGGATCGCTGCGGATGGCACGCTCGATGACGAATGCACCGTGTATGATAAAACGGATGGTAATTTCATCACTATAACCGAGCTTCAGCTTTTTCAAAATATTTAACAGGACAACCATCAAAGAGGAAGAAGCCTTGTTCGCATCCAGAAAGACCAGGGACTGCTGGAGTATCTGACGGGAAATACGGTCAATCAGTGTTCGGGAATTCTCACTGAGAGAGGAAGCAGGAAAGCTTGGTGTCTGCGGCTGGCTGTATTCCTGTGCATGCCCGTGCTTCATTGCGGATATGGTATTGAGAATGAGCGGAAGCGAGATAGGGGCATAGCTGTGTACATCGATATGCAGACGGCTGCTGATCTGTTCGCCAATCTCTGTTAACGGAGCGATATCACTAAACAGCAGCAGGGTCTCATGATTATCGATCTGCTGAATCCTGTCGCATACGTGATCGAGGAAGAGGTGAAATTCCTTTCTTCGCCAGGCTTCGGAATAATCGAGCGAATGACAGTTTTCATAAAGATTGGCTGAGCGTATGTATTTTTCATAATTTGCGGCGATATCCTCCCCGTGGCATACAAACAGTATCGGAGTTTTGGCCTCCAGCTTTTGAATGGCCAGCTGCAGGTAGGTACTGATCAGAATGCGCTCATCCTGCGGCAGCACAACCTCCATCTTGGATTGAATGATCTGTGCGATATCCTCCGTAACAGCATCCGTGCGCTTTGTCCCAAGACCGTGTGACGGTGTAAAGCTGCGGGTATAGGTGTTATTCTTTAATTCCGTTATGAGATTTTGCAGATATTCAAATAAAACGAAGATCATCGTCTCCTTCTGCTTGAGCGGGGTGGATGCCAGCAGCGGTCCATCAGATCGTAAAGCTCTTTCACAAAGATGGAGCGAATCGTATTGATCTCTATTTTCTCTGTCTTTTTCAGCATGGAATTACAGATGGAAACGATCTGCTCATCATCGTTGCTGTCAATCAGATGCTGTTCATTCAGGACGGCATGATGCAGTGCGGTAAAGAAGCGGCAGGAGGTCTGCGGTATGAAATAAAGCACATCACCGTCAAACAGATCGAG
The DNA here is from genome assembly GCF_019132535.1 of Erysipelatoclostridium sp. DFI.2.3. Taxonomy (NCBI): domain Bacteria; kingdom Bacillati; phylum Bacillota; class Erysipelotrichia; order Erysipelotrichales; family Coprobacillaceae; genus Thomasclavelia; species Erysipelatoclostridium sp. DFI.2.3. The sequence continues at coordinate 20,047 of NZ_JAHOOJ010000025.1, read as the reverse complement.
GATACTGTGCAGCTGTGCAAAGCGGGAGGATACATCCCGAATGCTGTTCAGCATACCATCGGACAGATGCTCGAAGGTGATATCGATGACATTGGCCTTGCGCTGAATAAAGCTGTAATGTGCCCGTATGATGGAACGGCGCAGCTCCTGCAGGGAAATGTGTGTGGTATATGCTTTGTCTGCAAGTGCCATACAGGTGATTACATTTTTATGCAGACAGATGGTTTGATTCAGGATATCGGACTGCCGCTGTATTTCAGCGAAGATGATTTCCAGACGTTCCTTCAGCGTACGCATCTCATAGCTGGGAAACACCATCGGATAGTCTATAAACCGCTGCAGCTGTGCGATATCCGCATTTGCATCATGAAACAGGTAACATACTTTCCAGCTGCTGTGTAAGGCGGCATGCTGCTTCTGCAGCTTTTTTGCCACCTGCTGTACAATGTGCATATCACTGCATTGTACATCCAGAATGAGGAAGGCGGGGGTCTCCGGATGCATGTTATAAATCTGATTCTGCTCATCTGCCGCATCGCTTAGCACATGCTCCAGTATTTGTGTATGCCTGCCAAGCAGCTGCAGCTCCTTCGCCTTTTCTATAAAAAATTTCAGAAAATGATGCTTGCCTTCTCCATAGGGGGCACAAAGCGCCAAGCTTTGAAGGGCTTGGGGATACATGAGAATCGCCAACAGCTCCTGATACAGGGAATGCAGAGATTCGTTCGCATGAATACCGGTGTAGGTGAGCGTTTGCCTGCTGCTGTGCTCCCGCACGCGCACAGGCTTATCCTGATGCAGGTATTCCTGAATATCTCTTCCCACCGGCAGTGTATACGGAACCGGCTCTGTAGAAAATGAGTGAATGACACCGGCGTCGAGATACAGGGTAGGGCGTCCCTGCAGCTTGATGAGCCGGTTTTCACGATGCAGCTGATTGAGAACACGGGATACATTGGTTCGATCAATTTTCAGAATCAATGCGATGTCATGCGCATTACAGCTGCTGAAATCATAGGTGTGTGCTGTAATGCCGTTTGCCGTATAGCTGGCAATCAGGTTTTGAATATCCTTCATTCGAGGTGCTTTTTTCATAGTTTCCTCCACTCCCCGCGTTTTGCACGCGGACACAGGCATTGCATGAAAGACGTTTCAAGCTACTTGTCTTTTTACAAATTTGATTTTCTTTCACACTTCCACCACTTTTTGGTGCTGAATTTCCGGGCTGCAGAATGCACGCATGCCGTCTGCTTGCACACTTATTATAGCACGGATATAGTTTGTGCGGGTAATGAAAGCACACATACGCGGATATCGGAATAATTTGCATATATTGGAAAATATCACCGTCTTTTTCTATCTTTTAAGTGACACGAATGTAAAAAAAACTGTGCTTTTGCGTTATTTGACGGGAGGTTTTTGAGCGATTATAGTATGTGTGTAAACAGTCAGTAGCTACTAGGTTTTCAAACAACATGAGAGGAGAAAAAACATGGAAATTAACTTTTTACAGGCAGCGCTTATCGGAATTTTGTATTATATGACGCTGTGCTCACCACCCTGGCTTACAGGAATCGTACACGTATCCATTCGCCAGCCGCTCGTATCCGGCACCATCGTCGGTCTGATTCTGGGGGATCCGCAAAATGGTCTGATCATCGGTGCGACGATCAATACCGTAGTTCTTGGGTTTCTGAATGTCGGAGGTGCAATTCCAAGCGATCCCGGCATTGCAGGGGTTGTCGGAACATCTCTGGCTATAGCAACCGGAGCCACTCCGGAGGTCGCAGTTACGATTGCCGTATCCTTTGGTCTTGTCGGGACCATCGTATGGAATCTGCGAAGCACCATCAACTCCGTATTCGTACACATGGTGGACAGTGCCGCCGCACAGGGGGATATGAAAAAGATTTACTTTGTACAATTTGTACTTGCACAGATTGCAACCTTCTGTATCTCTGCGGTACCGGTCTTCGGAATCCTGTATTTCGGAACAGATGTCGCTACACAGGTGCTGGACGCCTTAAAGGGAACGCCGATGCAGATTCTTACCGTAATCGGACAGATACTGCCGGCGATGGGTATTGCGATCATCCTGCGGCTGCTGTCCAACCGTCCGAATATTATTCAGCTGTTTATGCTGGGCTTCGTGCTTTCTATCTACGGCAATGTGCCAATGATTGTCATCGCAGTTGTAGCCTTCATTATTGCATCCCTGTATGCTGATCTCAAATTCAACCGAGCAAAGGAAGAGGTGTAGAGTATGGAACGTCAGATAACAGATACCAACGTACAGACTGAGAAAAAGCTGACAAAGACCGATTTAAATAAATGCTTTCTTCTCTGGCATCTGCTTGGAGAAGCAACGCTGAGCTACGAGCGTCTGCAGACGCCCGGTGTGCTGGGCTGTCTGGGACCGGTGCTGAAGCGGCTGTATGGCGATGATAAGGAAGAATTTGTGAATGCATGTCAGCGGCACATGGAATTCTTTAATACAGCCGGGTATTAAGGCGGCTCCATCATCATGGGGCTGGTATGCTCCCTTGAGGAGGAGCGTGCGAACGGGCTGCCGATTGAAGGCGAGGACATCAGTGCAATCAAAACCGGACTGATGGGACCGCTGGCAGGTGTATTTGATGCTCTGCGCCAGGGAACGGCAATCCCTATCGTTGCCTCCATTGCGATTGGTATGGGAATGGACGGCAACTTCTTCGGTCCGATCTTCTATATGATCGTTACCGTTCTCTATGTCATGGTGCCCTGCTACTGGATGTTCCAGACCTCCTATAAAAAGGGAAAGGAAGCTGTCAACGGTCTGTTTGCGAGCGGAAAGCTGGAGCGCTTTATGACGCTGGCTATGGCAGTTGGAGCCATTACCCTGGGAGGGCTTGAGGCCACGACGGTAACGGTCACTTCTTCCACGGTGCTGCATCTGGGAAGCTCGGACATGGTCCTGCAGGAAACCATCTTCGATGCGATATTCAAGGGCTTACTGCCGGTTGGCTTTGTCTTTCTCTCTTACTTCCTGCTGCAGAAAAAGCTTTCAACATCTAAGATCATACTGATTCTGATTGCCATCGCTATTGTCGGTGTGCTGATTGGATTCTTCTAAAATGAACGAAGAAAGGAGTTTATATGGATACAATTCGAGCCATGCTGGAGGAGCATAAGCTTATCGTGATTTGCAGGGGTGTCTATGGTGACACCCTCCTCAAGACGATGGAAGCACTGTATAAGGGCGGCATCCGTCTGGCGGAGGTCACCTTTGATCAGAAAAGCAGGGATTATAAGGAAACACTGGATGCAATCACCATGCTGGAGGAGCATTTTCGAGGCCGTATGGCGATCGGGGCAGGGACGGTTGTCAATCCTGCACAGGTGGAGCTTGCCTATCAGGCAAAGGCTGCCTATATCATTTCACCGAATGTCAATGAAGCGGTCATTCGTAAAACAAAGGAGCTGGGCATGCTGTCCATTCCGGGAGCACTGAGCCCCAGCGAGGTACTGGATGCACATGAATACGGGGCGGATTATGTTAAGCTGTTTCCGGCTGCCAGAATGACAGCCTCTTACATTAAGGATCTGATGGGACCTATTTCCCATGTGAAATTCATTGCGACTGCGGGAATCACCGAGGAAAATATCGCAGAATTTGCGGCTGTCGGCTGCACCGGCTATGGTATCAGCGGACGCTTGATGGATAAGCGTGTGATTCAGGAAGGCCGCTTTGAGGAATTGCAGCACCGCGCAGAGGCATTTATCGCCTGTCTGCAGAAGGAAGAGGAATAATTGTATGAAAAATATTGTATATGCACGCGTTGATGACCGGCTGGTACACGGGCAGGTCATGACGGCCTGGGTCTTGCATACCAAAGCAAGCAAGGTGATTATTGTGGATGATAAGGCCGCAAAGGATTCCTTTATGAAAATGATCATGAAATCCGCAATGCCGAGCAGTCTGGAGCTGGAGGTGCTTTCCGTAAGCAGTGCCATCTCCTATCTCAAGGAAGCAGGCAGTGAGGATGAACGAATCTTCCTGCTTGCGAAAACACCGATGGTTTTCGCGGATCTGCATGATGCGGGTGTTCCGATACAGGGAGTGGGAATCGGAGGAATCGGTGCCCGGGCAGACAGACGAAAGCTGTATCGCAACATTGCGGTGAATGAGGAAGAAATGAATAGCATCAAGGCTATGCAGAGCAAGGGCATGGACGTCTATATTCGAGTCGTACCGGATGATAAGCGAATCGAAATCAAAGACGCAGCCTAGGGGAGGACACGTCGTATGATAGGACTGGTACTCGCCACACATGGACCCCTGGCAGAAGCCTTTGTCAGCAGCGGAAAGCTGATTGTCGGAAATATCGGGAATGTTGCACATCTGGGACTGTTTCACGGAGACAGCATTGAACAGTTTGAACAGAAGGTATACAAGGCAATCGAACAGGCGGATGAAGGGGACGGTGTGATCGTTTTGACAGATTTACTGGGAGGCTCCCCCTGCAATGTCACAGCAAAGGCAATCGGCAGACTGTATAAAGAGAAAAAGCTGGAATGCTTTTACGGTATCAACCTTCCGATTTTTCTGGAAGCTGTGACCTCCCGTAAATTCATGAATTTTGATGAGCTGAAGGAGCACATGGATGAGGTGTTCAAAGAAACATACGGGATGCTGAGCGGGAAAATAAGCTATTCGGCATGCAAGGAATAGAAAGAAGGATATAAGGATGAATGGAATAGAAAAAAAAGGAATCGGGGAACGATATTTATGGAAGGGAGCTATGGTCAAAGAGCAGGATATCCACATTTCTCTGCAGGACCGCGGCTATGTCTTCGGAGACGGTCTGTATGAGGTCGTCCGTGTATACAATGGGAAGCTGTTTGGTCTAAAGCGGCATCTCGACCGTCTGTTTCAGGGGGCGGATGTCATTGATTTCAATCTGCAGTATACAAGGGAGGAATTCGAAGGCTTCTTTCAGCAGCTGGTTGAGGAGAATGATCTGCACAGCGGTTATGTGTATATGCAGCTGACAAGAGGGGATGACGGCATCCGAAACCATCTGTATCCCGGGCGTGAGGATCAAAGGCCGGTGCTGTCCGGCTTTGCGGTACATGCTCCCCGCAATGTGGAGAAAATCCAGGCGGGAACAACTGCGATCAGTGTGGAGGATATCCGCTGGAAATACTGTCATGTAAAAACACTGAATCTGATTCCAAACTGCATGGCGCGCTCTGAGGCAAAGAGAAAAGGGGCAGGGAAGGCGATTCTGGTAAAGGACGGTATTGTCACGGAAGAAAAATCCGGCTCAATCCTGATTGTTCAGAACGGCTGTATACTGACACATGTTGAAAATGAGGATATTCTGCCCAGTACGACGAAGAAAATACTGGAGGCACTGTGTGAGAAGGAACAGATACCATTTCGTGAAGGCAATTTTACACTGGATGAGCTGTATGCCGCAGATGAGGTCATTGTCGCTGATACGAATACGGAATGCAGTGCAGTTTTAAAGGTGGACGGGCATACGATTAGGGATGGAAAGCCGGGACCGATTTTGAAGCAGCTGCAAAAAGCATATGAAGCCGCCATCATTGCGGAGTGCGGCAAAGCCGAATAGGTATGGAAGAAAACATCAGCTGCCGAACCTATGCTGAAATCCATACAGAGCGAATTCGGGAAAACGTGATGCAGCTGAAGCGGCATCTCACAGCAGGAACGAGGTTTATGGCAGTCGTAAAAGGGAATGCGTACGGTCATGGAATCGAGCCGTGTGTACAGGCGATGGACGATTTATGCGACTGGTATGGGACAGCCACCATGCAGGAGGCGTTGCGTGTGCGAAGCGTATCAGGAGAAAAGCCGATTCTTGTTTTTGGCTATGTATCGGATGAGGAAATACATCTGGCTGCGGAAAACAACATCACACTTAGTGCCTTTTCCGCAACGTTTCTTTCCCATATTTCCGAGTGCTGTGCAGGCATGAACCTGAAGGCTGCCGTGCATTTGAAGCTGGATACCGGCTTTCACCGCATGGGAATCGACTGCTGTAGTTCTATAGCAGACTGCGTGGAGCAGCTGCTTCCTCTGTTTTCACTGCCGAATATAGAAATAACAGGGATGTATACCCATCTGGTATACGGTGCCGGCAGCAATCAAAGGGAGCTGGCGTTTACCGAATTGCAGTTTCAGCGCTTTCAAAGCTGCATCCGGGCGTTGCAGGAACGAAAAATCGATACGGGCATCTGTCATATATGCAACAGTAAGGCAGCGATACATGCACCAGATATGCATATGGACATGGTGCGTGTCGGTGCCTATATCTTTGGTCTTGCCTCAGCCTCGGAGCAGCGCTTGATACCATTGCGGGAGGTGCTTGTCTGGAAAGCGAGAATCGTCCTGCTGCGGGATATTGCAGCGGGAGAAGGGGTGGGCTATGGTCATGCATTTATCGCAAAACAGCCTGTCAGAATCGCAGTGCTGGCGGCAGGCTTTGCGGATGGCTACCGACGCTGTATCGCACAGTCCCCGCAGAGCTATGTTTCCATACATGGCAGGCCGGCACCTTTGATTGGAAAGGTATGCATGGATATGTTTATGGTGGATGTGACCGATATAGAAGCAGTGCAGGTCGGGGAATATGCGCTTTTGAGTGGTGATGATGGAACCGGGGCAGTCAGCAGCTATCTGCTTGGCCAAATCATACAGGGGACGGCAGGAGAAATCGCGGTGGGAATGAGTGATCGCGTACAGCGCTATATCGTATGAAGACAGCACAGGACTGGCTGTACTGTATCAGCGGAGCTTTGCTGTTTTCCTTCTCGATGAATGTGTTTCTGGTTCCGCTGCATATCTACAGTGCCGGGTTTTTAGGAATCGCCCAGCTGCTCAGGGACCTGCTGCTCCATATCCTGCCCTATCGACTTTCCTTTGATATCGCCGGGATTATAAATCTGATCCTGAATATCTTCATGATCATTCTCGCTGCCAGGGTGCTGGCGAAAACATTTGCCGTGCATACGGCAATCGTCATACTGTTTGAATCTTTGTTTTTGTCTTTGATTCCGGTGCCCAAAGCGTCTCTGGTTGAGGATGTCTTTATCTCTGTCCTGCTTGGCTCCTTTCTATGTGCATATGGTACACGGCTGTTCTTCAAGGGGCGCGGGAGCGGCGGAGGTATTGACATCATCGGACTGTATCTGACAAAAACAGGAAAAGGAAGTGTCGGCAGTATCTATCTGCTGGTCAATACGGTGATTTATCTACTCTGTTTTCTCATTTACGACAGTCAGGTAGCCTTATATTCCATCGTACACAGCTGTATCCTGTCCTTCGTGCTGGATCGCATTCACGAGGATAATGCAGAATCGGCTGCTTTGATTATCACGGAAAATCATGAACTGAAGCAGCAGCTGATCCTGGATGTGGGGCGTGGTGTTACTGTCTGGGATGGAACAGGCGGCTACAGCGGACGCAGGAAGGAGGTCATGATGGTGGCAATTACGAGAGGACAATACGGTCATTTAAAAAAACAGGTGCAGGGCTGTGATGAACAGGCCTTTGTGATCTTCTTCGATCATGTGCGTATCAGCGGTTATTTCCCAAAGCTGATCAATGAAAAGAGAAAGAACAGGTGAAGCAGGATGCAAACAGAAAAACAGCAGGTATATCACTGCCGGGGAATCGTAAAACAACTTAACGCCTATATCAAAGCGGATAAGCTTTTGATTCTTTGTGAATCCGATGTACCGGCGGAAATAAAAAAGGACATCACAGCGCAATTTCCTGAAGCTGCATGCTATACTGTTCCCGGTACAGCACATATCAAGACCTTTGATAATCTGGAGGCAATCGTCCGATTCCTGTATCAAAGCGGATGTCAAAAGGAAAGCAGCCTGCTGATTATAGGGAATCAGCAACTAAAAGAGCTGGGAGGCTTTATAGCATCCGCTTACTGCTGCGGTATAGCCTATCTGTATGTACCCCTCACAGGAAACGCCGCACTGCATGCTGCATCCCATTTCTGCGGTGTGGATTTAATGGGGATTCCGGATGTATTGCAAAGCTGCCATGAACCGCGTATGGTATTTCTGGATGAAGATATTTTTGAGTCTGAGCACAATGCTGCTTAAGGCTGCCTTGCGACTGCTTGTCGGAGGCTTTTTTTTGTAAATCTTAAGATAAAAACACAAAGTTATGTTTACGCTGAGATTTGCGGAAAGAAATTGTAAAAACCTTATAAATAAGGACTTTCTGGGCGTTTTATAAGCTGGAATCTATGATAGAATAACGGTAGACAATACAGCAGTGCAAGCAGGAGTGGATACGATATGAAGCAAAAACTGTCATGGATTCTGGAAGGCTTTTTTCTAATACTTTTACTGTTGGTAACGATTCTGATTTATGTTCCAAAACAGAGCGAGCATCTTCTGCATATCCGGATGATACAGGTTACCGGTAAAAACAAGGAAAAAGCGATCGAACAGGATTCTCTCATCTTTGTAAAGACCTTCAAAGATAACGAGGAACCAAAAAATAACACGCTGATCAGCTTTCGGGCAGAGCGGTTTGGGGAATTGGTTATCTTAACGCATATGTTTGTGAAAAGTGAAGTTCGAAATCAGGAAACCTTTTACATTACGCAGGCCCCTGACAGCAGCTATTATGATACCTATGAAACCAGACATGAGGATCTGGTAGGCTCCTATCTCTTTCATATGAAGTATATGGGCAGGGTGTATGAATTTCTGCAAAGCAGCTATGGAAAAATCACGTATGCCGTGGTGCTGGGCGTTTGTATACTGAGCACCATGCTGCTGTTGATAAAGGGTGTGCTGCGGGAGCGAAAAGGAAAAGCGGGTATAGAGGTATCTGCGAAAAAGAATGCTTTGGATCCTGATCAACGCTTCGTGGATGAAAAGAAAGAGGATACGCGCGGGCAGGAAGTGAAGCCAGATGCAGAGAAGCCGCTGCTAAAGACTCCAAAGGAAGATATTTCAAGACAGGCAAAGGGAACAGAAGATAAGACTGCGAAAGCCAAACAGCAGGCAGCTACCGACAGTATTTTACAAGAAGCAGGCACGGCTTCAAAACAGCAGATTCCGAAACAGACCGGAAAGCAGCGCTTACGCAAGCGCCATGCACTGAAAACAGCACCGGTGGAACAAAGGAAAGCGGCTGATGATGAGGAGCTGCTGCCGATTGTGTACAAGCAGAAGCATCAGAAGCCGGCAGGCCCAACGAAAATCCAGCAGGAAATCCAGGAGCACCCGGATGCACAGGGGAAGCATGTACAGAAATCAGAGATTACGCAGGAGTCTCTGGTTCAGCATACATCCTCTGGAAAATCAAAGCCAGAACAAACGATTGATCTGCGAGAGGGGGGAGCTACATTTACACAGGCTGAGCTACAGGATATACTGATTGCAATCAATACAAACGAAGAGGAATCGGATCAGGATACCGCTACGGCAAGTCCTGCGTAAGCTGTCAAAGAAAAAAAAGAGCAGTACCAACTAAATGAGCATCCGGTAATCGATACACCGCATCATGTCGTTCCACAGGTTGTACGGTATCCGAAGGATACGCAAAAGGATATAGAGGGACTGTATAACTCCGGTGCGACAAAATTCGAAAAGAAAATACCAAATGCCAATCAACTGCATATTCAGGCAATCGGTATTCTGGAACCGATAGTAACCAGTATACAGGAAACACTGCAAGAAGGACAATGTCCTGTGGTAGAAGAAAATCCGGAGGAAACAGAAGATCCATTCAGCGATCCAGACGAAGTAATGATGGAAAATGATGAAATTGCAGAGAAGGAACCTCATGAAGAACAGGTAACAGCAAATGATGTTTACACTGCGGATGCCGGTGTAGATAAGGAACTGCTGGAGGAAGTCCGAAAAGAGGTGCAGGAGCTGCTGCACGGTGTGAAAGCACCACAGCGGGTAGAAGCAGAACAACAGGAATATCCGGACTTCAACAGAAAATATGATATCAACAAGAGCAGGCAGACGGATGAGCAGGAGGAAATGCCTGAACCTGAGGAAATAGAAAAACCAAAGGTGGAAGAAGCACCAATTGTGGAAACGCAGGAAGAACAGGGAATCCTTTTAAAAGATATGGAATTTGATTGCAGCAGCAGATTTGCTGTATTAACCGGCAGAGTAATCAATAAAACACCTGTTCCTGTACGGTATATTAAAGCGGAAATTGAATTGTATGATGATTTCCGTAATGTGATAAAGACAATGAAATGGTATCTTTGCGGCAGAGATTTTTTACAGCCGGAAGAAACAAGAGAATTTTCCTATACAGCTTATGAAGTATATGGTGTTTATGATTACAAAATCCGGATATTGAACTGGAAGCAGAAATGATTTCATTGTGCAAACTGTGTGAATTCTTTCCTGTAAGGAGTATAATAGGCAGGTAAGGATGTGATATATATGGATAAAAAACAGTTCCATGAACGTATTCAGTATTTTGTAAAGCAGAGAGTACGCGATGAAGGTACGATAAATTCCATGATGGATATGGAGCTGGTAACCGCGGATTTTCATACAAAAAGTGTGGTTCTGGCTTTTCCGGTGAAAGACTGGCAAATGAATCCGGCGGAAAATCTGCATGGAGGCATCATTGCGACAGCACTGGATATTACGATGGGATGTATATCGTATGTGAGCGGGAATGCAGTGTTTACACCAACGATACAAATGGCTGTTAACTATGTTGGCGGTGTGAGCAGTGGCGATACGCTGCTGGTGGAAGGAATTTGTGATCATGCAGGAAGCAGAATGTCACAGACCAGAGCTATTGCACGCTCAAAGAAAAGCGGCAAGGTGGTCGCAACAGCGAATGGTTCCTATATTATGAATACAAAACAATAATTTTACAGAAAAAGGCAGAATCTGCATACGTAGAAATCTGTCTTTTATGTTATCATAATAATGAGCATAAATGTCCACAATTAGGGAGAATGAGAGATGAAAAACCAACAATTACGCTACTTCGTTGAAGTGGTCGACAGTGGAAGCATCAACAAGGCTTCGGAGAAGCTGTTTGTCAGCCAGCCAAGTCTGAGCAGAAGTATACAGTCATTAGAGTAAGAAATGGGGAAAGAGCTGATTATCCGCAGCAATAACGGAGTTACGCTGACACCGACCGGTAGACTGATGTACTATTATGCACAGTCAATCCTCTCGCAGTTTCAGGTGCTGGAGCGTTTAAAGGATGTCAGTGAGGTAAAGCTGTATAGCAAGCTGACGGTATCCGTGGATTCTGTATTCCTACGGGATGATTTGATTTTACAATTTTACAAGCATATGAAATCAGCAACTACAGAGATTCATATGGTAGAAACAACGGCGGAGCAGGTGTTGGCCAATGTCAGTGAAATGAAGTCGGAAATCGGAATCACGATTCTAAATGATTATCAATTGAGTATTTATCGTAAGATGGCGGATGCCAAGGAAATTGAATTGAATATTCTTGGAAAAGGACCGCTGTACGTTCATATCAACGAGAAGAATCTGGATGAGCTGGTGGAGGAGAAGGAGGCAAGGGATTTTCTGGATTTCACACTGATTCATCTGCCATATGATTTTTTCTCGAATCTGAATATGTCGTTGACAATGGATGGTGTGCAGCTGAGCAGCTTTAAGAAAACGATCACAATGAGCAACTACCATGCGATTATCAACATGCTGAATCATACGGATGCCTTTATGCTGGGGAATAAATGGCAGATTGAGGAATTAAAGCATTCACATATCCACAGCATGCGCATCAGAAACTGTGATATTCAAAAGTATTTTGTTATCATCCGAAGAAAGCGCGAAGTGCTGAGCGAAGCAGGAAAGGTGTTTCTTAATATTATTCATGAAACCTATGCAGATATGTAGCTATACCTAAAATGCATAACCGGCTTGCGGGTTATTGGTATTATACAAAGTTTCCCAAAAGGATTACAATAATAGTGTAAAAGGTAACAAAAAATATTACCTATTCTTAAAACCATTGAAAAGGAGAACAATTATATGAAAAAGAGTACACTATTATCGTTATTAACAGCAGGTGCTGTTATCGCTACATCCGCAGGAACATTCGCTGCATGGGATCAGACAAAAGGTACTGCAACATCAGAGGTGTTGAATTTCCGTGCAGGAGTTACGACAACAGTTACTGCAGCGAATTTTACTGAAACAAATGCAGTAATAGGAGAAGATCCAAAGTTCACATCAACACCTACAATAGAAGTAAAGAACATACCAGATAGTGTTGATCCAACTGCTTATAATATCAAGGTTTCGGCATATGCTTTTGATACAGTTGCACATGCTAATGATGCAGCTAAAGTTTCAGATCCGTCTACTTCTACGGGATACTTATCATCGGTTACTACCACAGTTACAGATTCGGAGAAAAAGCTTTCTGAGGCCACCAATGGCAAGATAACACCGACAATTACTGCAACTACTACAAATGATACTGAAAATACAGCTGGTACTGCAACAACTGCTTACATCTTAGTTGTTGCGGAATTAACTCCTGATAACAGCGCAGCTTAGAATATTAGAATCAGCCGTCATTCGACGGCTTTTTTAAAAAAATCTTTTCACCCCTCCAAAAATCTTATAAAATATAGAAGATGAGGAAAGTAGGATCGCATATGAGAAACGTAATCAAGCGCATTGCAAATATTGTGTTTGTGGTTGTTGTGTTATTACTGGCAGCCTATACTTTTCTTATGGCAAAATATCCGGAGGAAACAGCACAGATTACAGGCTATCGCCTATATGCTGTACTAACGGACAGTATGGAGCCCCGTATTCCCACCTTCTCGCTTGTGTGTACGAAGGTACTTGATCCTGAAGAACCACTGCATTTGAAAAAAGGTGATATCATTACCTTTAAAGCAGACCGCTTTGGTGACGATATTCTATTAACACATCATTTTAATAAAACAGAAAAAGATTTCCAGGGAAATACCATATACCGCACCAATGCAGAGGGTAAGGATAACCTGGACATGTATAAGACACTGCGCAAGGATATTGTTGGAACCTATGTGTTTCATATCCCCTTTATCGGTAAAATCTTTCTCTTTCTGAAAAGCAAATTCGGTATTTTGTTATATGCAGAGCTTGCCGTAATCTGGCTGTTCAATAAGACCATACGCACAAGATGGGCAGAGAAAGAGCAGGTACTGAAAAAACAGAAAACACTCTATGTGGATGCAGTGGAATTTGAGGAGTTGGAGGGACATTGCGTTTTGAATGGGGAGCTGCATAATGATACCAAATTTGCAGTGCGTTTTGTAAAAGCGGAAATTCAGCTGTATGATGAACAAAGGAACCTGATAAAAACTGATAAATGGTTCTTAACCGGAAAGGACAGCATTCCTGCAGGAACTCATCAGCAATTCAACTATACTATTTATGATGTAAAGGATGCTAGATACTACAAAATTCATATCCTGAGCTATAAAAAATAAGAAACCGGTCATACTCTAAATGACTGGTTTTTTTTGGGAGGATATGGCTATGAAAAGAGATATGGTATATATAAGAATCGCGACTGCGCTGTCTGTGCTGTTGATTACGTTTTCAATGTTTCGCTTATGGGAGAACAGTATCGCGCTGAAAGAGGGGATACGGGTCACAACCGATGCCTTGCATATGGAAATGAAGCAGAAGCTAAACAGCATTCTGACCTACAAGGGCACAACCTGTGTTCATGTGGAGGGTGATACTGCCAATCTTGAAAATACATATCTGGATATGAAGGTAACGGCATATGATACACAAACCAAACAGGATGTCAGTGACACACTGGATACGAAAATATACGACACCGGCATGCAGCTGAAGGGGGCACATCCCATCGTTATCATCATGCAGGGAGATGCTGACAGGCTGAATGACAGGGAAATCATGATCCAGCTCACTGCACAGCTGGAACAGGCAAACTTTTAATGCGTACCATACGATAACAGAGAAACAAACCATAATTTTTCAGGTGAAATCTATATTCAATTTCCTTCTTTTGGAGTACAATGGTTACTAGTGATGATTGAAGGAGGAACTTATGACGGTAATAGAGAAACTGAAACAATTAAGAACATTGATGAATGAAAGAAATATGGACGTATACATGATTCCAACATCCGATTTTCATGAAACGGAATATGTCGGAGAGCATTTTAAGGCGAGAAGCTTTATGTCCGGCTTTACCGGTTCGGCAGGAACACTGATCGTATGCAGGGACTGTGCTGCCCTATGGACAGATGGAAGGTATTTCATTCAGGCGGCAAATCAGCTGAAGGACAGCACGATTGATTTGATGAAGCAGGGAGAGGAAGGCGTGCCTGAGATTCCTGCATATATCCGTGAGCATATGAGGGAAAACGGTGTGTTTGGCTTTGACGGACGTGTCATGAACACCAGACTTGTACATGACATTATGGAGGAGCTGAAGGACAAGGATGTTACTATTTCCGCACAGGAAGACCTTGTCGGTATGATCTGGAAGGACCGTCCGCCGCTGCCTACGAAAAAAGGCTTCTTTCTGGAAGAGGCATACAGTGGAAAAAGCACAAAGGATAAGCTGGCGGATATCCGTACAGTAATGCAGGAACAAAACGCAACACATCACATCGTAACCTCTCTGGATGATATCGCATGGATGATGAATATGCGCGGCTGGGATATCAGCTGTTTCCCTGTCATGCTGTGTTATCTGGTAATCACCCACAATGAAAATCATATCTTTATTGATGAGAATAAGCTGGATGAGCAGATGCTTGCGAACTTCAGGGAAAATGCTGTAGCGGTACATGCATATGATGATATTTATGCGTTTGTGAAAACCATTCCGGCAGATGCGTGCGTTATGCTGAATACAGGTGTTGTAAACTATGCAATCACACAGAATCTGAAGAAGGAGATTCGCATCATAGACTGTCCGAATCCTTCTCAGCTGATGAAGGCAAGAAAAAATGAAATCGAGCTGGAGAATAATCGCAAGGCGCATATCAAGGATGCTGTTGCCATGACGAAATTCATGTACTGGCTAAAGAATAACATCGGCAAGGAAACAATTACGGAAATCAGTGCCAGTGATTATCTGGAAAGTCTGCGTCGAAAACAGGAACACAATCTGGGGTTGAGCTTTTCTACAATTTCCGCATACAAGGAGCATGCCGCAATGATGCATTACAGTGCCAGTGAGGAAACCAATGTCGAGCTGAAGCCGGAGGGGATGCTGCTGGTTGACAGTGGAGGACAGTATCTGGAGGGCACAACAGATATCACCAGAACCTTTGTCCTCGGACCGATCTCCGATGAAATCCGTACACACTATACATGTGCACTGCGTGGCATGATTCAGCTGAGCAGGGCAAAATTTCTTGAAGGCTGCCGCGGTATGAATCTGGATATTCTCGCAAGAGGTCCGTTATGGGAAATGGGAATTGATTATAAATGCGGAACAGGGCACGGTGTTGGTCATCTGATGAATGTACACGAGGGGCCAAACGGCTTCCGCTGGAAAGTGGTACCGGAAAGAAATGACAGCTGTGTTCTGGAGGAGGGGATGACCCAGTCCAATGAGCCCGGTGTTTATGTGGAAGGCTCCCATGGTATCCGGCATGAAAATGAGCTGGTGGTACGCAGAGGTGAGAAAAACGAATATGGACAGTTCATGTATTTTGAAACGATCACATTCGTACCATTTGATCTGGACGGGCTAGATGTTGATCTGATGACGCGCTATGATATTGCGTGGCTGAATGCATATCACAAAGAGGTGTATGACAAGGTTTCTCCTTATCTGAATGAAGCGGAAAAGGAATGGCTGAAATACGCAACCAGAGAAATTTAATAAACAGGACAGGGCGGTCGCTCTGTCTTTTTGATGTCAGGAAGCTTTTTGGATGTGGTAGCGGAACAGGAGCACTGATATCGTATTGCTGGCGCTATTATAGAATGGAACAATCATCCTTCCTGTGTTTTGTTATTGCAATATGCCCGCTTACAGGTATAATGTTACATATGGTGATATTATGAAATCTATATTGGTGGAGCTTACCTGTCCCCGCTGCTTTTACAAAACACATAAAAAGAGTGAAACCTTGATCATGCCGGAGATGGAGCCGCAGTTTCGGAAGGAGCTGCTGGAGGGGGTATTCTTTAAAAAAGCCTGCCCAAGCTGTGGAAAAATCAATACCTTTCTCCATACGATGATATATGTTGATAAAAAGCATCGCTTTGTGTTGCTGGTTAAGCCAAAAAGTGATTTGACAGATAAGGACTTTTCTATTTTTCAGTCTGAAAAAAATTGTATCCGCCGCTACCTTTGCGATCCGTCGCAGGTCGCAGAGAAAATCAGAATGCTGGAGGATAAGCTGGATGATCGGGCGATGGAGCTTCTGAAATTAAAAATCATTCTGCGGGAGAAGAAAAAGGGAAGGCTGCCGAAGAATGTTGTCTATCAGGATCAGGAGACAGATACGATCTGGTTTCATGTACAGCATGATGAAGAAGAGGATGTGATTGGAATATGGAAGACATCCTATGATGCAATCTGTTCGAAATTGCCGCCGCAAAAGAATCAGTTTGAGGAAATTGACAGTTACTGGGCAGTAGATTATCTGAAACAGTCGAACGAAAGTCATTGAGTAATATAGGGAACTGGCATATAATAAGGGAAATGATGAGGGACTCTATATGAATCATATTTCAGATACAACAGATATCGGCATTACCTTCCAGATGACACTGGATGCCTTTCTGGATGAAACACATCCGGTAAAGGATACAAATCAGAATACGTATCGCGACGCACTGAAAAAGCTGGAGGAAGCCAATCACTGCCGCAGCTCGCAAAAGAAACAGACGATTGCAAGAGAAGCGCTGGGGATTTGCACAGACTGTATCGAGGCTTACCTAGTGCTGGGAATCAATGAACAGAATATGTACAGAAAGCTCGGTATGCTGAAAGAGGGCATGGAGCTGGCAACTATGAATCTGGGAAAGGATTTTTTTCTGCGGGATGCATCTGATTTTTTTGAATTTGATGAAGCAAAGCCGTTGTTTCATATCAAGTTCGCTTATGCGGCATCTTTGTACGAGGCCGGATATATGAGGAAGGCGCAAAGACAGTTTCAGGAGATTTTAAATCTGAATCCCGAGGATCTGTTTCAGGTGCGGCACTATCTCATGAGCATTGCGTTGTATTTTGAGGAGCTGGAGTCCTGCAGAGAGCTGCTTGATAAATATCGAAGGAATGATGCGTTTTGCTGTTTTATTCGATTTCTTTATCTTATGAAGGAGGAGGATTTTGAACAGGCAAAGCAGATGATTTCGCTACTGAAGGAAAAGAACAGCTTTCTATATGATATATTGACATACAGAAGCATGAATGCAGTTGTAACACAGGGGCTTCCCCTGGAAGGCAGTCTGGAGGAAGCCGGTTATATATACCGTATCATTTCCAAGGTTGTACAGCCGATGGAGTATTTGCATATCTTTCTGGTAAAAAATGAAGCGAATGGTTAAAACAAGACTGCGAACGTATATTGGCATCCAGGTGGGTGCTTTTTTTACAGAGAGGCAGAAAACTAGCTTTTCACTTCTTTTATGACGTAGAGATTTTATAGAATTTTCTGTATTTCCGACAGGATTTATGCTACACTGTAAATACAAAAAAAGGAGAGGTCGGTCTATGAGAAACTATATAAATAATACATTGCATTCACATGGTATTCATCCGCAAAAGCCCCGGCCTTTCGGTAGCTCAACCGCTTGCTAGAAGCGTTTTTTCTTATGCTTTCATTCCTTCTTTACAATTATTAAGTAGCTTACAGCAGCTGAACACCGCTTGTCGGCGGTAATGACTGCCTTGTTTTTGTTGCATCCGTTCCTGCGTATGATACGAAACAGCAGATACTTCTATTTGCTAATAAAAACAACAGCAGAACAAGAGCACCACCAGATCATATCCTTGAAGTACAGATAGCAATAGGAGAAAGAAAGGATATGATTATGACAACAAAAATGAAAACAGAAGCAGCATCTATGATTAGCTGCTATGATCATAAAAAGAAATATGACATGTACTGTAAAAAGCTATTATCAAACAAGCAGATTCTCGCCTATGTGATGAAGGGCTGTGTTCCGGAATACGCAGATACTCCATTGGAGGACATACCGTCCTATATCGAAATGTCTTCCATAAACACAGCAGACTGTGAATATATCGATGATCATCAGGTTGAGGTCACGGATGAAGCTATACCGGGGGCACAGATCAAATACGATATTCAGTTCGAGGCGACAATCCCCATGAAGCAGAAGGAAGCCGATAAGAGCACACCTGCGGATAAGAAAGTTCGCATGATCATCAATCTGGAAAGCCAGGCAAAGGATGATCCAGGTTATCCTCTGATCAAGCGTGCTTTGTATTATTGCAGTAGATTGATGGCAAAGCAGAAGCATCCAAAGAACGGATTTCAGCATTCGGATTATGACAGGATCAAAAAGGTCTGTTCCATCTGGATCTGTATCGGACATAACAATCAAAAGAATGATGTCATTAACACCTATAGGATACAGGAAACATGTGAAACAAAGATATGGCATGCCGCAAAGGAGGACTATGATTTGCTCACAGCAGTCATGGTGTATCCGAAGAAGGAAGGCATACGAAAAGCGCAAGATATTCCGAATGCGGTAGAGCAGCAGGATGAGAACAAGCAGAGACTGCTGGAGCTGTTAAAGATTTTGTTTATAAAAAATCTCGTTATAGAGGATAAAAAGGAACAATTACAGAAGACGTATGGTATACTAATGGAGAAGGAGATAGATCAGGAGGTTATGGATATGTGCAACTTTAGCGATTTCATTGAACAAAGAGGGATTGAAAAGGGTTTGGAGCAAGGACTGAAAAAAGGCTTATTACAGGGAAAAGCGGAAGGCAAAGTGGAAGCAACACTACTCCATGTAAAAAAACTGATGCAAAGTATCAACGTCAGTGCGGTCGATGCTATGAATATGCTGGATGTTGAAGATGATATTCGACCTGCGATTTTGCAATCTCTACAACTATCCTAAAAAGCTATACCCACAATATTTTAAAGGGCTGTTTCATCACAGCTCTTTTTCTGCATACATTACAGAAGCGATAAGAGGCATTAGCTAACCTTTAATGATCATCGATTTACTATCTTTTTGACGATAATCTGTGAAAAGCTATAGTAAAGAAGTAAGAATGTGACATTTATGTGATTTTAACTTCCAAATATTGGAAATTACCTCTATAATATATGAGTAGCATTACTAGAGAGTGAAGTTAAAGGCAGGGATATATATGAATGTTAGTAGAGATAGATTATCAGTTATCGGTAAACTGATTGGCATTTACAGAGAAGAACGGCGGATGAATACACAAAATAGTTTTACTCTGAAGAAATTTTGTGATGGTATTTGCAGTATAAATACATTAAAGAGTATAGAGGCTGGCGGACTGAGCAGATCCGAGGATGTTTATATTGAATTGTTGGATAAGCTGGATTTGAAATTTGGTGAGTTTCCTGTTATAGATGAGGCTTTGAGAAAAGTGATATCAAATTTATATGATGCAATAGAGTATTATGATAGTGAATTAATTGATGTTTTAACCATCAAAATAATTAATATTCTTAACAAGGTTACTGATTTTGTATTTTATTCTGAAATAGCAGTTTTAATTGAATCAGTAAGGAATTATTATGTAAATGATGAATATATTGATTATAAGACAGCTAATCGTTTGATAATGATGCTGCCTGTATTAGGACATTTATTTTCAGATTTAATTAAAGTGCTTGTTTTCAGTAAAATGAAAAACGAATCTGTGTGTGATAAAGTCACATATAAAGGCTATCCAAATTTTTTAGGGGTTTTCGCCAGAAATTTGGGGGTCAACTTTGGGGGAGAGAAAAAATAAAGGCTAAAAATTAAGACCCCTAAAGTTAAAATCAAGAGAATCAGTGAAAAAACATTC
>NZ_JAHOOJ010000024.1:0-65396 GCF_019132535.1 Erysipelatoclostridium sp. DFI.2.3 | reverse complement strand
TGTTTTTTCACTGATTCTCTTGATTTTAACTTTAGGGGTCTTAATTTTTAGCCTTTATTTTTTCTCTCCCCCAAAGTTGACCCCCAAATTTCTGGCGAAAACCCCTAAAAAATTTGGATAGCCAATTATTGGTAGGTTTTGTTTCTATTGGATTATGTTTAAGTTTTATCACACCTATTTCAGCTAAAGAAAATACAGATTTAGTTGATTCTATTAGTCTTGAAAGTGATTCTACAGAAATAACGCCCTATGGACGTTATTCAACGACACTTACAAGCAGCGCTTCTTTTCTAAGTAATATTGATGCAAAACAGCAGATTATAAAATTTAATTTTAATGCATCAATTGATAATGATACTGGATACTTATATTCAGCAACATATGCTTCTCATTCATCATCTCTGGGATCTCCAGCATATACAAATGTAACAAAAACTGGAGAATCAAGAGTTAGTAATACTAAAATAAAATTTACTTTTAAAGTTTACGAAAAATTATTAGGTGCTACTATGGGAACTCACACAGTAACTGTTTATGCTACTTCACCAGGACCAAGGTAATAGAATAGATTATTCATACTAAAAATTCATAATGGCTACTAATTTTTGCACTTGGTAGGAAAACATAAACTCTCTACTCATGAGACATGTATAATTTAAATTTCACATATTTCTAAAAATATACTATTGAATCATGAGATAAGGAATGTAAAAAGATATTAAAGGGACGAGATATACCTTAAAGATAATCTTTTTACTGAGATGAAGTTTTCAAAAATCCGGAGTATATTACAAAAGACCAAAAACAAAGATTAAACATCTGCGTGACAAATGAAGAAAAAGGCGATCAAATTAAGGAATTCCCATGTTTGATCGTCTTTTATCGTATCGAGATTACTCGTTATAATTTTGCTTATATTTGAAGCATGCGTGATCTGCAACAATTATAGAAAACAATAACAGATGCTACTCAGTTAAGTGTGGATAGTTGGCACACTTCGTTTAGTATAACCATCCGTATGAGTAGAGCGTCTACGAAAAGATTAATAGATTATTAATCAAGCATGATATGATATTGAAATTCAGATTCGATCTCGATAACGTTGAAATAGAGCAATTTTGACTTCATCGCCTTATATATCCTTCATATTTATATGGCATAATTATTAGTCTAGATGTTGTTTAACCTGTACGGAATTCAGAAAATCTTTTTGTCGCTATTATGAGCAAAGTCTTCAATCGTCCTCTACATAATTGTTTTTAAAGGATTGTCCCCTTTTTAATCAACTTTCCATGGAAACACCAAGACTCTATTTTCGTATTAATCATAAAGCCAATACAGGAAAAATTTAGCTCAATTGTGAACTATCTTCTCCTTTCAAATATTAGAAAATGCATAATTGCATTAACCCTATATTCACATATTTCTAGTTTGCTGTGTCATGTTACTTGAAATCATAAGGATATTCTTATTCACTATCATATATAGATTGCATTATTTTACATTTGTTTAACACATGATAAGCAGTCATAACAATCATAACTATTAAAATAACAACCATTACTGCGCTTAAAGGCAAATATTTCCATGGTATATAAAAATAGGCAGTATTTCTAAACAATAGATAAAATAACACACAATACAGTGCAATGGAAAAAGGAATTGAGAATAGATAAGCCATAGATATCGTCAGTGTGTTTTCAAAAAGAAGTAATTTGAAAAGTTGTATTCGTTTAATACCCAATGAAATTAAAACAGCATATTCTTTTTTCTTGTTTAAAACACCATGTATAGCAATACAAATCAGGTTTGTAACACTAATAACAATCACCATGAAGGTTATACCTGTAAGGACCCAGAAATAGCTCTTTGTTATGGTATTTAATATCTGGTTATTATATAAATTTACCTCTCTTATATATCCATTGCTGTTATCTTCCACACTCTTCAGGAAATCCATGAGCTTAGCACCGCTTACATCGTTTAATTCCAGTGTACTGAGAACTGCAAATTCACTAAATCTATTCATTTGTAGTTCCTCTATAATCTGTTTCATTCTAGCAGGTGGTATGTATAGGGTTGGTATTTGATTTAATTCATCCTTCCCAAACTGTGGAACATCTGGTAAAAGCTCAAATTCTAATTGCAAACCATTTTTATCATCCTCTACGGGATATAGTATCTTGAAATTTGTATCATTCAAATTGAAATAAGGATAAATCTGGGATTTTCCCCTTTCATCCAATCTTGAAACATCGTTTAACAAAAAACCTTCATGAATGTCATTAAACAGTTTTTCCTTTGTCTTACAGCCAATTACGTTTATAGAAATTGTAGATGCTCCGTCCAGCTTTATGATTTTTTCATTTAAGAAATGCTTCGACACATATATGTTATTCATTATTAAAGAACTTTTAAACACATAATTTTGTATGTGATCGTCACTCACGCACTTATTGAACTGCTGTAAAATCTCTTCATACTGTTTTGAAGTATTGATATTCTTGAAAGAAACAATAATACTGTCTTCTCCAGTATTATTATAGTGTATTAAGTCCAAAGTAATGATACCTGAAAACAACAATATAAAACTCAATGTGAGTGACAGCAACAGGGTTACTTTTCCCTTTTTATATTGTTTATAATAGCATTTCCCTATCATACATTCTATACCGAACAAGTGCTCTGTGAAATAAAATGAGTGTTTTATTTTATTTCTATTTTCGGATGTTTCACGAATCAACGAAATTGCTTCAGTCTTTAAAATTGGTTTTATCGAGATAACACATGATAAAATGATTAAGAAAAGCAGAAATATGATTATCCATATAAATACATTAGAATCCATAGGTAATTCATATGTAAACGGGAACATATCATTTATATTTAATACCTTCTCCAGTTTATCAAGTACAAAGGTAATAATAATTAATGATAACGCTATCCCTGCCGGTATCGCTACTAATGCATATAAGCATATTTCTATGATGGACAACACAAAGATTTGTTTCTTTTCAGCACCGATAGATTTCAGCACACCATATTGGCGACTTCTTTCTTTTATAATTATAGACATCACATTACTTATTAAAAAAAACAACAGAATTACAGTAATCACAGTGATAAATAAAAGCACGTTCCCTACAGGATTATCTATACGTTTACCCAATAAAAGATTTTCGCCATGAACATTTACGTATGCTTGATAATTATTTTTAATATTCTGCCAGACGGCTTCTGCTGACGGTTTTAATTTAATATACTCTATTCCTGATGTTCCAGTGTAATCATTAAATAATATCATTTGGTCGGTGATTGCTGCAGCATTTTCTATAACATCAGGATTATATATACCTGAAATCTTTAAATCATATATCTTATCTCCTTTTATATATCGTTCATATTCAGAAAAATCGACATTATTATTTACATTTTTCTCATTTAAAACCCTTATCCCTGTCTGTATTGAAATGATATCTCCAATGCTTAATCGATGATCTCTTGCGTATTTTTTGCTAATCAAAATCTCATTTGGCGATTTTGGAAATAAACCTTCCAATATGTGAAAGCCTTGCATGTCTGTATGCTTATTAACAGATTTGACTTGTATGAAACTCCCATCATCATTCCTTATTATTGTATAATCATATACAGTGATAGTTTCTTCTATAAGATGTTCATCGATTTTCGCAGGCTTATTGCCAATATCTACAGCGAGTTGATAATCACCATTAAGATAGATTTCCTCACGTGCAACAAAATCGTCATTTGATATCTTAAGTAGCATTAACGATGATATGAGACAAACACCAAGAGTGAGAACCAGTAATATCGTAGCAGCCTTACTTTTATCATGTTTTATAAACCTATAAACAAAATTGACTTTCTCCTTCATTTTATACTTTCCTTTACTATTTTACCATCCTCTATTATTAAAATCCTATTTGCTCTTTTTGCAATCTCCATATCATGTGTAACCATAAGGATTGTCTGATTGTTTGATTTATTAATCTCACATAGATAGTCAATAATTTCCTTGCTACTTTTTTTATCCAAATTGCCGGTCGGTTCATCTGCCAGGATGATCGATGTTCCACTCATCAGAGCTCGTGCAATCGCCACTCTTTGCTGCTGACCACCAGAAAGCTGGGAAGGAAGGTGATTTACCCTTTTGTCTAAATTAAGAATGTTGAGAAAAAATGACAAACGTTCTTCGTCTATTATTTGATGATCGAGTTTTAATGGAAGTGTAATATTTTCTTTTACATTTAAAACTGGTATAAGATTATAAAATTGATATATAATACTTATATTTTTCCTTCTGAAAATCGCCAATTCATCTCCCTTTAAATCCTGCATCCTTACCCCTTTTATATCTACCGTACCAGCCGATGCTGAATCCACTCCACCGATAATATGAAGTAATGTTGATTTACCGGAACCAGAGCTACCTGTTATTGCAACAAACTCTCCCTGCTCTATAGAAAATGAAATATCATTAACAGCTTTCACCATATCACCATTTATGCTATATGTTTTTTCTATATGCTCGACTTTTAAAATAAACATAACCAAACCCCCTTCACCCATTACTTATTTAGAATTATACCACGATAACCCCCTTAGTTGAAGAATTACTTACAAAAATTGTCGTACTCACATACCGATTTATAGCTAAGTTTTATTAATCTGGTACTTGTTTCTTTTTAAGATATAAATAATTAATCGAAGTTAACTCTTTTGACTTATCTAGATTGGCTTTTAAACAAAAGGAAAAAGGCACTTATATCAACAAGGTTGGTAAAAATCATTATCTTTATACCGCTCATTCTGAACACATCACCGGCACTGCGAATAAGTCTCCTCCCGCAAACGTAATCACTTACGACTCCAGCCTCTCTCTTTTATCTCTACTTTTATTTCAAGTGGTTTTCCGATAAATGAGCAAACTGGTTTTCTTATCCAACGCATTACTCTTGTGCTCAAAAGCGCCTTATCCAAAATGTTCCCTGATCCTGATGACTTGGTCTTCACGTTAATGTGATCTATTCGAATGGTCAAAATAAACAGAGGTTGGGTCATCAGTCTTTCAGATAGGGATGTGAATGAACTCATCTCTTCATATTCAAATTGAGGAGGACCTTTGTGGAAAAGACTAACACAGCAATAGCAGATACCGGAAAACAGATTCAAGGTAAAAGACGAATTGAAGCAGCTGCCGGAGCTTGGCGGCATCTTCTACAATGTGACATGTGGATAAGCAGACAGCCTGTAGCCTCACTTTACAGCACAAGAAAGGAAAGCACTTCTGATAAATTACAGAATCATGCTTTCCTTTTTCATACAGCTTGTTTGCCGTTCCTAATACTGTCCGCCCTGGCTTATGTTACACGTTGTCACATGTTCCTTATTTATCAAATAGAAGAATGCTCTTTTTTCTGTTTTTCAACACAAGTCACTCTGGTTTTCGCAAAATAATCATGCAGTGAGCGATGCGAGTCTGTTTTCATTACAAGAATAAGGGATATCGCTGTAAGAATCATCCCTGCTATCTGCCAGTAATAATCTACATAATAGCTCAGTGACAGGGTCACCAGCTGCCGGATATAGTTTGATGCGACAAATGCTGCACCCTCCAGCAGGAAGCCGCCGATAACCTGCCGTTTTAACAGGGTAATCAAATCCACTGCTGTACCATCCGTTTTTTCCATGCGGTAACCGGCAACACGTTTTCCAAGTGTCTGCCCCGGCCAGATACGCCATGGAACATATACATAATAAAACAGCGCAAACAAAATACAGAGTGCTCCGGCAAGAAAGGCCCAGCTGCGTGCATAACCAAGTGATTCAAAAACATACAAGCCGCCAAACATATCCTGCTTTTTCGTTAATCCGCTATATAAAAGAACGGCAGGCAGTCCGGTAAAAATACCGCCGACTACCCAGTCAAGGATATAAGCACCAAAGCGTTTCGGTGTATCAACATCACACGGCGTATGATCGGTAATCGCATATAGCTTTGTATATAAACCTGTCATATTCAGCTGCATTTTCCTACCTCCTTTCTTCATACAGGGCATCCACTGCCTTCTTCATACGCTGCAGTCCCTCCAGAAGCTTGGCTCTTGGACACCCGCAATTCATACGCAGATAGCCCTTTCCATTACTGCCGTAGGTTTCTCCCTTCATGATAGCGACCTTACCGATATGCACCAGGGCTTCCTGCAGCTCCTCACTCGAAAACGGTACAGCTCTGACATCAATCCATGCAAGATATGTCGCCTGTGGCATAGCAAAGCGCATATCCGGGAAATGCTCCTTCACAAACTGTTCCACCAGCTCCATATTTCCGCGGATATAATCGCACAGCTGATCGACGTAATCGTCACATTCCGTATAGCCGACCATGGTCGCATGCATCCCGAAAATACTTGCAGAATTCAGGAAATCACGCTTTCTTGTTTGATACAGAAATTCATCCCGTACCATCTGATCCGCAATCACTGCATAGGAGCCAATCAAACCGGGAACATTTAAGGTCTTACTGCAGGAGCTGACCAGAAACAATCTGTCATATTCCCCGATATACTCAAGAATCGGAGTATGTCTTCCCCTCAGCTGCATATCCATATGAATTTCATCCGATATGATGGCCGTTCCATGCGCCTTGCAGATCGACACCATTTTTTGCAGCTCCCTGCGACTCCACAGACGTCCGGTTGGATTATGCGGAGAGCATAACAGGAATATGGAGCAGTCCTTTATATCCTCTTCAAATTTATCAAAGTCAATTTCAAAATCACAGTCCCCCTGTACCAGATCATGGCTGATGAGAATGCGATCCTGATCCTCAATTACCGTGAAGAAGGAATCATACATAGGGTTAAAGCTCAGAATACGATCCTTTGGTTTGGATAACAGCCGGATTAGAAGAGAAACGGAATACATGACACTGGGACTGTACAAAATCCAGTCCTCCTCCATACGGCATTGAAAGCGCCGTTGAAAATACCCGGTGATGCTCCCCTTGAAATCGTGATGATTCCAGCGTGTATAGCCGTAGATTTCGTGCTGTGCCACCTTTTGAATCGTATCGCTGATCGGCTTGGGAATCCGAAAGTCCGTATCGGAAATAGAAAACGGAAGCAGGTCTTTCTCCCCAAAACGGTCTTCGATATAATCCCATTGTGTACAATAGGTGCCTCTGCGCTCGATCACTTCATCAAAATCATACTTCATGTGCTGCATCCTCCTTCAGAATCAAAAGCTCCTTGCTCGTCCTATTCATCGCTACACCGATGCCATCTCTGATTACCACATCATCCTCTATGCGAATACCACCGATTCCCGGCAGATAGATTCCCGGTTCACAGGACATCATCATACCGTTTTGTAAAACAACAGTACTTGTTTCGTTCAGAATCGGATATTCACAGCCATCGCCAATTCCAAGACCATGGCCCAGACCGTGTGTAAAATATTCCCCATAGCCTTTACGGGCTATGATTGAACGTGCGGCGTTGTCCACCTCGTTTGCCACTGCCCCCTGTTTCATCGCTTGAATACCTGCGAGCTGTGCTTCCAGGACGATATGATAAATACTTGCAATTTCCGGCTTTGGCTTTCCAATAAAGCAGACTCTTGTCATATCAGACTGATAATTTTTATACTGAATACCGAAGTCCATTAAAATTGGCTCATGCGCACGGATTTTCCTTCCTGTCGGGCGTCCATGCGGCAGGGCACTGCGCTCCCCGGTTCCCACGATTGTTTCAAAGGACATCTGTGCAGCTCCGGCGGATATCGCATAATACTGCAGCAATGCAGATATTTCATATTCACTCATACCGATATGCAGATGATGAATGACGCTTTGATAAATATCATCCGTGATATCCACTGCCTCCTGCATAAGACGCTGTTCCTCTTCATCCTTGCAGATGCGAAGCATATGAATTTCCTCATCCAGCAAACAGATATCGACACCGAGAGCCTCCATGCGCCAATATTCCTTCACCAGTTGCTGCGAGCTCTCCACCCCCATGCTTGTACAGGCATGCTTGTGCAGCAGCTCTTCAACAACGCCAAGATATCCGTTTCCACCGGTATGCGGCATATGCTGGACAATCTGTAAGTCATGCTCCCGCTCGTTTGCCTCTACCAGATAACGTCCATCGACTATCAGGTATCCCTGATCCCTCATAAGCAGAATCTGACAGCCGCTTCCAGTCAGTGTGTCCATATACTTTTTCATTGTTTTACTTTTGATCAGCAATGCATCCAGCTTCTGCTCCCGCAGAAATGCTTGCAGCTTTCCTAAGCGCTTCGCCATTGCACAGCACCCCTTTCCTCTATTTGTTAAATAAGGCAGACCTGCGCCTGCCTTATCCTACGGTTGCCTTTAGAAATCCAGATCCAGATCGTTCAGCAATGCTTCATCCTCTGCGGAGATAGCACTCTTCTGTGCTTCCACAGCCTTTTCATTCTCCAGCTCACGTTTCTCGTACAGCTTGAAGAACGGATACCACAGAGCGATGGAGCCTAGCATCTGTATGGCATTAACGACGATGGTTCTCCAGTCCAGATTGACCAGATAGCCCTCCAGGAAGACACCGACATACGGTGGATTGAAGACCGGCATATTCAGCAGTCCCATATCCATCAGCCAGTGCGGGAAGGTTCCAAGAATTGCCCCACCGATGACATAAGGGATAAAGAACAGCGGATTCAATACGATTGGCGCTCCAAACAGAATCGGTTCATTGATACCGAACAATGCAGGAATCAAGGCAACACGGCCGATTTTCTTCTGTGCCGCCGCCTTTGAGAAGATGCACCAGAATACCAGACCGAAGGTGACACCGGTTCCTGTGAAGTTTGCGAAGGCAGAGATCGCTCCACCGGTATAGAAATGCTCCAGCGGCAGATGTGCCTTGTAGTTGGCGATATTGTCAGCCAGAAACTGTGTGGAGATCGGGCTGGTAATCGGACTAAGTACGGATGGATGAATACCGAAGAAGAACAGCAGACAGCTCATCATCTGCAGGAAGGTGAATGCCAGCGGGTTATCCATGGAGCCTACCAGCGGTGCCAGAAGATTGGTGAAGATCATCGGCGGTATGGTTTCAAATACGTTCACACATACGACACGGATAATCAGGAAGAATCCGATAACGATAACAGAAATCGGAATCATTTCAAAGGAACGTGATACAAAATCAGGTACGGACTCCGGCATTTTGATAGTAAAATGCTTTTTAATACACCAGCGATACAGCTCTACCGCAATAATGGTCGCAAACATAGCGGCAAACAGCCCCTTGGTACCCAGATAGGTTCCGGAAATGCCACCGTCCTCCGTATATTCAACTGCCATCATTAGGAAGGCGATAATTCCCATACTCATACAGCCGGGAACATCCAGCTTATAGGAATTTGCCAAATGGTAGGCGATAATAGCCGTCACATACAAGGACATCAGACTCATTCCGACATTGAACGGAATATAAATGATGTCCAGATTTGCAGTGATCCACTGCGATATTGGATTCTCAGTTCCGATCATATTCGGAATCGCTTCCGGAATCAGACAGAAGCTTCCGATAATCAGTAACGGTGTCATCGCTACCATTGCTTTCTTGATTGCGCTCAGATGCACCTGTTTATCCATCTTATTGGCGATCGGAGTCAGATATTTATTCATAAATGCCTCAAATTTATCAAACATGTTTCCACTCTCGCTTTCTTTTTTATAATTCCCCTCAGAATTATTTCTGCATATCTGCTTTTTTTCTTGCGATCAATGCCATTTTCATAACCGTGGCTCCATCCATTTTTCCATACGTATCCTTGTCTACGATAACATAAGGAATATGGTACGGATCGATGATCGGCTTGATGTAGTCGATTTTGTGTGCAATCTGCGGTCCGATGACAAGCACATCCATACCTTCCACTTCACTCTGCAGTAAATCTACCGGTATAGCAGTGAATTGGAAATCATCGATATTCAGCTTGGCACTGTCCTTCACAGTTTTCTTCATGCTGTCCATCAGCATGGTTGTGGAGAAGCCTCCTGCACAGCACAATACGATTTTCATGTTATTTACCCTCCTTTGCCTCAAATACATTTATCATTTCCTCAATCAGATCTCTCGCTAATTGAGAAGTCATATAATGGTCCTGCGCATGAACCATCAACAACCCGATTTCCGGTTTCTCATCACTGTCACTCATTTCTGCAGTGATGAGCTTTGTCTGGATTTTGTGTGCCTCCAGATCTATCTTTCTCGCCTGGGCAAGCAGTTCGCGTGCCTCATCGTAACGGCTTTCCTTTACCATTTTCAAAGCCTCAAATGCTTTCGCCTTACTATCTCCGGCAGCAGAAATCATGCCTACGATTTCCTGTTCCAACTGATTCATTTCGTCTCCTCCTCGTTAATATGCAGTAAATGCTTCCATTCTCTCTTTCGTTAATGCTTTCGCCAGCTGTACAACCAGCTCTATCGTATGATCCAGATCCCGTGTATCCACCAGACTCCAAGAACCGTGGCAGTAGCGAAGCGGTATTCCGATGACCATAGCAAGTGTGCCGCTGCGGCTGATTCCCGCATTGCCGGCGTCGGTACCTCCACCGCTGAACATATCACACTGATAAGGGATATCATGTGTCTGTGCAATCTCTTTGACAAACGCCAGCAGCTTTTCATTCGGTGCCAGTGTTTTATCGTAATGCACCAGCATGCAGCCCTTTCCCAGCCTGCGGTGGTTGGTATAGTTTCTCGACAGCTCCGGATGATTCGCCACATCGAGTGCGAATACAAGATCGGGTTCTTCCTTATATACTGCTGTTTTCCCTCCGCGCACACCAACCTCTTCACTGCTGGTTGCACACAGGATGATTTCATTTTCCAATGACAGCTCATGAAGTCGCTTCATCGCCTGTGCCAGCACATAGCAGCCGCTTCGATCATCCATCGCCTTGCCGGCATATACATGATCCTGATTGAAGGGATGCGCATTGCTGTCAAAGCAGACCACATTGCCGATTTCCACACCAAGTGCCGCGACCTCCTCCCGAGCGTCACAGCCAAGATCCACATACAGCTCCCTGACATGGTGATTCTCATCCGTTGTGATGTTCAGAATACCGGATACCTTTGATCCGCTAGCCGTCGTAATTCTGACCTTCTGCATTTCCATGCTTTTCTGCTGGACGCCGCCCAGCGCAATCAGATACACAAAGCCGATATCCGATATATGCCGCACAAGAAAGCCGACCTCATCCATATGGGCGCAAAACATGATTTTCAGCGGTTTTTCAGCTGTCCCCTTTTTGTGAAAGGAAATGCTGCCCAGCGTATCGTACGTGATTTCATCACTGTATGCGGACAATTCCTCCTTCAATATGGCACGTACCTCCCCCTCTTTGGAAGCAACCGCATCCGCATTGGACAGGCGTACCAGTAGCTCTTCTTTCATATACTTCCTCCATCCAGTTCCTTCATAACAATCAACAGCTCCTCCAGTGTCCGACTGCTTAACACCCGCTCCAGACGCTTTTCGTCCTTCATGAGCTGATACAGCTTCCGGGTGATATCCTTGTGCATCTCATAGCTGCTTCTTGTCAGTGATATCATAAAGATAATGCGCACCTCTTTGCCCTCATGCAGCAGCGGCTTATGCAAAATACAGACCGATATCATATTCTTTTCCGCGAGGATCTGAATCGGATGCGGAATAGCAACACCATGTGCGTAGACGGTGCTCATATAGGACTCGCGTTCCATGACATAATCCGCATAATGCGCACCTCCATAGCCGCAGGTTTCCAGCTGGTCCGCCATCTGCTTCAGCAGATGCAGATAGTCCGTTTCCTCACTGATCTGAAAGAAATCACGGCTGAACAGGGAATACATATAGGAATCCACATCGGCTATGCTCAGGGAATCACAGTTATCAAACTGCAGCACCTGCCGGATACGTATCAGATCCTGATCATCCAGCAGCTCCTTGATATAGATGATCGGAGCACTGAACTCCCGGTTTAAAGGGACGATGGTAAAAATCAGATCCGGCTGAAACGCTGCCAGCTCCTCCAGCTGAAGAAAGCTGAAGGTTTCCACCTCTGCCTTGACAAACAGCGATTCTATCTGCAGCTTGATCAGGTATGCACTGCCCCCGCCGGTGGAGCAGACAACACCGATGCGGTTAAACCGCCGGATACGCAGCTCCCGTTCCTTTTCCATGTGCGCCGCAAAATGTGTCGCAACAAAGCCGACCTCATCGTGTGTCGCTTCCACATCGTATTTCTCTTTCAGCATATCCGCAAAGCGTATGGCAATGTTGAAGATCATCGGATAGCGAATACAAATTTCACTGATCAGATTATTCTTATACGATATTTTCTGATGCAGCCGGTCGATCAATAGGGATACATGGGTAAGCAGTGAAGTTTTAAACACCTCATCCTCACTGAATTCTGTGCCATATACCTCATCGCATTCCTGCAGGAACTGATCGATATCGGCACGCAGACTTACACTGAAGGAGCTGGCGGGCACCATCTGCCGGATATTAATCCGCAGCACCTCAAGAAACTGCTGACAGGTCTTTTTCGATATGCCATATGTGAATAAGCCTTCGACGGTCTGTATGACCTGTGCCCCGACCCGTTCACATGCATCCTTACCCTCGTCTGGATGATATCGTTTCTCTTTTTGAATCTGTGCCAGATACAGCGTGACCTTCAGCCATACCATAACATTTTTCAATTCGTTATAATTGATATTGAGATGCTCCCGCTCAATGCTGTGTACCAGTACCTCATGAATCCGGCTAAAGGAAGCCTCCTCCTTTTCCAGCTCCTGTGTGATAAAGGTATTCCCATCAAAATACAGCTCGCACATCAGCTTTCTGATATGCTGTGTATCTCCACGGATGCGGATGCCGTAATGACTTTTCTTTTCCAGCTGCAACTGATGGACCTGCAGCTGCTTTTCCACTTCCTGTAAATCCTTTTTTACTGAGGTGCGGCTGATTTGAAACTGCTCTGCCATACGATCCATGGAAACATAGCTTTCCTGCAATGTCAGATACGCCATCATGTTCTTGACACGGTCCTTCATATCAAACATGGTTTCATGCTCGAGTGATTTCATGAATTCATCCAGCAGACGGTCATTGATTACTTCAAGCAGATATCCGTTCCCCCTGCGCATGTGCAGCTGATACCCGTTTCTTGAAGAAATCTGTATCAGATATGACAGGTCATTCTGTATCGTTCTTCTGGATACATCATATCGCTTCATGAAATATTCCATGGGCAGGTATTCCTTCATTGTCAGAAAGTCTTTCATTATGGAATATAATCTCATACAGGATTCTCCTTTCTTGTTTTCGGTATCGCTTACATCCACATTATAAGATTGCTTTCACATTAAGAACAGATTAACAATTACGCCTGAATGTGCAAATAAAATCGTAAAGTGCTGCTATGATAACGGATGTAAAAGATACAGGGATAATAGTAACATATAGATAAATGCTTCGTTCCCGCCATCTTTATCGGTGCAGAATGTCCTTACCGATATGGAACTGTGAATCTTTACGTTAATTTTTCCGTTTCCGTATCCTCTTTTTCCTAAAGTATTGCATGTTTTTTCAGAAACAATTAGTATATTATTGAAGTGAGTGTACACAAGAAGAGCAACAGCAATGAAGTGTCACCGTATCATGAAAGCAATGAGTTTTTTCAAACTGTCCTGCTGTTTCTCAAAAGCTTATGTTTCATATGGAGGTATGCATGATGACAGATAACGAAAGAAAGCGTTTAAGAGAATTAAACAGCAAAAACGAAGAATTCAACAAACGATTATATGAGAATGCGAGAAGCTATGCAAAAGGCTTGTTTGCGCTCAGCATACTGGCATTGCTAATTCTGCTATTATATTTGTTATTATAAGCGATATGAAATTCTTGAATTCTTTGCCTATAAGCTTAACCAGTATATAATATGTTATTTCCTATAAACCTGGATTTTAAGCGACATCCGCAATAATCCAAGATATAAAAAGAAGTCATGTAACTGATATTCATAACAGTGTTTACATGACTTTCTTATAATTTTATTTTACCACGACTGCCTAAAAGGACACACTATTTGTGTGTCCATGTAGTTTTCACTAAATCCTTCAGCTGAAGCTTTACACTTGATTGTCCCGCAACCAGAGCTTTGCTTAAACGGAAGCCGTATTCATCCTTATTCTTTGTTTTATTGACGCTCAGATACATCCATGGAAGCTCCTGCATACCGCTGTCAAGGATAACATTTACACTACCCTCGAGCTCATAAGCCTTATGCTTTTTTTCTATGTCATGGGAAACAACAGAGACAATACTTCCGCCCTGTGTGCTGAATTCCCCGCTTGCCTCAAAATAGATGAGATAGGCATCGGTTTCTTCCTCCACATCCGAAAGATAGATCGTATTTCCTTCACTCTCATATACCTTTTGTCCCTCGTTGGAGGACACATCCTTCAGCTGGAAGGTATACACAGCCTCTTCTTTTATTTCCTGCTGTATCGTACGATAATTGCTGGATTCCTGCAGATAGCCCATTGCCTTACGCTGATCGTCGATTGCCACACTGCGGCTGATGGCATAAAAGCTAATCATAATGATTACAGCCACCAGTATACTTATCACCGCACGGTTTCCGGCCTTGCTTTTTTTGTTTTTCAACAGCAGCGGCTCCGGTACATTGCGCACAATCCCATTGATAAAGGCTGTTTCATCCCCATTGTAAATATCCTGCGGCTGCAGGCTTCGCAGCTGGGCAGTATACAGCTGATTCGCAATGTCATGCAGCTCCACATTCAGATAGCTGCTCTCTCTTATTTTTTTAAGAAGTCGATTTTGTATTTTCCTGTATTCCTGCAGGTATTCCTGTTCCAGCAGGTCCAGTATTTCATTATTTTCCATGTTTATGACCTCTTTCCTGTCCTATTATAGTATATCATATGAATCCGATTGCGTGAGCATTTATACGATAACAAATACACCGTAAAATTACAATGTTTTTTCTATGAAAAATTATGGAAAAGTATACTTTCATGGGTTATGTATCCATTTCCCGGGGAATATCTTTTTGTACAATCCTGTTTGTCCCAGCTTTGAACATCCAATCCTTTTCATTTTTTTAACATTTACCTCTGAACCAAACAGGCGTATAATAAGATACAAATATCAAAGGGGTAGTAGAATGAATAAAGAGAAGTCAAAAAACAGAGGTTTGATGACTGAGGGAGTCATCTGGAAGGAAATTCTGCTGTTTTCCATACCACTGCTGCTGGGAAATCTGTTTCAGCAGCTGTATAATGCAGTGGATTCCGTTGTTGTGGGGAATTATATCGGGGCACAGGCACTTGCGGCTGTAGGCTCCAGTGCGCCTGTCATCAATTTACTTGTCAGCTTTTTCATGGGACTTGCGGTTGGGGCCGGCGTCATCATCTCCCGCTATTTCGGGGCAAGAAAAAAAGAAGAACTGCACATCGCCGTGCATACCTCGCTGGCACTGACCTTTGCGGCAGGTCTTGTCATGACGCTGATTGGCGTACTTATTTCTCCTTATGTACTGCAATGGGTAGGAACACCAAGTGATGTCATGGAAAGCTCCGTGCTGTATCTGCGTATTTATTTTCTGGGCATTTTATCTGTGATGGTTTACAACATGGGAAGCGGTATCCTGCGGGCAGTGGGTGATTCCAGAAATCCGCTGTACTTTCTGATCGTGTCTTCCGTCACCAACATTATTCTGGATATGCTGTTCGTCATCGTCTTTCACATGGGAATTGCCGGAGTCGGATGGGCCACGCTGATTGCACAGACCATCAGTGCTGTATTAACCATGCTTCTGCTTATGCGTACCAAAGAAGAATACCAGGTAAAGCTGAAGCATATCCGCTTTCACAAGCATATGCTTTATGAAATTGTCCGACTGGGACTTCCCAGCGGTTTGCAGAATGCCATCGTTTCCTTTTCCAATGTTATCGTGCAAAGCAACATCAACGCCTTCGGTTCTCTGGCAATGGCAGGCTGCGGCTCCTACACCAAGATCGACGGCTTTGCCATACTTCCGGTTATGAGCTATTCCATGGCACTGACCACGTTTACCGGACAGAATATGGGGGCTAAAAAATATGACCGGGTAAAGCAGGGCGCAAAGACCGGCATTCTCATGAGTGTCATAACGATTGTCTGCATTTCTGCCCTGCTGCTGATGTTAGGTCCTAACGTTCTTGCGATTTTCTCCAGTGATCCGACAGTGATCAATTATGGACTGTATATGATGCATGTACTCGCACCGGGCTATATCTTCCTGGCAATATCCCATGCCTTTAACGGTATCATTCGTGGCGCAGGCATCACGACAGTGCCTATGATCGTTATGGTCACATGCTGGTGCGGGCTGCGTATGGCATGGATTCTAACCAGTGTACCGTTGTTTCATGATATCGGTGTCGTCTTTATGGGATGGCCGCTGACCTGGATTGCCAGTGCCCTATGGCTGTTCCTGTATTATCGTAAGGGAAAATGGATGACACGCTATGATTCTTAAAGACAGATAAAAACCATCGATGAACCAGAATATTCGATGGCTTTTTACTATATTTATGCTGTATGTGCCGGCTGCTTTTGTGACTGCGGTCTGCGTCTGCGGTTGTTCCGCTTTGGTGTAGCTGCCGATGTTTGCGTCTTCATTGCAGCACTGCGGTTCTCACTTCGATTGGATACGGAAGGCTTCGCTGCGGGTTTCTGCCTTCTTCTATTCTGCGACTGTGCAGATGCCGCAGGCTCCAGATTACGCATTGGAAACTCGCGGTCCTCCACAACCGGTATGTGCATACGAATCAGCTTTTCGATATTCTTTACATACTCTGCTTCATTGCAGTCAGAGAATGCAATGGCACAGCCCTGTCTGCCGGCTCTGCCGGTACGTCCAATGCGATGTACATATACTTCAGCCTCATTGGGGATATCAAAGTTAAATACATGACTCAGCTCCTGAACATCGATTCCTCTTGCGGCGATGTCTGTAGCAACAAGTACCCGGCTTTTTCCTTCCTTGAATTGCAGCAATGCCTGCTGACGCGCATTCTGAGATTTATTTCCATGAATCACACCGGTTGTTACACCGTTTTCATTCAGATACTTTGCCAGACGGTTTGCATTGCTTTTCGTCCTTGTGAATACAAGTGCATTTTGTACGCGGTTCTTCTGTAAAAGCTTTAACAGCAGGCGTTTTTTGTTTGCTTTGTCCACATAATACAGACTCTGATCGATCTTTTCCACTGTAGTTGATGCCGGTGTCACCTCAATGCTGACAAGCTCATGCAGTAAGGACTGGGCAAGTTTACGGATTTCTGAAGGCATGGTGGCACTGAAAAACAATGTCTGCTTCCTTTTGGGCAGCTTTGCGATAATCCGCTTTACATCCGGAAGAAATCCCATATCCAGCATACGGTCTGCTTCATCCAGTATGAAGATTTCAATATGGCTGATGTCAATTATGCCCTGTTGAATCAG
This sequence comes from Erysipelatoclostridium sp. DFI.2.3, assembly GCF_019132535.1. Classification (NCBI taxonomy): domain Bacteria; kingdom Bacillati; phylum Bacillota; class Erysipelotrichia; order Erysipelotrichales; family Coprobacillaceae; genus Thomasclavelia; species Erysipelatoclostridium sp. DFI.2.3. Next base: position 47,810 of record NZ_JAHOOJ010000024.1, on the reverse strand, counting down.
ATCATTCAATCGACCGGGTGTTGCGACCAGAATATCCACTCCGGCCTTCAAAATACGTTCCTGCGGCTTCTGCGGTACACCGCCAAAGATGACGGCACTGCGTATTGTTGTATATTGGGCATACGCTGTGATGTTTTCCTGAATCTGTATGGCAAGCTCTCTGGTCGGTGTTACGATTAGGGAGCGGATGCTTTGTTTATAATGCTTCTTTAACAATTGAATTGTCGGAATGGAAAATGCTGCTGTTTTTCCGGTACCGGTCTGTGCACAGCCGAGAATGTCACGACCCTGCAAAGCGTAGGGTATCGCCTGTTCCTGAATTGGTGTGGGATCAACATATCCCTGTTCTTTAACAGCCTTTAAAATAGGCTCTGTTATATGTAATGTTTGAAATTTCATGTTCTCTTCTTTCTATCAGGCATGAAAAAGCGATACTTATTGTTCATCCCTAAGTATCGCGTTAGCCTTGAATTTAAGCAACCTCATCATAACACACTTTGTTGCAGAACAGAAGATTTTTTTGAAATTTCACAAAGATTCACATAGAAACATGTGCTTTGTATATCTATGCTTTACCAAACGTGAGTGAGTATTTATATTTTTCTGCACGGTAATAGGAGCGAACATATTCTACAGGTTTTCCGCTCTGATCCAGAGAAGTTCTCGTTCTCAGCAGCAATGCCGTGTGCTCTGCGACCTGCAGTTCACTACTGATAGGAGCATGTGCATAGCCAACCTCAATATCCTCATACACGCTTGTGATACGAATACCTTTTTCACGTTCAAGATATTCATATAAAGAAGATCGATATACATTCTCGTCGACAGACAGATTCAAAGCTGCAGGAAGATAAGAAGTTATGGAGCATAGCGGCTCCTGATTTACATAATACACACGATGCAGTCTTAAAACATTCACGCCTTCCTCAATTTGCAGTGCATTAGCGATATCCTCTCCAGCCTTGACAATCGTCACTTCCACAGAATGAATGTTGTATTGAATACCTTTATTTCGCATTTCCTGTGAAAAATTCGTAACCTCATTCAGACTCTCCGTAATTTTTGGATAAATCACTCTTGTTCCCTTTGAGCGTTCCTTCACAACATACCCCTCTGCAACCAATGCATCTATAGCAAGGCGTATTGTCATACGGCTGACACCGAAAATTTCCTGAAGCTGCTTTTCTGTAGGTATCGTTTCATTGAGCCGATATACCCCGTTTTTAATATCATTCAGGATTATTTGTTTAATCTGACTATACAGAGGCATTGATCCAGCATCTTGGTTCAATTTAATTTTTTCCATGATACCACCACCTGTATATCATTATATCATTTCAATATCCCAAGCGAAACATATTATCGCTGATTTTCCGGTAAATCTTTTTTCAAAAAGCCAATCATCGCTGCTGTAACCACAGTTCCAATCAGAATAGCAAGGAAGAACATAAACACATTTGATACGACTGGTGTAACGAAGATGCCGCCATGAGGAGCAGGCACTCCGACATTGAACAGCATGGACAGCGCCCCAGTTATTCCCGCTCCGGTGATAATAGAAGGTATGATAACCTTCGGATCGGCGGCTGCATATGGTATTGCGCCTTCACAAATGAAGGACAGTCCCATAATGTAATTAGCCTTTGCGGCATCGCGCTGCTCCGCATTGAATTTCTTCTTGAATATTGTCGCTGCCAGAGCTACACCGACTGCCGGCACCATGCCGCTGGTCATGACAGCACCCATAATTTCCGTATTTCCTGCCTCCAGCATAGCAATGCTAAACGCATAAGCTGCCTTGTTAATTGGCCCGCCAAGATCAGCAGCCATCATCATTCCAAGAACAAGCCCGAGCAGTATTTTATTCGTTCCGCCTAAGCCATTCAAGAAATTTGTAATCAGTACATTCACTTCACTCATAACAGGATTCAGACATACAACAATCAACATTCCAACGACAAATACACTAATGAGCGGATACAGGAGAACCGGCTTTATACCATCCAATGATTTTGGTAATGGCTTTAAAAGCTTTTTCAAGCCCAATACAACATAACCGGCAAGAAATCCGGACACCAGAGCGCCAAGAAATCCACTGCCTCCGTTATATGCAAGCATACCGCCTACAAGACCTGGAGCCAATCCGGGACGATCTGCAATACTGTAAGAAATATAGCCAGCGAGTATAGGAAGCATCAGGCCAAATGCCGCATCTCCAACCTGCTTGATCCAGGCCGCAAGCTGATTAAATTGCTCACTATCTGCAGAAGCGGAGTTTATGCCCCACAGAAAAGAGATAGCAATCAGAATACCGCCTCCAACAACAAGAGGAATCATGTTGGATACACCACTCATCAAATGCGTATAAATGCCATGTGCTCCACCCTGGATATTGACCGCTTCTTCTTTTTCCGCTTCAAACAACGGTGCCTTCAAAGCCTGTGCGATCATTGCTTCCGGTTCCTTGATTCCCTGTGAAACAGTTGTTTGATAAACACGTTTTCCGTGAAAACGTGTCATAGCAACCTTAGTATCCGCGGCAATCAAAATAGCATCAGCCTCTTGTATTTCCTTCTGCGTAAGCACATTCTCTGCCCCGGAAGAACCGTTTGTTTCTACTTTAATTTCATAATGCATCGCTTTAGCAGCTTTTTCTATATTTTCTGCAGCCATGTAGGTATGTGCAATTCCTGTCGGACATGCTGTTACAGCCAGCAGCTTTCCTTTACTCTCCATTTTCGTTATCCCTTTCTCTTTCCACTCGGATATTATATGATACAATGCATCTACATCGGAGGCTTCAAGCAGATGTTTTCGGAAATCGTCATCCATCAGCTTTCGGCTCAGCTCTGCCAGAAAATTCAGGTGCTTTGCACTTGCATGTTCAGGTACGGCTATCATAAATATTAGCCTCACGCTGTCTCCCTCTATGCTTTCATATGCAATCGGTGTTTCTGATTTTAAAAATACTACAATTGGTCGGGTGATAAATTCCTTTTGTACATGAGGAATAGCAACATCGTTTCCCACTCCGGTTACAGACAGCTGTTCCCTTGACCACAGTGCCTGTTCAAATGCCTCCTGATGCTTAGCGTCAATTTCCTTTTGAGATACCATGTATTCCGCAAGATAGTGAAATAGCTGTTCTTTGTTTTGAATGTTCTTCGTGATGATGATATTTTTTCTTTCAATGGTTTCTTTCATATGATTACCTCACTTGAATTTGCGTTTGTTTCAACGCTTCATACAACTGCATTCCTCCCTCATGATTACCCCATAATTCATGTAGACCTGCCAATAATTCCTGCTGTGACAGCGGATGCTTTCTCAGCATATTCTCTGAACATATCAAATGATTCAAAAACTGTATACCTTCATCAATATTCGTGCCATTCTTCCGAAGCTGTAACAGCGGCTGTACAAAACGCTCCTCGATAGTAAGCTTTGTCCATAGGTTTCTTGCGACAGAGTGCAAATCTCTTGGTATACTTGGATTTGAAAGCCGTTGCTGATAGCGATTAAACCACATATCAGATTCTTCTGGCTCGATGCCATAGGTTTGATGAAGCAGCTTCATCAGCAGCTTCATATAAGGTAGCACCTCCTTTTGTATGGCTTCATCCTGAGCCGCTTCATACAGATATGTTTTTCCCTTTGCCAGTGCGAGAAAGGAAATGGCATCCGCATAAGAATTGAGAAGATAACGTTTACGATAAAAATGTCCTCTGATATTGTCCGTACTATCAATCAAAGCTATTCTGGTATCCGCAGTAACATGTTTATCAACACTGCATTCATGAAAGGTTTCGGTAGTGACTTCAAAGTTTTGGTCTGCTGCACAGATTCGATCGACAATCGTATCCGGTATCTGAACCTCATTCAAGCGACATCTTTCATCATCATTCCTGGCGAAGGATAACAATAATTCCCTGAAGTAAGAGCCAACCCCCTCTACATTTTCACAGCAGATCACACAACGTTGCTTGTTGTTTTGATTTCCCCATGCTTCACATATAACAGGAGCAACATATTTCAGATTTTCTCTGCGAACAGATGTAGTTACAGTTGCCGCCTTCCGCAGCCATTCCAGAAGTTTGTTTTTCTCCTTCACGGGAGAACAGGCATCCAGAATCCTGATAAATACATCTCTGGACTCCTCATCACGAATATGAAGTGTATATCCATTATTTTGATTGAATTGCGTCAGAAGCGTTTCATTTGTTTCTGCCAGTACGACCTGTTTCCCGCTTTCACTCAGAAGCGGTACGACCAGTCCTCTGCCTAATGCACCTGCCCCAAAATGTACAACCATATTTTCTTTCATTTCATTCTCCCTTCTCTTCTGTTGACAGACAATCAGATTGCCCAAATGCATAATACAACAACTTTTCCGCAGTACGATCCCAGCCGTAGCTTGCTACATAGGCTGCCAGCTTTTCATCTATACGATCCAGCTGAGATAAAGCAATAAGCGGCAAATGCTCCAGCTGAGGATATAGGATGACCTTACCGGGATATATCCCCTGTGCTACCTGAATGAGCGCTTCCTTAACCGCATTCATTCCTGCCACAGCCACCACGTTGCAATCCGGATTTATAGATTTATTCTCAACACGCTTCAGTACTGCAAGCTCATCCTGAACAGTAGACCCACTGCTTGCCAGTATTCTGGCTCCATGCGTCACTACCGCTCCCAGCGGCAGTTCTGTAAAATTGCCGTAGCTGGTACCGGAGAACAGATACAGCTTGCCGTTCTTTTTTAGAAAGCAGAGCCCTTTTTCAATCGGGTCAGTACCCGGCGCACTGATTACAACATCATCGAAACCAGCGGGAGCTGCCTGTTGAAGCTTTATTTTCCAATCCGATTCATCCGTTGCTATACCAAGCAGTTTTTTACCATTTCGGTACGCTATATCCGAAAAATCATCCAAAAGTACCTCAAGTCTTGCACGCCCTCTTGCAGTCACTGCAATCAATGATGGTCCATCACTTTTCATCAGAGCCCTCAAGGTGTGGATACGCCCCATAGCACCGGCTCCCCCCATAACGAGTAGTGAGCCTTCAGGTTTCAACTCATGGGCGAGTCGTTCTTTCTCAAAAGCCTTTGACAGTCGTTTTGTCATTGTTCCTAAAAAGCTGATTCTGCTGTAATGGATTTGCGCAATATCGCAGGATACCATCTGGTTGCTGCTTTTATCCGCCAGCCAGCAGAACACTGCATCATTACATAAATGTGCAATGATTTCTTCCAGAATCTCGGTGGATGGATTCCCCAAAATCAACACATCCTCAAAACCACCGCTGAAGAATGCTTTTGCCTCCTGCAAAGAGTTTGTTTCTAACGCACAGGCTATCTCCAGCTTATTTGCAGTATTTGTACACAGGCAGATACGCTTATGCCATAAATCCATATCCAGATCATAGTAGTTCATATCATCTGCCGCATAAATCAACAGACCTTTATCTGCAGCGAAGTGCTCTCGTGCAAACGGACGATAAATGGCTTCCACACAGGCATTCGGCTCAAGCTGTGCAATGGAGGCGTAGCTGATAGATTCCTTTACGGGAAAAATCGTAACACCATGATCAGAGTTAAAAACAGATTCGTGCAGCAGCATATACGTTTGCATACCGCCTTCTACATTCACTCCAATACAGTAGCGAAGCTGTTCCTTATATACATCCGGCTGAATGCCAACACGCATTCCCGGCCTCCAGTCATTTTTCAAATTTGCGCCTGCCTGTACAATAGTTAAAGACAGCTCATGTCCCAGAATTGCTGGGTTTTCCTGAAAATTTCTATCCTTGAATAACGGATATTTATTTCCCATGCGAATCATTTTGATATCGGATGCACAAATCGCTACAGCATCAATCCGGGCCAATACCTCATCCGGCTTTGGCTGCATCTTTTCCTCTTCAATCCATGTATCCTGAATACCGAAGGATGCCATTCCCTGTCCCAAGTAATACCAAACCTTATTTTTCATATCCATATTTCCTTTCCATTTCTACCTGCCATTTATTAGAAGCATAGAGCTACGCATTGCCAATGTACCTTTGTTTGAATCAAACACGTCTTTAATCACTGCATTGGTTATAACGTTATATTCTTTATACTTTCATTATAACGTTATGATGTATTTTGTCAATTCTTTTTTATTAAATTATTGATTACTATGCACAATGATGTAATACATTACAAAATAAAGGTCATGGAGCATCATAAATTTTTAGTAACAACGTGTTAATTGTCATACAAAAAAAAGGCACACATTATATGGCCCCTTTGAAGTATGATTGAGTCTTGAAAGAGATTTTTTTCAAGACTGTAATATATCAGCGTCAGCTCGTCAATGAAATCCATTATTTTAATTCTTTAAGGTCTTCTTTAAAATACTCTGTGATGAACAATTCATATTTCATTTGAATTATATATTCCGCAATACAGCCTGCTAGGGAAACAGATTCAAATCACCATTGCTAAAACCAGTTTTCAATTCCTAATACCCAAATTCTTCACAAGTATATAAGACACAAAAAGGTTCGCACGATAATTTTATCCTGCGAACCTTTTTATCAGATTCAATATTTCCTACCTTAACACATATTCCTTCAAAAACCGACTGACTCCCTGCTCCGTATTCGGCTTTGCGATATAATCCGCCATTTCCTTTACCTCTGACTGACCATTTTCCATACAAACACTGATTCCGGCTGTGGAAAACATTGTCGCATCATTGAAGTTATCACCAAACACCATCGTCTGCTTCGGCTGTACATGCAGCAGCTCCATCAGTCGTACCAGCGTCTTTCCCTTTGTCGCATCCACATGCGTGATCGTGTATACATCATCCTCACTGCGTACAGCATGCAGGCTTTCACAATGCGCATTGATCGTATGCAAAACAGGCTCCATCACATTCGCATTCTTTGCGACCATAACCACCTTGAAGATAGCATGCCCCAGCATATCCCGATAATCGACTGCCTGCTTCATCCTTGTTTTTCCACGCAGCCGGTTCAGAAAGAACTGGAGCCGCGCATCCTGCAGTGTGGTTGTAAAAACAACATCGTCTGTGTAAGCAATACATGGAATATCCTGTTGCTGCAGCTGCTGAAAAGCAAATGCCAGCTCTTCAGATTCCATGCTTTTCTCATAGATGCAGGCATCTCCCTGAAACATATTCGCCCCATTATTTGCGATAAAGGGAAGCTGCAGGGACAGCTCCTTCAGATATGGCTGCATAATATGAATATTGCGCCCGCTTGCCAGTGTGAACATGATATCGCGTTTCTCCAATTCCTTTATCACATCAACGATTCCGGCATCCAACTGCTTTTCATCATCCAGCAGTGTGCCATCCAAATCGGCAACAATCAGCCGAAGATCTGCAAAGCTGCTCATACAAAGACCTGATCCAGCTTATCACGCAGGAAGGCAGAGGCATGCGTGCATACCTTTTGCCAATCTGAATTTCCCGTGTACCAAAATTCCCCTACAAACATCCGTACACCCTGCTGCTTCAGCTCTCTTATGTTTTCCACAAACTCCGTATGACCACTGCCAAACGGTATTTCACGATAATGACCGGGAATAGTTTCCTTTAAATGTGCCGCCACGATATGACCCTTTCCCGTCCGGATATCTTCGTTTACATCCTTCCCGTAAAGCAGACTCGCATTTTTCAAATTTCCCATATCCGGATATACGCCAAGATATGGAGAAGCAGCCTGTTGAACATAGTGCATGCTTTTTTCCACCGTATCCATAAACGGTGTTTCCATCGTCTCAAAGCCCAGCAGGATTCCCTTTTTCGCTGCCAGCTCCACACAATGTCTCAGGTTGCGGATGAAATTCTGCTTTGTCTGTTCGTTGCCCTCTTCATAGTATACATCATAGCCTGCCAACTGTATGATACGGATTCCCAAATCGTCTGCCAGCTGTACAGCAGCCTCCATGATTTGAAGAGCCTTTTTTTGTATATGTTCATCCGGGTGTCCCAGAGGATACTTACGGTGTCCACTCAGACACATGGAATGAATCCGCACACCGGTTTCCTCCATGGCCCGCACAATAGCCCCGCGTTCTTCCTTGGTATATTGCAGCCGTGCAAGCTTTTCGTCGCTCTCGTCGACACTCATTTCAAGATAATCAAAGCCGAATTCTCTGCATAGCTGCAGTTTTTCCTTCCATGTCAGGGTATTTGGCATAGATTTCTCATACTGTCCCAGCTCATATGCTCTCATGAGGAGCTCCCCTGTCCATAGTAGGCATTGGGACCATGCTTGCGCTTGAAGTGCTTATCCAGCAATACCTGCTGCATCGGCTGTGCACTTCCATTTTGCAGCATCACACTCACAAATGCCATAGCGGCGCACTCCTCCATCACAACGGCATTATGCACTGCCTCAAACGGATCCTTTCCCCAGCTGAACGGTCCATGGCTGTGTACCAGCACCCCCGGCATACTGTTTGGATCAATATTTTTCTGCTTGAAGGTCTCCACGATTACATGTCCGGTTTCCAGCTCATATTCTCCATGGATTTCCGCCTCACTCATTTGTCTTGTACAGGGGATATCTCCATAAAAATAATCCGCCTGCGTCGTTCCCAGCGCAGGGATCGCTTTACCTGCCTGTGCAAATGCCGTAGCCCAGCGGGAATGCGTATGCACAGCTCCTCCGATATCTGGGAAGTTCTTATAAAACTCAAGATGTGTCATCAGATCACTGCTCGGCTTTAGCTTTCCCTCCACCACATTTCCTTCCAAATCACATAAAACGATATCCTCAGCACTCATGTCATCATACTCCACACCACTTGGCTTGATCGCAATCATGCCCTGCTCACGGTCGATTCCCGATACATTTCCCCACGTAAAGGTAATCAGTCCATGCTTGGGAAGCAGCAGATTTGCCTCCAGTACCCTCTTTTTCAGTTCTTCCAGCATCGTATACCTCCTAGTCCTCTACGATATAGACCGCTGCCTCATTCGCCGTATGATTGGCGGCAACGATCAGATCGCGGTCCTCTTCATTAACCAGACACAGATTTGCCGGACCCACGCCACGATCGATTTCTTTCGTCACAAAGGCGCCGTCCTTATACTGCACATAAAACAGCTCCGCATCCCTTCGACGCACACCTGCCAGAAAGGTCGGTACGCCACGCAGGGTGCCTCCCACCAGCGTATGGGCAAAGTCAATCTCATTCTCATACGTATATACCCGCTGATAGCTTCCCTCCAGCTTCTTATAAATATGGATCTCTGTTCCATGGAACGGCTCAATCGTCATAATCTCCTGCTCCCCGTCTCCATCAATATCCAGCACAGCAATCTCACCAATGGTACCGCTCAGCACGTATTCCACCTGCCACTGTCCGCCTCTGTGCGCAGGCGGTGCGACCTTAACGATTCCCTGATCACTTCCGAAATATCCGCAGGTATGCTGTGCATCCCGATAATAGCCGTGATTGCGATACAGCCCGTCCATCAGGACCTCAATCTGTATACCCTCGTTCAAATCCTCAGGAAGCTCACCGACATAGATGCGTCCGGGAACACTCCAGTCCTCTTTGTTCTGCTTTGCAGTCGCTATGGTGGCACCGATAAAATAATTCACTCCGTTTTTATGATAGATATCAAAGCGGTGAATATACGGCAGCTGTAATACATCCTTTATAACAAAGCCGCCCTCTGTATATTTCCCCCACACGATTTTGGAGAGAGATGGGGATACCTTGAGGTAAAATTCCTGCACTGCCAGAAACTCCCCCTCCCGATTGGGAATCGGAATGATGGACATGCAGCCCCCGGCCTTTTTCCAGATCGTCTCCTTATGCTCAAAGCTCTTTCCCGAAAACATTTCACACATCACATCCGGATCCTCACTGGCATAGATAATGTGATTCTCATGATTCATATGGATGCTGGCAGCACAGTAACAGCGCCGGATTTCATCCAGTTTTCTCTTTGTGATTTTCATTGTCAAAGCCCTCATTTCTGTATGTTCATATAGAACGTTTTATCGTTAATTTTATAGATTTTTCGTTAAATTCACGAATTTTGCGTATAAGAAAAGCTGCACTGGGCAGCTTATTCTTTTTTACTTATTTATAGCGGCTGCCAGCCCTTCTTCAATCTCTTTTGCGGACATTACATTTTTCAGTCCGACAATTTTTGTGCCACGTTTTTCCGCATCCGCAAACATGCTTACAAAGTTTTTGGAGCACAGAACGATATCATACTGGCCTGCGGCAGATTTTCCTTCGGATACCGCACAGTGACGGATTTCCTGGATACCCAGCCCCATCTTCTTCGTTACCTTTTCAACGTTTAATTTGATCATCATACTTGTGCCTGCACCATTTCCACAGCAGACCAGCAGTTTCAGTTTTCCAGCCATTGTTATCTCTCCTTTATTGATTATGTCACTTCTATTTTACGCCTTTTGCGCTTCTTTTTCTTTCATTTTTTCCAGATATTCATCATAATCCTCTGTAATCAGGAAGTACGTATCCGGATGCTTGCGATATTGAAGCTGTGGAATTGCAAGCAGAATCAATACAACGATCGCGACACCGAAGTATCCGAGGAATTTCATGATGACGGTGAATAACGGCCATACGGTTGCCCAGTCAAACATTCCAAGATAACCGCCATATGCCGCAAGACCGACACCTCCGGCAATCAGAGCTGAGCCAAATACCTGAATCAGACCGGAGATAAACGGGAACAGCATAGCTGCCTTGATACCGCCTCGGTTATCCGCATAGATTGCGATTACCGCATTGTCAAAGAAGACCGGTACAAACCCTGCGATAACCAGTGTCGGACTCTTCATCAGCAGCAGAATCATGATGGCAAGGAACTGACCAAGCGCTCCCATCAAGAAGCCGACCGTAACTGCATTGGCGCTTCCAAAGCCGAATACCGCTGCACAGTCGATGCCCGGAACTGCACCAGGCAGGAAGGTGTTGGAAATACCCTGGAAGGAATTTGTCAGCTCGGTAACAAAGGTACGTACACCAAGCTGCAGGATTGCCAGATAGACAGCGAAGTTCAATGCCGTGGTCATAATGTAGAAGAAGAAATTATCAGCGGCCTTCATGAACTCCATGCTGACCAGATAATCCTTGCCAAGCACGAGCAGGATCGCTCCGAAGAACAGGAACATCAGAATGGAGGTTGCCACCATATTTTCATTAAAGATGGACAGGAAGCCCGGGAATTTCAGATCATCCAGACGCTTGGTGGATTTCCCCTTCAGCTTATCTGCCAGCTTCGCAAAGATTGCAATACCGAACATCTGCTGGTGAGCGATGGCAAAGCCTCCGCCCTCGGTAAGCTCCTGCGTGATTTCAACGGTAAGATTGGAGCCGACTGCCCAGTACAGGCCCAGAATCAGACCCATGAGGATCAGAATCGGTGTATCTCCCAGTGTTGGAAAGCAGAACAGAATCAGCCAGAAAGCGGTGGAAGCCTGCTGCATCTGTACATGTCCTGTCGTGAATACAGCACGCATTTTTGTCCATTTCTTTAAACGAACAAGCAGTAAATTCATGATAAACGCAATCAACAGCAGCAGCATGACCTGTGAAAAGGTTCTGCCAAAGCGTTCCCCAAGCCCTGCTGTAACTGCATTTTGTCCGAAATACGGGTCAATGACCATCGCATCTAGATTGAAGCGGTCCTTCAATCCGACCAGAATCGGACGGAAGTTATTGACCAGTCCGCCGGATCCGACTGCCAGAATCATATACCCGACGGTTGCCTTGATAAAGCCTGCGAATGCTTCATATAACGGTTTCTTAAGCAGCAGATATCCGACCAGAACCATGAGCCCGATGAAATACGCCGGCTGTGTCAGAATATTTGTTGCGAAGAAACTCCAGATACTCATTAAAAAATCCATAAAGTTTTCCCTCTCTTTATATTGGTTTATGCTTCGTATGTTTGTGCTGCCTGCTGCAGTTCCTCAACTGTATGCGCTTCCAGTAATGCATTGACGAGCTCCTCGTTCATCAAGGCATCCATGAGCTCCTGAATATTATGCAGGTGCTGCTCATGATCGACAGCGGCAAGGGAGAAAAACAGTCTTGCTTTTTTGTCAGGGTCCTGTTTATCAAAATCCACAGGCTCTTCCACCTTCATAAAGGAGATGGCAGTGCCATGGCACCCCTTTGCCCCTTCTGTGGAATGCGGCATGGCGATATCCGGTACGATAACGATATAGGGACCGTATTTATTTACACAGTCAATAACTGCCTGCACATAGATATCTTCTACAACTCCCGCTTCCAGCAGCGTACGATAACCGGCACGGATTGCCTCCTGCCAGTCATCAAAGTGCTGTTCAAAGGAATAGTAGCCTTTCCCAATGATTTCCTTCAGCATGCGCTTTACCTCCTATAATATGGAACGGAACGGAACATTCGGTTCATCCGTAAAGCAGTCCTCAAAGCCTCTGCGGTAATGGAACTGGCGCTTGTTCTGATCTGTCGGCCACACATATTTTCCACCGACATCCCAGATAAACGGATGGAATTTATAATCCAGAACATCCTTTTTGTATTCATACAGCATATTGATTTCCTGCGGGTCTGCCTTGAAGTTTGTCCATACATCGTAATGGAATGGAATAACGACCTTGCAGTTCAGTGCTTCCGCCATACGCAGGATATCCACGCTTGTCATTTTATCCTGATTTCCTGCCGGATTTTCCCCATAGGAGCCTAATGCAACATCAATATCGTAGTCCTTGCCGTGCTTTGCATAATAGGTGGAGTAATGAGAATCTCCACTGTGATAAACACTTCCGGCTGGTGTCTTTATAATATAGTTGACGGCTTTTTCATCCATATCGGTTGGACACTTACCGCGTACGTCCTCATCATTGGTAACAAGACAGGTACGATCAAAGCTGTCCACAACAATGATCAGTGTATCCTTGATTTTCACCACATCCCCCGGCTTTACAACCTGACAGCGCTCTTTCGGTACGCCGTAGCTCAGCCATTTTTCCACACTCTTTTGCGGACCGATAAACGGTACGGCAGCATCACAGTTCTTCAAGACAGCTGCTGCATAGAACGGATCGATATGATCGTTATGATAATGAGTGGATAATACAGCATCCACCTGTGTCACAGCGAAGGGATCATATACGATTGGCGCAGCACGCAGATTCGGCTGTGTCATTCTCCCTCCGGTCATATTGCGCATCTGATGGAATTTCGCCATCTCTTTGTTTTTCTTTGTACGCTTTCCATTACCAAACCATAAATCAATGGAAATGTTGGTATTGTTCTCTGTCTTGATCCATAAGCCGGTACAGCCGATCCACCACATGGCGAAGGTACCTTTTTCTACGACCTCCTGATCAATTTCCTCATTCAGCCAGGTTCCCCATTCCGGAAAAGCTCCCAGAATCCAGGATTCTCTGGTAATTTCATCTACTTGACTCATTGCATATTCCTCCAGTTTCTTAATTGAGCGCGCCGCTTGTTTTTGTACACCCATATGATAAACATTTCATGAACAATTGGCAATAGTTTTAAATGAACAGTTCATAAAATATATGAACAATTTGAGAAATGTGTGCGATTACAATTCATATAACCATGAATAAATGAATTATTTTATGAATTATATGATTGACAACCATTCATAAAGAACATATAATGTATTTGTAAAAGAGGTGCAGACATATGAAAAAAGGATTATCAAGACTCACGTTCAGTGAAACAACACGCCGTATCATCACCATTGCCATCTATGCATTCTTCACAATATATACCTTATATAAGCTGCTTCAGGAACCAAGCCCGGAAGGCAAGATATGCTATGGTCTGCTTCTGATCATCTTTATGGGGGTAGCACTCTGGGCGGAATATCTGCGGATTCTATATCAGAAAATGATTACGGCACTGAATATGGATTGTGACGCAGGTCTTGCGAAACACTATTATAACATATTAAAAAAGCGGGATTTCATGAAAAGCTACCGGACAACGCAGCTGATCTTTGATACTCTGTATTATCAGGATATTGGAAAACCACAGACCTGCATCGAGCTATTGGAAAGCAATGAGAAAACCTTTCGCTCCTCCCTTGATTATCTGCTGATTCGCAATTATACCTATTTTTATTCCTATTATAAGCTGGGGAACCGAACAAAGGTAAAGCACTGGTATCCGGAGGTCATGAAGCTGAAGGATACCAAAATCAAGGGCAGCAAGGTCTCTCCTCTGTATAACTGGGAGTTTATCGAGGCAGTGTATCTTTCCTGTATGAAGGATTATAAGAAAAGTCTGGCAAAGTTCAAGCAGATTGATACCAGATATATGAACAATCGGGAAATGGCGCAGTATTATACGGAATTTGGAAAAGTTTACAAAGAATTGAATGATAAGGAAAATGCAGTTATAATGTTTACAAAGGCTATGGAAACAGGGAAACAGCTGTCCAGCAGCAGGGAGGCAGGTGCCTGCTTCCATCGTTTGTGAAATGAAACAGGGGATACAATATGAAAATGAATAAGGCAGTCGTGGATGCACGACGCAATAAAATCATGCAGAAGATTCAGAGTCAGGGAAGGGCTGCGGTCGAGGATCTGGCAGAGGAGCTGCAGGTATCACCGCTGACCATACGGCGTGATCTGCAGTTCTGGGAGGAAATGGGGGCAGTGGAGCGCTATTACGGCGGTGCCAAGCTGATTCAGCATTTTGTGGAAAACGATGACCCACAGCTCTCTAACGAACAGTACAAGCATGCCATCGCAAAATATGCCGCACAGTATGTACAGGAAGGTGATACGATATTTATCAATACAAGCTCAACTGCACTGCTTGTGCTGAAGTATATCAAGAACAAGCGTGTCACCGTTATCACCAACAACGGCAAAGCGATATTCATGGACCATGACCCCATGGTCAGCATCTGTCTGAGCGGTGGTGAGCTGCGCATTCCGAAAGAAAGCATGGTCGGTGATTTTGCATTGAATAATCTGAACAAGGTATCAGCAACAAAAGCCTTTCTCGGCTGCAGCGGATTCAGTGTTGCCAGTGGTATGACCACAGCGATCCTGCAGGAGGTTGCTATCAATGAGGTCATGATCACCCGGTGTATCGGTGAAACCTTTATTCTGGCTGACCATACAAAAATCGGAACCAACCACAGTTTCATCAGCGGAATGATTCAGTCATTCGATTATCTGATCACTGATCATCTTGCGCCTGAGGAAGAACTTCTGGCAATTCAGGAGGCAGGCGTTAAAACGGTCACACTGGATCCGTTAACCCATATTGCGGACAGTTTCACAAAGCGATAACAAACAGTTATTTCTTTGCTTACTTACACTTATACACTCACATAAGTCCCGTAAATGGGGCTTATTGTTGTTTGTATGAGTATGTATGCGTGATGTGGAGGTTCTATGCAGCACTTAGGTAACAAACCTGTTCGTAGGATGTTACTTCAAAGTATCCTCTGAAGTAAAACAGCAGCAATACCGGAAGTAAATGTTTAATAATATAAGAAGTAAATTGACATATTCGGAAGTGAGTATTATGGAATTGTATATTTTCTGTTCTGACGACCGCAAAGCACGTTCCGTAATGTCAAACCAAAGCATTGACTGTGTTAGTGCATTAGCTTCATTTTATCTGGCAAAAAACTATTTGCATATGAGTAAGGAATATGCACAAGTATTTTTTGATTCGTGGATGGCTTTGCATAGAAATCAAAAATGTTTTCAAATATATAGCGAAAGTGGATATCAGTTAGAACGTGTTCCTGGTCAAGATATTTTCGATATGTTGTATGAGAACAAGCTTGATTTACAAAAAGATGGTTTTTTCAAAAGAAAATAGCGTAACGTAATACCATTTTGGTCATTTAGCCAAGATGGTGTTTTATATTTGTTATACAAGGAAAAAAATACGATACATCGATTTGATCTATATTGCATCATATCGCTGGATGTAGGAAGCTAAAGAGAATTTACCAAATGGATATGTTCTGTAACAGTATTCAAAAAAAACCTTATTAGGTAGAGAACACTCTAACATTCGCACACACAAGTACCCTGCACTTCCTTTGCTGGTCTGTTTTCTCTTTTTCTCCATTGACTTATATTTACTTTTTTTCCATATATGATATGATGTTGCCATGAACTATAGTGTAATTATTGTTGCGGCCGGAAAAGGTACGCGGACCGGCCTGACCTATAACAAGGTATTTTACAAAATCGGAAATGCTCCAATCATCACACAGACTCTGAAACCGTTTCTGGAAGACGCAGATTGTGCGAAAATCATCATGTCGATCTCTCCACATGAACAGGAGGAATTTGAAAAAATTATTCAAAGTGAGAAGATCGTTTATGTACCTGGTGGGGCAACCAGACAGGAAAGCGGATATCTCGGTCTGCAGGAAGTAGATACCGAATTCGTCATGATTCACGATGGTGTCCGACCGTTTCTGACAACGAAGCATCTGGAAGCTTTAAAGGCTGCATTGAAAACAGAGGATGCCGCATTACTGATGGTACCGCTGATCGATACCATTAAGGAAGTGAAGGGCGGCTATGTCGTTCATACACCGGAGCGTTCCAATTATATGAGTGCGCAGACACCGCAGGCATTTCGCACGGAGCTGATCAAAAAATGTCATGAAGAAGCAAAAAAGCATCCGGAGATTGTCGCAAGTGATGATGCTATGCTTGCAGAATTGTTCTCAGATACAAAAATAAAGGTTGTAGAAGGAAGCTATGACAATATAAAAGTTACCACACAGCGTGATTTGAAACAGATCCATCTGCTTCATGAGGAACAAAATACATAAAAAAACATGAGAAGTCTTATTCTATAAACCATAGAATGGCTTCTTTTTTCAAACAGCTAGTATTCTGCCTGCTTACTGATCGCAGCACTGTGAAATGATCACATACCGGTTTAAATACAAGAAAACAATGCCACATGAAAAAAAGATGGTACGAAAGAAACAGGAGGCACCGTATATGAGAAAACATATGATACATCCATCACTGTATGCCTATGAATTTATGGAACTAACCCCCTATAAAACCTATGTATATGCTCTTCAAAGAGATGATAAGGTCTATATCATTGATACCTTCTGCGGTTCCACCTTTATGGATATTATAAAAGCGGATTATCCGGGAAAAGATTTTGTTGTGATCAACACCCATTATCATTTTGATCATATATGGGGAAATTACAGCTTTTCTCATTGTCCAATCTATGCTCATCAGCTCTGTAAAACCATGATACAGCGCCATGGTATAAGAGAACTGCAGGAACAGAAGAAATATTTTCAAGGAACACAAACGCTGACTTTACCAAATCACTGCTTTGATGGAAAACAGTTACAGATGGCAGACGGTCTTCAGCTGCTTTATACACCCGGACACACCCTGGATGGAATCAGTGTCTATGATCAAACGCTGAATGCTTTGTTTGTTGGAGATACACTGGAAAAGCCGTTGATTCAAATAGAAGGATCCTCTCTTTCAGAGTATAGGCAGACACTGGAATATTTCTTAACCTTACCTGTTACACACTTCTATGCAGGACATACCTTACAGCTGACAAAAGCCGATGTGCGGGATACGCTGGCATATATTCATGCGCTTTCAGGCAATGAAGCCATGCAGTTTGATTCAGAAGAAACACAGGGGATTCACTCGATGAATCTGAATGCTCGAAAACAGTAAAATCAACATCCTGCCCATCATGGTTTCCTACTTAACAGAAAGAAGCAGCCTTTCATTCGTATCCTTTATATGCTGTTCAGTGAAAGTCTCACATTCCTATAATATCATACAGTTAACAGCATAGTTGAATCCGTATATCCGAAGTATTCTTTACTATGAGGAGTTTTCTCAAATGCTGTCAGACTATTTGATATCCTTGTCCGAACCCATATGGAAAAAGAGCCTGAACATATACCAGTTGTTCACGCTCTCTTTGAAATTCAATATGATCTTTTACAGGATTTGAAGCCGTCCGCCTTTGTAGAGGTGATTCTCTGTGAATACAGGTCCTTTCAGCTCTATATTCCCCGGACGCAGTGCCTGTGTACTTCCGGAAAAGGATAAACAGCAATGTCCAAGCTCTTTTAATGTATGCAGTGCTTCAAAGCCAATTGCCGTAATCGTATAGGATACATCACAAATCTGCACGGTATCTCCGACACAGGGTTCTTCCTGCAGCATGGCAACGGTATGCAATACAGAGATATCCGCCAGCTCCTGTGGTGCCGTTTCATTGAAAATGATCAGAAAATTGCAATCCTCATTTAAAAATTCAAGCGCACATTCTCCCCATCCGCTAATTCTGGTATCATATTTCATCATCACTCGCTCCTTTTCCTAATACATCCCGATACTGAAGAAATAAGCTATAAAAACAGCAAGAGGTCCGCTGATCATACGGCTGTATAATACGGCGGGTACACCTGCCTCAACCGTTTCCGCTTTCGCCTGACATAACGATAATCCAACCGGTATGAAGTCACAGCCAGCCTGTGCATTGATAGCAAATAATGCAGGTAATGCATATTGCGCCGGTATATTTCCAAGGGCAATCTGCGTTCCCAGCAGCGCTCCCACAACCTGAGCAATGACAGCACCGGGTCCCAGGATGGGAGATACCACCGGCAGGGAGCAGATCAGAGAAATCAGAAGCATTCCCGGAAGGGTTGCACAAAGGGGTGCAATGGAATTTGCGATAAAATTGCCAAGACCACTCACCTGAATCATACCCAGCAGGGTTGCTGTAAATGCCATAAAAGGAAGGATATTGCGCAGCACCATTTCAATGGTTTCTTTCCCTGCCGCATAGCACGTACTGACAACACGGCTCATTCCCATGCCAACACGAAGAAGCGCATTTTTATGAGAAGCCGGCTGTGCAGAAATCTTCGACTCCGGTTCCTGCATCGGATCGGTAGTGGGGGCTGTATCTTTGTTGAGGATTTCTATGTTCGCCTCACCTACATCAGAAACATAATTGTCTTCCTTCATAAAACGTGCCAGCGGACCGCTTTGTCCCGTAGGAAGCACATTGATGGTAGGGATTCCCTTTTTGGGATATATACCACAGCGTGCCGTTCCACCACAATCAATCACAGCCGCCAGAATCTCCTCATCCGGACAGCTTGCGGCAAATCCGTCAATTACATCACACTGACATGCCTCTGCCAGCCTTTGCGCAATCGGATGGATGCCTCCTCCACTTACACATAAAATGACATGCTTCCTTTTATCTGCCTGTAAAAGAAGCGGTCCACCCCATCCTGCGCTTCCTTTTGTAACACGCACTGCCTGCTGCTGTTTCAAGGCATCCTTTTTTTCCTCCGCAACCGCTTCCTCCGTTGGCTTCTGTCCTTCCTTTTTCTGATTCAAATAAACGGATATCTGCTCCGTTATGATACCACGCAGTACCATGATGACAAGTCCTGCCATAAAATAGCGGGTTGCCAATGCGGACAGCGACAATTTCTGTTGCGTTATTCCCGAAGCGATTCCCATATAAACAAACAGCTCTGCAGCATTTGCATGAGGAAATAATCCCGTAACCGGATGCAGAAAGCTTACACAGGCATCATAGTATGCTGTCTTATACTTCTCATCCAGAAATTTTCCAAATGTGAAGCAGAGCGGATTTCCAAGAAATAAGATTGCCATCAGCGGTAAAAGCGTATAACGTGCAATGCGCCAGCGGGTCAAAAATTTGGTAATCCTTTCTACACGGCTTTCTCCAATCAGCTTCACAACCGCACTCACCGCCGTCATTAAACAGACAACCATCGGAAGAATCGTTGTCATCCAGCCCAAAAGAATTTCTCCCCCGGTTTCAAACATGGACAAAAACCCCTGTGTCAAATCGATAAACGCATCCATTCCCATACCCCTTTCAACACAATTGCAATCATATTTCTTCGCCCAGCAGGGACATCATGCTTCGTATACAACTGATATCCGTAAGCAGAATGTTCACCTTTTTGGCGCGTATAACGCCTAACACTGCCTCCCCCTTATCTGCACCAACCGCTATCCCGACGCGGTTTTTCACGTTCAACAGCTTTTCATCCGACATCCCCATCACACGTTCATTAAAGGAGCGAAACGCATCGCTGTTTCCGTTTGCATCCACATACTTTAAAAGAATATCTCCAACAGCACCCTGCTGTTTGAATTCCTCATAATCCTCTTTTGTCAGATATCCGCATTTCACAAGTGTCGGTTCCTTTGCCGTTGTAGTCCCGATTCCCATGATTACAGTCTTCAGTTTTTTGAATACCGATACCACTTCTCTAACCGGTTTCTCCTTCAAAAATCCCTGCATAACCTTAGGATCATCAAACATTGCCGGGGCAAAAAACTGCATTGCCTTACCATGAAACTTCATGGCGAAGCCCTTCGCGATATCATTGGAATGGTACCCCTCCTCTATCTGATAAGGGGAACCGACTCCTCCTACAACCGGGACAAAGGTACAATCCACCTCATCTACGCTTTTCTTTACATTTACGATACTGCTCAGCGTTTTTCCCATGGATACACCAATGGTATCCCCTTTATTGATAATACGGGACAAATACATCAGTGCCTCTTCATATACATGCTGCAGATGATCCGCCTTGCTTTCCAGCTCCAGCTCATCTACGATAAGCACTTCCTTCAGTCCCAGCAGCTGCTCCACTTTACGCTCCAGCTCTCCGTATAAAACACTATCCGGATTTTCCAGTTCGATTTTCACAACACCTGTTTCCTTCCCGGCACGCAACAGGCGGGAAACAGTCGCACGGGAAATTCCTACTGCATCACAAATCTCCCTTTGCCCCATGCCATCTACATAATACAGATAGCAGCACTTATAAATCAGACGGGCATCATCAACGATTTTCTTCACATAGGCTCCTCTTTTCTGTAAACGTTTTCTTTCGTAATAAAAGAGTATCACAATCATGTATTGACGTCAATGTTCTTATCTGAACAAGTGCGATAATAAGGGCTGTCCCTAGCAGACTTCCAAGAAAAAACAGATGTCCATGACCGGTAGGATAGGACCTGATCTTACTTGCTTCCACAACTGTCTGAGAGCCTTTTCCTTCTTGAAAATAACTACCGGTTTCTATCCCCTTGGTATGCAGGAAGCCTACCAGTAAACAAAAAAAGATTGTAGAAACAGCAGAACTACCGCTTAGCTACAATCTTATATTGATACTCACAAACATTCCGTACATGAGGATGTGTTGTTATAAATCGCCTGCAAAATAAGAGCTTTGTATGTCAGGCAGAAATCAGCAGTGAGATACTACAATTATCCGAAAATTTTATCCTGTTCCTGACGCAGCTTATAGATCAGTGTTGTTGTGTCAAGCTCGATATCGTCATATGTGATCAGTTCACCCTTCTTTACATCACGCTTCATGACTGCCTTATGATTGACCAGACCATAGGGCACATAGCCTTTTTCCTTTGCCTCTTCATGCTTGCAGATGGAACCATAGGTGGTATACCCGCCGATACCATCAATTGTCTGTCCCGCCTTCAGATCAATTTTCGCAACAGTAATACATTCGGAAACCAGACCGTTTTTCGGAACGATGGTAGGCTCCCCGTCAATAACAACCTTGGCAGCTGTTAACGGAGTTTCCAGATTGCACAGGTGGTATGGACGATACAGTGTCCATAATGGTCCAGGTCCCATGGAATGATATTGCATCTGGTATGCGATTTCTTCATTATCCGTCGCAACTGTTACAAAAACACCAGGTGCAATTCCGTTCACATATTCCACAACACCATGCTGCTTCAGAATACCGCCATCCTCTTTCAGTTTATAGGTTTCATTCAGGCTCTTTACATCACTGGCAATACCATGCCCGCCAATTACATCCGGAACCAGACCGGTCGCATTTGACATCGCTGTCATTTCCACCATTGTTTTTGTACCATCCTTAAAGGCGCACAGCATCTTTGGTGACATCTTTCTTCTTGTAGCCTCTTCCAGAACCGTATCCGGATTACAGTTTTTATCAATACGGTTATTCTTTCCTTTTCCCATAACCTTAACTTCCAGACCCATTGCCGTCGCAAAATCATACAGCTCCATGACAGCACCAGGTTCATCTCCTGCACTTCCGGTATAAATAACGCCGTTGTCCTTTGCCATTTTATCAAGCAGAGGTCCGATGACTACATCCGTTTCCACGTTCAGCATGACGACATGCTTTTTATTGTTAATTGCATCAGTTGCGACCTTTGCCCCTACATCAGGAACTCCTGTCGCATCAATTGCGACCTCTACCGGGCGGCACTGGGAAATCAGATTGGAATTTGTAGTTGCGACATATTTCCCTTCATCCATTGCCTTATCAGCTTCCGCAACCTCATTGGTACGAACGATATCCGCATCCTTTACCCCTGCATATTTGAATGCGTGAACAGCAAGCTCCAAGTCGATATCAGATACGACAGCCGGTGTGATTCCCTTCATCAGCACCATCTGTGTAACCATACCGCGTCCCATCTGACCGGCACCAACGATACCGCATTTGATAATTTTCCCTTCCTTTTCTCTTTGTTCCAGTTTTTTGTTCATGTTTAACATAACAGTTTTCCTCCTTTTTTCTCATCTATCTATTAGATCCTGTTATTTTCTTACTTCTATCCTTAATTAATTGATTGCGTAATTCCTGTTCTTCTGCTTTATTCACACCATTGAATCCTTTACAATTTCATCATTCAATCTCTATTGTTCCACCGACAAGCAGCTGTTCTGCCTTGATCGGCTCTCCAATCAGTTCAATAATACCCGGGCGTTCCACTGTATCCAGACCCTTGAAGGACAGCGTACAGTGACCAAGCTCCTTTAAGGTATTTAAAGCCTCCCAGCCAACATCGGCGATTGTATATTCCGCACCGCAGATCCGAACGGTATCCCCTTTTTTCGGATCCTCCTTAACTTCACTTTTCGTATGCAAAACTGAGATATCTGCCAGCTCTGGCGGTGCATCCTCATTAAAGATGATAATGAAATTACAGCATTCATCCAGAAAATCCAGTGCACATTCCCCTAGTCCGGTAATCGTTGCCTTATATTTCATAACGCCTCCTTTTAATACATGCCAATGCTGAATACGAATGCGATAATAACAGCCAGAGGTCCGGTGATAACACGGGAATATAAGACTGCCGGCACACCGAATTCAATCGTTTCCGGTTCCGCTTCACCAAGGGACAAGCCTACCGGTACAAAATCGCCGCCAACCTGTGCATTGATAGCAAATAATGCCGGCAATGCATACTGCGCAGGTATATTTCCCAAACCGATTTCCGCACCAAGCAGGGTTCCGACCACCTGAGCGATAACCGCTCCCGGTCCTAAAATCGGTGACAGGAATGGCAGACCGCAGATCAGGGAGATCACAATCATTCCCGGCATGGTGGAGCATAATGGAGAAATCGTATTTGCGATGATATTCCCCAGGCCGCTTACCTGAATGATACCAAGTATCGTGGATGTAAATGCCATAAACGGCAATACGTTTTTGATAACCATTTCGATGGATTCACGTCCGGCGGCAAAGAATTTGTTTACCACCTGTCCCACACCGATACCGATGCGGGTAATGATCCCCGGCTTTTTCCCCTGATTTGCTTCAGCCAGCTCTTTTCTCGCCTGTGCCTTCGTTTTCGGTGCTCCCGGTTCTTTCGTTTCTTCCACTGCTTTTTCAACCTTTACTTCTTCATCCGTAAATGCAATAGTATCTTCCTTTACGTCCGAGACATAAATATCCTCTGTAATATACTGTGCCAAAGGTCCCACTGCCCCAACCGGTACAAGGTTGACAGTGTTGATCCGTTTTTTCGGATATACGCCACAGCGTGCTGTTCCCCCGCAATCCACTACAGCAACCAGTACCTGTTCATCCGGAACGGTTGTCTTAAAGCCGTCGACTGTTTCGGCTCCT
Organism: Erysipelatoclostridium sp. DFI.2.3; assembly: GCF_019132535.1. Classification (NCBI taxonomy): domain Bacteria; kingdom Bacillati; phylum Bacillota; class Erysipelotrichia; order Erysipelotrichales; family Coprobacillaceae; genus Thomasclavelia; species Erysipelatoclostridium sp. DFI.2.3. The sequence continues at coordinate 23,799 of NZ_JAHOOJ010000024.1, read as the reverse complement.
GTCATTTCCGCAATCTTAGCTGCCACAGGATGAATACCGCCACCGGTCACACATAAGACCTTATTACAGGTTTCATTTGGTTCCAGCACCAGTGGTCCGCCCCAGCCGCTGCTTCCTTTTGTGATTTTTACCTTTCTGTACATAGCCTATTCCTCCGCATTCTCTTTCTCTTTTGTAAATTTAGAAGTAAGTCTGAAATAGATTTTTTCTGTCAGTACCCCTCTGATCAGAATGACAATCACACCGACGATAAAGTAGCGAACTGCCAAATCCCCTAATGGCAGATTCAGTTTGGTAATACCTGCTGCGATTCCCATATATACAAACAGTTCACCCGGGTTCGCATGCGGGAACAAGCCGGTTACAGGATGTAGAAAGCTTACACAGGAATCATAATAAGCAGGCTTGTACTTTTCTTCCACGAAACGTCCGAAGGTATAACACATCGGATTTCCCAGAAATAGTACTGCCAGCACCGGTACCAGTGTGTAACGCGCAATTGTGAATCTCGTCAGTTTTTTTGTGAAATTTTCAACTCGTTTTTCTCCTATCAGCTTAATGATGGAGTTTATGGCTGTCATCAGACAGATTACCATGGGAATAATTCCGGTAACCCAACCTACAAAGGTTTCTCCTCCTGCCTGAAACAGCGCCATGAATCCTTGTGCAAAATCAGATATAAAGTCCATACGTCACTTCCTCCTTGTATCAATCCATGACGGCACATGACAGATGTTCGGCCGTGTCCATCTCCTGTGCGCCTGCTGCATTTTGAAAGCGTAGCTCCAGCGCTTCCAATGCCTGTATATATCCTCGATACTGTTTCTGTTTTTTCGGATCCATGGAGCGAAACTGTTCCAGAAACTTATCGATTGATACCCCGTTGATCGTTTTTCCAAGCAAGGTATTCACCGGGTGAAACTTTGCCAGAAAGGTTTTGCCATCCATGACCTCACATGCTGTGATGATATGATTATTATCACAGGCGATCATCACGATGTTGCCGTTGAAGAACCGTCCTTTTTTCTGTCCGATTCCCACATTTCCTTTTTTATGAACCCGCCGTATGACAGCTTTGTAGTTTTTGATCTGAAATACACCGCCCACTGCCTGCATAACAAACAGGGATATGGCAATCAGAAAGATCAGCATCAGATCGTTTGACATGACGATTCCTCCTCTTCCATAAGGGAAAGCAGCTCTTTTACACAGCTGATATCGGTAATTAGAATATTGATTTTCTTCGCGCGGATCACGCCGAGAATCGCTTTACTTTTTTCTTCTCCAACCGCAATTCCGATACGGTTTTCAATATTCATAAGTCCCTCATCGGATAACCCCATGACCCGGTCATTGAATTCATGGAAGGGTTCACTGTTTCCGTTTTTATCCAGAAATTTCAGTAGAACATCTCCGACAGCCCCGTGCTGTTTAAATTGCTCATAGTCAGCTTTACTGATATACCCGCATTTGACCAGAGTGGAATCTTTCAAGCTGCAGGAGCCGATACCCATGATAACGGTTTTCAGTTTTTTAAAAAGAGCCGTCACCTCCTGCACAGGACGTTCCTTCAAGAATCCTTCCATGATCTGTGTGTCATTGAACATTGCCGGAGCGAAGAACTGAACGGCACTGCCATGAAACTTCTTTGCGAACGCATTTGCTATTTCGTTGGAATGATATCCCTCATCCGATTGCAGCTGTGTACCGACACCACCGACAACGGGAACAAAGGTACAATCAACCTCCTCCACATTGATTTTTCCATTTGCCAGATGATACAGCGTTTTTCCCATCGACACCCCGATGTAATCCTTGTTGTGGAAGATGCGTGCCAGATAGGCAAGTGCTTCCTCATATACCCGCTGCATGTGATCCGCTTTACTTTCCAGCTCCATTTCATCCACAATGAGGACTTCCTTCAAGCCCAGCTGCTGTTCAATTTTCCGTTCCAGTTCTCCATATAGAATGCTGTCGGGATTATCCAATTCGATTCTTACCACACCGTTTTCCTTCCCCGCCTTGAGCAGTCTGGATACTGTTGCCCGTGAAATCCCCAACTGATCACAAATCTCCTTTTGTCCGAGTCCGTCCATGTAATAGAGATAACAGCATTTATATATCAGCCTGTTATCATCGACTATTTTTTTCATTCCTGCGCCTCCTTTCTGTAAGCGGTTCCTTTATCTGTCTTAAGATTACCACAGCGCTTTATTGAGGTCAATGCATAAATACTGAACATATGTATAAGTTCAGTATTGTAACAATTTATCTTAAGCAATTGTTCTGTATTGAAATATTGATATAATGACAGAAATTTCACAATGTTAAAAAACAATGATAAATACTGGGTTTTCACAAAACTGAGACTCCTTAGCATGACTTTTTACTGTTCATTTGTGTACATAAATTCATTATTTTTTTTCATTAAACCTATAAAACGCTGATAAATAAGCTTTTTTTTCACATCTTTTTATTCGCTGTAAAGGATAGCACTCAGCTCCTCTGTACAAATGTATAAGCTTTCTGCTGTCATAGACAGCATGTAACCATACGTTTTACTGGAACTGTATTTTCGTGGTACAATACATAGTAGAAAAGAGGATTGATAACATGTATAAGCAACGACGGCATGCACTGGCTACTCTGTTACCGGAAAACTCCATTGCATTGTTCTTCAGCGGCAAAGCCCCATATAAGGTAGGCGATGAAAAGTATCTGTTCAGTGTGGACAGAAGCTTCTATTACCTGAGCGGTCTGGATAAGGAGAACATGATTCTGGCAATTATCCGCACACAGGGCAAAATAAAGGAACAGCTGTTTCTGGAGCATTATGATGAGGAACAGGCAAAATGGGTCGGTGGAAAGCTTTTGCCGGAGGAAGCCGCCGATATCAGTGAGATTGAAGAAATCTTCTGGCTTGAGGAAGCAATGGATATGCTCGGTCTACAGATATCACGGTTCTTCGACCATGAATCCTGTGTTGATATCTATGCGGATTTCACACGGCAGGAAGCCTATCAGGCGGACAGTGAAGCGCATCGTTTCACAAGAGAGCTGCTGCGGCAGTATCCCTATGTAACCCTGCATAATGCAGCCTCCAGAATAAGCAGTCTGCGTTTAATTAAGGAAGATGCAGAAATTGATGATTTGAAGCAGGCGATTGAAGTAACACGGCAGGGAATTCTAGCCATGATGGATCATGTATGCAGCGGTATGATGGAAAACCAGGTGGAGGCATGGTTTGATTTTGTATTAAAAACAAACGGCTGCTCACATTCCTTTCCATCCATTATCGCCAGTGGAAGAAATGCCACCGTGCTGCATTATGATGAAAACAATCAGAAAATAAAAAAGAACAGCCTGCTGCTGTGTGATCTGGGTGCAAGCTGTCATTATATGAATGCCGATATCACAAGAACCTTTCCGGCAAGCGGTTCCTTTACAAAGCGACAGAAAGAAATCTACAATATTGTTCTTGAAGCCAATCAGACCATTATGTCACTCGTACATCCGGGCATTACACTGAAGGAGCTGAATCAGGAGCTGATTCACTTTTATGAAGAAAGACTGAAGCCGCTTGGCTTGTTGAAACGCGGTAAACGGGTGGAGGATTATTACTGGCACGGAGTATCTCATATGCTGGGGCTGGAAACACATGATGTGTCTTTGAGCGGCTATAAGCTGCGTCCCGGCAATGTGTTTACGATTGAACCAGGCTTATATCTGGAGGATGAAGGAATCGGCATCCGCATCGAGGACAATGTACTGGTTACTGAGGATGGCTGTATAAATCTTTCTTCCTCCATTATCAAGGATCCGGACGAAATCGAAGCATATATGCAGGAAAACAACATCCATTTAAAAGCATAGAAAATAGAAAAAGACAGTTGCTATGGAAACTGTGCAGGAGTGTATATGAAACATATTATCAATGAGTTTAAAGAATTTATTATGCGGGGAAATGTGCTTGATCTGGCGGTCGGTGTTATTATCGGCGGTGCATTTCAAAAAATCATAGCATCTCTGGTCAATGATGTTATTATGCCGGTTATTACATTATGTACCGGTGGTATCGATTTTACCAACTGGTTTATTGCACTGGACGGGAATCATTATAATACATTGCAGGATGCAGTAGCTGCCAAGGCTGCGACACTGAATTACGGAACCTTTCTCACCGAGGTGATCAACTTCATCATCATGGCGTTTATTATCTTCATGATGGTGAAGATGATGAATTCACTCTCAAGAAAGGTCAAGAAGCCGCAGGATATGGAAGATGCTGCAGCAGCTACAAAGGTGTGTCCGTATTGCAAAAGCGAGATTTCTGCTGAGGCAGTTCGCTGTCCGCATTGTACATCTTCGCTGGATACAAACAAGGATAATAAAACAACATCCATTAAAAAGCGATAACCCTTACTAAAAACAGGAGTCCTCAATGATTCCTGTTTTTCTAAATTATAAGATTTACTTGGAAATGCAAGCATTCGTCTACCTGTTTTTCCGATGCTGTATATGATAGGATGCCTCCATCTGCACAGACAGCGGAAGACATTTGCACAGCAGATAGCTTCCCTTCATCAGAATTCCCGGTATCATGACTGCCTTCTCCTTAAACATGCCGCGGATTGCATAGCTGGCGACATCCATGCTTGTCTTTCCCTTCATCATAAACCTGACATTTGCGACACGGTCAAACTCAGTCTGTACAGGTCCCGGACAGAGAACACTGACAGAAGCATGGCTGTTTCTTTTCTGAAGCTCCTTATGCATAGCCAGTGTCAGACGCTCAACATATGCTTTTGTCGCATAATAGGTAGCCATCAAAGGTCCCGGCAGAAATGCCGCGCTGGATGCGACATTCAGGATATAACCACGGTCCTTTTTAACAAAATCCCGCAGAAACAGTTTACTAAGAATATGCACTGCCTGAATATTGGTAGAGATCATATTCAGCTCCTTATCCAAATCCGTCAGTGTAAATTCACCAAAATCACCGAAGCCTGCATTATTGATCAGTATATCGACAGAATCATTACGGAAACGCTGATACAGTGCAAGACAGTTTTCCTTCACAGAAACATCCAGTATGACGATATCAACGGAAACGGCAAGCTCCCTCTTTAATTCACGAAGCCGATCCCCTCTCCTTGCGACCAGAATCAAATCAATATCCATAGCAGCCAGAACCCTTGCCATATCACGCCCGATTCCGCTGCTGGCACCTGTAATCAACGCCTTCATTCTAAAACTCCTTTCCAATTATCTACTCATATTGTGCATCATTCGCTATATTATATACGGAAGCACTAATGTGGCCAGTCCCAGAAACATGAAAAATCCCATGACATCCGTAACTGTAGTAACAAACACACCACTGGCAAGAGCAGGATCCACATGCAGCTTTTCCAGTATGACCGGTATAAAGTATCCTGCCAGATTTGCCAGAATCATATTCAGAAACATAGCTGCCCCGGTGACAAGTCCGAAGATCGGATTGCTTTCCATCAGCATTGCCCCGAATGCCACGACAATACCTATGACGATACCGCTTAATATACCGACACCAATCTCCTTCAGCAGAATCACGACGGCATTTTCCTTTGTCAGCTCACCGAGGGAAAGACCGCGTACAACAATGGTTAATGTCTGTGTTCCCGCATTGCCACCCATTCCAGTTACAATCGGCATGACCGTCGCAAGTGCAACCGCCTGTGCAATCGTCGCCTCAAACATATTGACAACGGCTGCCGCAAGAACTGCAGTAAAAAGATTTACAATCAGCCATGGAATGCGGCTGGAAAAGGATTCCCTTACACTGGAGTCCACCCGTTCCTCCTTATTGACACCACCCAGATGATGGATATCCTCGGTATTCTCTTCCTGAATAACATCAATGATATCGTCAAACTCAATGACTCCCAGCATATGCTGCTGCTCATCTACAACCGGCATCAGAATAAAGCCGTATTTTTCAAAGCGATGGGCAACCTCCTCCTGGTCATCACTGTACAACACCGTCTTTACATTGGGATTCACGATATCCATGATTGGTGTATCAAACGATGATGTTACGATATCGCGCAGTGACACAACTCCTTTTAACACATCCTCCCTATCGACGACATATAAATAATAGGTCGTTTCTTCATCGGTATTCTTCTGTAAAAACTGCAGGGTATCCTTTACAGTATTCTTTGCGTATATACGAATAAATTCGGTTGTCATGATACCACCGGCACTTTCAGCATCAAAGCTCATCAGCTTACGGACATCCTCCTGATCCTCAGAATCCATCTTCTTCAGAATGTCAGCCTGCTCGTCTTCCTCCAGCTCTCCCATCAAATCGGTGATTTCATCACTGCTCATTTCATCCAGTATATGACGCTGCTTGCTGTCAGAGAAGCGCTTTAACAGCTCATACTTGTCTTCATCGTCCTCTTCCTCGACGATATCCGCAAGAATATCATCCGGCAGACGGTTTAATACACTTTGTGCATGCTCCTTATGCTTGTGCAGCAGATCGAGAATATCCGCCGGGTGTATGGTATCAATCGTATCCTGCAGATCCTGTGCTGTTCCATGCAGCAGCAGATCCAGCAGGTTTTCTTCTGTTATCGTTCGTTTCATTCTATTCTCCTTTTCTAAAATGGGAGAATTATCATCTGCACGATGGCGGCAAGTGATCATCCCCTGTATCTAGTATCTGTATACCCTCGGGCTTGGGACTCATTCATAACCACCACGCTTTCTTTTTCTTTGCAGCTTCATTATACCAGAAAACAAGGGTCTCTGTATATGCTGCAGAAGGCAGCGAATAGATTTTATACTATCCTTTGTTCAGTGTTTCCATCATAGGAGGGAAAGTAAATACAAGATATAAATTATGATGCCTACCCCACATTATGCATCGTATTGCGCATCCATATCCTTGGGGCACTGGCATTATTTTATGTTTGAATTATACGCTTCCACTGGGTTTCATTATACAAAGAATATCGGGTATAGAAAACCTGCACTTCCTTTCATGTAAGGGGACCAAAGTCATGCGGCTCCTTGTAAATCCCGCCTGTTTCTAATCTATAAATATGAAAAAAAGAAGATCTGCTTCTATTGTTCGCTGCAATAGACTCTGATCTTCTCATTTATAACGGTTCAAGCTATTCCAATACGGGTAACCGCCGACCGTCTTTCCACATCCGCTGAAACAGCTATGTGTCTGTTTTGTATCCTATACTTTGCTTTATTTATTGCTCCACCGATTTTGTCGCAACAATATTTACACCGAGACCTGCGACATCCTTTAAGACAACATCTCCCGCAGATACCGGTGCCTTGACATCGATGCTTTCCAGTGCCTTCATGACATCCATAATCCTGCCCTTCGGGATGCTCTGCTCGGTTTTCACCGGAACTCGTCTTGCCGTTTTTGCAGTAATACGCACTGTTGATGTGATAATGCGTCTGGGATCAATCAGCTCTGTTTTCCCATACTCCGCCCCTCTTGGACAGCTGTTGCCGGTAACAGTATATCCGTTTTCATCATCAACACTCAGATGACAGCCCTTCGGACATACGATACATATTAAATTTTTCATATCCTATGCACCTGCCTTTTCCACACGGATGATCACTTCATCGCCTGCCTTCTCCAGCAGCATTTTCGGTATAACAATTTTTTCCATTTCACCCGGAGCCATATGCTCGCGTTTGAATCCTGCCAGCTTCTGATCCCCGCTCATGACACAGATTTCCATATCCTTATATACATTATTCACCCGGAACATCACTTCCACAAACTTATCCACGTTATTCATACGGATTTTCTGCGGCACTGTGTAATTCACCGCGTTCCCGTTCTTCACTTCAATACATCTTCCGGCTTTCGGATTTCCCTGCATCGCATAGATTGCGGCACTTCTTCCGGCACGCTCACTCTCCGCTGTCACAAAGTCCACAAGATCATGCACATGCACAACATTTCCGCTTGCGAAAATACCCTTTGCACTGGTTTCCATATTCTCATAGACCACAGGACCGTTTGTTCTCGGATCCATCTGCAGTCCGGCAGCTCTGGATAGCTCATTTTCCGGAATCAGACCGACTGATAACAGGACAGTATCCACATCGAAGGTGATTTCTGTTCCGGGAATCGGCTGCCGCTTTTCATCAACCTCCTGAACAATGACACGCTCCACGCGTTTATCTCCCTGAATATCTGTAATGGTATGAGAGAGATACAGCGGGATATCATAATCGTTCAGACACTGCACTATATTTCTGTTCAAACCGTTGGAATACGGACACAGCTCCACACAGCCGACCACCTTTGCACCCTCCAGACTCATACGGCGCGCCATGATCAAACCGATATCACCGGAACCGAGAATCAATACCCGTTTACCAACCATATACCCTTCAATATTTACATAACGCTGTGCTGCTCCCGCAGTAAAGACACCGGCTGGGCGATCTCCGGGAATCGCAATGGCTCCCCTGGTACGCTCGCGGCATCCCATATTCAGCACGATTGCCTTTCCCTCCAGCTGCATATAGCCCTGCTTTTTATTCATAGCATGAATGCAATGGTTTTCCTCATCAATATCCAGCACCATGGTATCCAGCAGCACCTCGACATTGGTATCCTTCAGCATTTCGATAAATTTTCCTGCATATTCCGGCCCGGTCAGCTCTTCTTTGAAGTGGTGCAGACCAAACCCGTTGTGAATACACTGATTCAATATACCGCCCAGCTCCTGATCACGCTCCAGTATCAGAATATGCTTTGCCCCCTGCTTCCAGGCTTCCAGCGCAGATGCCAGACCTGCCGGCCCTCCGCCGACAACGATAACATCATATTTCATTCCTGTTCACCTCCAGCTGCTTTTGTTTCCCCTGTAATCAGAATCATACCTTCCCGATCCAGCGGTACATCCTTCAAATTCTTTTTCAGCTCTCTTGCGATAATTTCCTGAACACGAGGGCCGCAGAAGCCACCCTGACAGCGTCCCATCCCCGCATTGCAGCGGCGTTTTACAGCATCAATGGATACAGCCGGAATCGGACGATGCACGGCATCAATGATTTCTCCCTCTGTCACTGTTTCACAGCGGCAGATGATTTTTCCATACTCCGGATGCTCCTTGATCAGCGCCGTGCGCTCCTCATGATTCATTTCACGGAACCGCACAACACTTCTCGTATCCATGCATGCTTCCTTTTTTGTCAGAGGCAGACCGGATTCCTTCATCATTTCAATAACGTCCAGCGCAATGGCAGGGGCAGATGATAAGCCCGGAGATGCCATCCCTGCGATATTGTAGAACAGACGGTTTTCGGGATCTTCATATACAAAGAAATCGTCCTCCTTCGTTCTTGCACGAACACCTGCAAAATTACGAATGGATTCACGGAAATTGATATCCGGAATGGACTTCAATGCGGTATTACGCACATAGCTTAAGCCCTCCGCGGTTGTGGATACATCCTCCCTGGAGGTTGGCTGTGAATCCGGTCCGACAATCAGATTACCATGCACTGTCGGAGCAACCAGAACACCCTTTCCGTTTTCATTTGGACACTGGAAGATGACATGGCTGACAAGATTTCCCTGACTCTTGTCCAGCAGATAGTATTCTCCCTTATTCGGCTCTATCTTAAAGGTGGCGTCATTCACCATTTCATTAACCTCATCCGCAAACACACCTGCCGCATTGCATACGCAAACCGCATCAATAACACCCTGATTGGTTTCAATGGAATACCCTGTATCCGTTTTCTCTATATTTTTTACTTCCGTGTTCAGTTTAACCTCAACACCATTCTCTACCGCAACCTCTGCCAGTGCAAGTGCCAGTTCCCATGGACTGACGATTCCGACATTCGGTGAATACAGTGCAGCTCTCGCCTCCTGAGATACATGAGGTTCTTCCCTATGCAAACGCTCCTTATCCCAGATTTCCATGTCCTTTACACCGTTCTGGATGCCACGGTTTTTCAGCTCTTCGAGCGTTCTTTCATCCGCTTCGGAAAATGCCATAATCAGTGCACCAATCTGTTTGTATGGAATATCAAGCTTTCCGCACAGCTCCTTGATATATGCATTTCCTGCGACATTGTATTTCGCCATCTTCGAACCCGGCAGCGGATCATAGCCGCCGTGAATGATGGCGCTGTTCGCCTTTGTCGTCCCTACCGATACATCATTCTCCTTTTCGATCAGTACCGCCTTGATCTGATATTTCCCAAGCTCATATGCAAGAGAACAGCCGGCGATTCCTGCTCCGATAATTGCTACATCATACATTCTACCAACCTCCTGTAAGCCTTTTCAGACTTCCTTAACCACCTTAAATTTACTCCATAAAACACAGACTGTCAAACCCCTGTATCCCTTTAAACAAAGGCTTTCTACAGCTTTTTTATCAATCACAGCGCTTTGATTAACACCCTCCTCTTTCTTCTCCCTCTGTAACTGGTCCCCCCTGGTTGAATTCCTGTGCATGACTGCTTGCTTTTCCTGTTAATCAAATATATAATATTAGTAATCATTTGATAATCTGATTACTAATCTGCTGTTAATCAAAATAAATCATAATTTTTAAAGGAGATGTCCCATGGGAAAAAGAAATAAGGTAACAACACGCGATATTGCAGAATATACAGGTGTTTCGCAATCCAGTGTTTCCATGATACTCAGCAACAAACAGAATGTATCCTTTTCTGATGAAACCAGAGAGCTGGTGCTTTCTGCCGCAAAAAAGCTGGGATATCAAAAGCCGGTAAAAAAACAGCTGAACGCCTCCAGTAAGATGGATAAAACCATCGTTGTTCTGACTCCGCTGTTATCAAACGGCTATTACGCCACACTGGTGCATTCCATTACGGAGCAGGCAGGTGAGTATGGCTATTCGGTTTTCACGGTAACGACCATGCGGGATGCTGCACAGGAAGAGTTTTATTTTGATATGCTCGCAGGACTGCAGCTGGCGGGAGCCATCTGTCTGTATCCTCCAACGCGAATTACCAAAGCCAATGCACTGGCAAAGCAGATCCCCGTTGTATCCATCGGTGACAAGCCGGAAGGCTGTACCTTTGATTCCGTTGAGCTGGATGGCAGAAAAACCGGATATCTTATGGGAGAATATCTGGTGGGACTCGGGCATACGCACATCACCTTTGTCTCCACCCCCATCAAAGCAAAGGAAATATCCAGGCTGCATCGTCTGGAAGGATTAAAAGCAGCATTTGAGGAGCATGGACAAAGCCAGGATAATATTCTTGTAAAAACGCCTTCCATTGCCACCTACAGGCAATATCCATCGGAATCCTCCGAGTATATGGCCGGCTTTGATCTGGCTCTGGAAGCATTAAAGGAGCATACACCGTCAACTGCCTTTGTAGGAAACAATGATATGACTGCCTTTGGTGTCATGGCCGCTCTCACGCAGCAGGGATATCGGATACCGCAGGATTACTCTGTCGCAGGCTTTGATAACATCCATCTTTCCTCTATGCCGAATATTTCTCTAACAAGCGTTGAACATGCCTCCATCCTCAAAGGGAAGGAAGCCGTTGACATGATCTATAAGAAAAATAACAAGGACACCCGCAGCAGGGGACATAAATATATCCTGCGGCTGGAATATGAGCCGGAGCTGATAATTCGTAAATCGACAGGCAAATGCCGTAACCGAAGCAGGTGAACCTGTGAAAAAAGTGATATGAAATACTGGATATGATCATGAATAGGGAGACAATATAAGATGAGATACAGCAAAAGACGACTGTACAGCTGCCTTAATAACAGCAGATGTCTGTCGCCTTTTTAGTCATGATGCTTGTGTTTTAATTGAACGAAAAATGAAAAAGAGCATAACAATTTCTATTATGCCCTGTAGCTTCCAAAAAACCGCACGGCATCTATGAAAGACATAAAAATCCTCTGTTCCTCTTCCAGCTTCCGAAAAGAAGCAGAAGCTATATAGGAAAAGCTGCTGTATCAAAGGGTGCCTCTATAGGACTACAGAGGCTTTTCCGTTTTGAAACCTTGCACGGCATCAGGCCTTTACGATTTTTTTCTTTAGCTTTTTTGCGGCCTCATCCAGCGTACTGCTGGATTCGATTGCCTCCAGAATCGCAGTTTCCTCCATCGTCTTTTCCCATTTTTTCAGTATATTTTTCATGACAGTAACCTTATCTTTCTGTTCCAGATCATGGAATACAAATACCTCATCAAACAGTGCCGTAAAGGAAGCGCCAAGACTGCGCTTCACCTGCAGCAGCGGATCACTGGTTTCCTGAAACTTCAGCGCACTCACACTGGAACAAGGAAAATCCCCGCTCATAATCATTATACTGTGGCGCAGATCAATTTTCTGTATGTCACGCTCCAGATAACCGCGTTCAATGCCCTGCTTTAAAAACTGCAGCATTGCTTCATTTGCCATATGCAGGTTGGTTACATTCACTATGGTATAGGGATTTCTGCGCAGCTTGGACAGGTTATGATCCAGATTGTGCTCCAATGCCGCCATATCCAGCTCCACCATATCCTCCTGATTGAAATACAGGCGGTTAAACTGATGAATCAGCGTCTTTTTTCCAACGCCCTGATTCCCCAGAAAGAGCCATACACCAAGGGGCCGTTCACTGATGATTCCCTGTTCGATCCACTCCAGCTGACCCATCAGCTTGCGGATAACCTCCTTTTGCGCAACCATGGTCGTTTCCAGATGCTTTTTCAGCTCCTGCAGACGATTACGGGAAGCCAGCGGAATATCCGTCAGCTTTTCTATGACATCCCGTACCATGTCCTCACTTACACTGCGCTCACTCTGCCGTTTAGCACCGACACAAGCCAGATCCAGCACATCAATCGCCTTATCCGGAAACTTCCTCTGCGGCATGTAATATGCACAGTATTTCACGATTTGTTCCAGAACCTTCTCCTGAATCTTTACATTATGAAAATCCTCGTATTCCTTCTTCTTTGCCTTTAGCATCTTAATGGTGTCCTCAACATCCGGCTCCCGTATGGTAATGATCTGAAAGCGGCGCTCCAGCGCACGATCCTTTTCAATATACATTTCATATTCCTCGATGGTGGTTGCCCCGATACATTTGATAACACCTCTTGCCAGATACGGCTTCAGCACACTGGAAACATCAATTGAACCCTCGGATTTTCCGGCACCGATCATCAGATGGATTTCATCAATAAATAAAATAACATTGGGATACTTCTCCAGCAGACGGATGATATTCTGCAGCTTTTCCTCAAAATCACCGCGGTACTTGGTGCCTGCCACAAGTGAATTCAAATGCAGCTCATAAATACAGGCATCCTTCAGCGAAGGAACCAGATTCTGCTGAATCATACCGGCCAGCTTTTCCACCAGAGCGGTCTTTCCGACACCGGGCTCACCAATCAGCAGCGGATTTGCCTTATCCTTGCGCGACAGTACGGAAATCATAAAATTCAGCTCCGCATCCCTTCCCACGATATCCTGATTCGCTCCGCACATATTCAGATTGCGAAGCTCACTGATTTTATCCAGCTCGCTCATACTGCCATGCTCCATCTGCAGCAACACCACCTCTTCATCCACATCATAGCGATGCAGTATCTCCGTTGCCACACAGCTGTTTGTCTGCAGCAGTGCCAGTGTCAGGGAATCCACATCCATCATTGTATTTTGTTTTCTGGAAGACAGTGACATTCCGCGCTCCAGGATATCATCCACGACCTGTGTAATCTGCAGCTCCTCCACATCCTGATCCTTCAGTCCAAAAAGAACCATTAAATCCTCCTTGAGCTGAAAATAATATACACCCTGTGCACATAACAGCCGTGACAGCGGTGTTGCGGTATCCTTTAATATCGCAAGCAATAGATGCTCGCTTCCGACATAATTGTTGCCCATCTCTCTGGCTTCCTCTCTTGCTGTATCCAGAATTGCGGAAACCTGTGTATTTAAACGATACTTCATATCTTCACCATCCTCGTCATTCTATAGCATATGAACTTCATACGCTGCTTTTGTTAGTATAACCAGTTTATTTCACAATATTTCACGTTCCGAAGCAGAAGCTCTACAAAACGTTCGACGAATACAGACAGGAAAACAAAGGAAATCATATAGTAAAGAGGAAGGAGGTGTCAAAGCATGGCAAAACGTGTCCGTTCCAGTCCGCGAACATCCTCGGTAATTCTTTCTGTCAGCATCATCAGTGTTTCAATTATCGGCGGCATCGTACTGTTTCCGATTTTGGGAATCGGCAGTATTCTGCTGGTGGCAGTCGTTATATTCCTGCTGAGCCGCAATCAGAATCCACGGTGCTGATTAGCTTTGCTTATGAACGCGTGCATGAGTTGTAAGGAAGCTGTTTTGTATAGCGCATGATCTGTGTTGTTTAAAAAGGGCAGGCTCTCGCCTGTCCCTTATGCTTCTCTTAGCAGATACACCTGGTGATCCTGGTCATAAAAGCTGAACATCCTTCCGTAGGGGTACTTCTGAATGTCATCCACAATGACACCGTTGCTTAGTAAACGGCGATGCTCCTCTTCAATGTCCGCACAGGTAAACATAACAGACGGATGTGCTGTAGATACCTGCGGATTGGCTTTTTCCATACGGGAGCGTTCAAACAGGACAATCGTTGTCTGTGCATGATAATCCGGTGCTGTTTCCAGCCATGTCATGCCGGGTCCCATCAGCTGTTCCTCACGGATGACAAAGCCCATATTCTCTGTCCAAAACTTTTTTGCTTCTGCACTGTTTTTTACATACACGGTTATTTTTGCTATATTGGAAATCATGGTTATCCCTCCGCTGTTAGTATGCACACACTTCTTTTTCTCCATACGGTCTATGGCTTTGTACTCTCCAAAAACCAGCGTGTGCGTTCAAAATACAAATCCCGCTTCTGTCCCTGAATCACGCATTCATAGCAAAGACCGCAGCCACCTACTGAGGAGGCTTTATTGCGAATTTGCAGCACCCTGTCAATTTCATACTTTATTCCGTTGTCCCAAAGCACTGCAACCGGCTTTAATACTTCATTCTTTCCCATAACAGTCAGCACATCCACATATTTCTTATATAAGCGCTGTCTTGGCTCATGCAGCTTCTGCATAGGCTACCTCAAAAGAAACCGACCGGATGCACGACATGATCCTCTTTGGGATTGAAATCCGTCAGATGTCTGTCCTTCAGCAGAGAGCAGCGCTGTATTTTGGAAAACCCGAAGCGATCCCGTATGGCATCCATTGTTTCCTCCAGCATCCGCTGCCGGTGCCGCTCCTCCTCACTGACAAACAGATTCAGCTGTGTCATCCCGCTATCCTTTTCAATTCCGCCAAGCGTTACCCCTATCGTGCGAAGCGGTGTGGAAAAATCATAGTTTTCTTCCAGTAAAGACAGTACCACCGGCATGATTTCAGCAGCGATATTGGTTGCCTGCGCCAGCTTTCTCTGCCTGCTGAACCACGTGAGCTCTGTGCTTCGCAGCGTAACCGAAATCACATTGCCTCGAAGTCCCTGCTCCCGAAGACGGGAGGCAACGGATTCCGCAAGTACATAATACACGATTTTCGCATCCTCAAAGCTCTTGATATCCTTAGGTGCAGTAATAGCATTTCCCACTGATTTCACCTGTTCCTGATGCGAGGATAGAGCAACCTCGGATACATCCTCTCCGTTCGCAAACCACCAGATCAGCTCTCCCACCTTTCCAAAGCGATCCTTCATCCATCCCTGAGGAAGCTGTGCCAGCTGTCCGATTGTTTCAATGGAATAGTGTGCCAGCTTATGCTTCGTCGCTCTTCCCACGTAAAACAAATCCTGTACCGGCAGGGGCCAGATTCTCTCACGATAATTTTCTCTTGTAATCTCCACCAGGCCTTTGTGTTTGTCCATATCAGATCCGATCTTCGCAAAAATCTTATTATAGCTGACGCCCATGGATACCGTCATTCCCAGCTCATGCTCAACACGGTTCTGAATTTTTCTCGCAATGCTCATCCCGCTGCCAAACAATGCGGTTGATTCACTCAAATCTATCCAGGCCTCATCCAATCCGAAGGACTCCACCTTATCCGTATATTCGCGATAAATATCCTTAACCCTTTCTGTATAATACATATACTCCTCATAATCCGGCTTCAGAATACGCAGCTGCGGACACTTTGCCAGTGCTTCCCGCAGAGATTCCCCGGTTTTAATGTGAAACGCCTTGGCCTTATCATTCTTTGCCAAGATAATTCCATGGCGTTCTTCTTCGTTTCCGCCGACTGCCATCGGGACATCCCGCAGCCCGGGATATTTCATTTCCTCAATCTGCGCATAGCAGTGATTGATGTCACTGTGTACAATAATACGGTCTTTTTTCTGCATAGGACTCACCTCACAAAACTATTATATGCATTTTGTTCCGTTTTTCAACAAATAATGGAACGTTACCAGAAATTGGCAGCTGATAAATACCGTTTTCATATAAATTTTGGATTTTTATGTTATACTATATACGGGAGGACATCTTCATGAAATTAAGTGAGCTATTAACCTACTATCGGCATCGGGACAGCCTCAGTCTGGAAAGTGTCGGGGATTTTGTCGGTGTATCAAAATCAACTGTGAAGCGCTGGGAGTCCGGAGAATCCAGCAATGTTCCACAAGCCCGGTTAGACAGACTTTCCGAGCTGTTTGGAATTGATGTACCGGCATGTCTGCAGGGACATGTTAAACCGATTCTTGGCTATGTGAAGGCCGGCTACGATCTGTTTGCGAATGAGAATCTGCTGGGATATGAAGAGGTGAGCGCAAGAGAAGCCGCACAGGGAGATTATTATCTTCGTGTACAGGGAGATTCCATGACTGGCTCCCGTATTTATGACGGTGACCTGGTGTATGTAAAAAGCTGCAGTGATGTGGAAAACGGAGACATAGCAGTTGTTTTGTTGAATCACAGCGAAGTAACTATCAAGAAAATATTAAAAAAGGAGCATACTGTTATTTTAATGGCAACAAACCCGGTAGTAGAACCAAGGGTTTTCACACAGGAGGAAATCGAAGAAGGACAACTTAAGATCATAGGTAAAGTCCTGCATTCGAAGATACGGTTCTAAAAAATCATTGTAAAAATTTGGAAATTATGTCATACTAGTGGAGTAGGTTTGTATATAATATCATACTTTTATGTATATATACATTTCTTGCACATTTGGTTAATTTTTACCTGATAAAATAAAAAAAATGGATGTTTTCGGGGCAAAAGCATCCATCTCATATAGTATAGATTTTAACACAGAGGGAGGAATTGGATTGAAAACAGATGAAATGCTGGAATATATACAGCTACATTGTAATTTGAATTATATATCCGATATACGAAATCCAATCTATCTGAAAGAATGTCTTGCTTTTCTTAACGAAATTGACAATGATGCATTTACCATACAGCAATGGCGGTATCTTTGTGAATATATCACCGGACAGGAATGCAGTTCCTCTGCTATTGATGCTATTCGAAAAATAATCAATTCCTTCTCTCACCGTGTATAAACATACAGAAAATGGCAATCCTCTAGCTACAGGAGGTCATCGTCATGTACGCAATTCGCAGTAAAAAAACAAACCGATGGTTTCACGGTATCAATGCACAGGCAGGTGCAGGAAGCTCCCTGCGCATTCAGATGGATGATATGCTGCCGGCACTGTTTCGCACCAAGGAAATGGCCAGAGTGGAGCTGCTGCTCAATCATCTCTCAACCCAGTCCTATGAAATTCTGGAAGTGAATCTGCAGGTTCTGGAGCATGTATCCTGACAGGAAATTCGCAGCAAGCGGATTTCTTTTTTCTTTCGCTTATGGTAAGCTATAAGAAGAATACAGAAGAGGTGAACAATCATGTATCGTATTATGATTATTGAAGATAACGAAAAAATTAGAAACGAGCTTTGTGATTTTCTTGGTAAAAACGGCTATGAAGCTCTGGGGCCGGATGATTTTGAGCATACCCTGGATATCATTCATAAGGAGCAGCCGGATCTGCTTTTACTAGATTTGAATCTTCCAGTTGTAGATGGTCATTTTATCTGTCGGGAGGTGCGCAAAAGCAGTGATATGCCTATTATTATTGTGACAAGCAGAGATTCCGATATGGATGAGCTGATCAGTATGAACCTGGGGGCTGATGACTTTGTGACCAAGCCCTACAATCTGCAGATTCTGCTTGCCCGCATCGCCCGGGTGCTGCAGCGCACCTATGAGCATGCCAGCAGCAATATACTGACCATTCATGATATTGCACTGGATATATCGAAAAGTACATTAACCTGGAAGGGAAACAGCATTGATCTGACCAAGAACGAATTACGGATCATGCATTGTCTGTTTCAAAATAAAAACAAGATCGTTTCCCGCAACGAGCTGATGCAGCATATGTGGGACTGTGATCTGTTTGTCGATGACAATACCCTGACCGTCAATATCAACCGGCTGCGGAAAAAGCTGGAGTATCTGCGGCTGGATGATCTGATTCAGACAAAGCGCGGTATGGGATACATCATATATGAGGACTAATGAATTTATTCGGGAAAAGCTGTATCTGATTATGATTTCCTTTCTGACAAGTATTATCACGATTCTGTTTCTATATGCCATTCAGGTTAACGGACAGGTCATTCTCATCATCTCCCTGCTGCAATGGGGGATGGTGCTTGCCTGTCTGATCATTGAATATCTGCGGCGTTCCACCTATTATCACCGCCTGGAACAGACATTGGACGGCCTGGATCAGAAATACCTGTTGACAGAAATCATTGATGAGCCGCTGTTTATGGACGGCAAAATTCTATATGAAACCCTGCGCATTGTGGATAAATCCATGGCAGATAATGTGAACCGCTATCGGATATCACAGAATGAGTACAAGGATTATATTGAAATGTGGGTTCATGAAATCAAAACACCGCTTGCTGCCAGCAAGCTGATTATCTCCAACAATCCCAGTGAAGTGACACTGAGTCTGCAGGAGGAAATTGAAAAGGTTGAGGGCTTTGTGGAACAGGCACTCTTTTATGCGCGCAGTACGAATCCTGAAAAGGATTATATTATCAAGGAGCTTTCCCTGCAGGAATGTGTATCAAAGGTCATTCGCAAGCATTCCAAGAGCTTTATTTATCAGAAAATAAAAATTCAGCTGGATGATCTGGAGTTGTCCGTTTACAGTGACAGCAAATGGCTGGAATTCATCCTCGACCAGATTATTTCCAATGCCCTGAAATATACGCCGAAGGAAGTTGGAACCATTCATATATGGACCACATCCACTGATAATATGATTTCTCTTCATATTCAGGACAACGGAAGCGGTATATCCTCCAGCGAGCTGGGCAGAATCTTTGAAAAGGGATTCACGGGAACCAATGGCAGATTGAATGAAAAAGCGACTGGCATGGGCCTGTATTTATGCAAAACACTTTGTAATAAGCTGTATCTGGGAATTCGTGCGGAAAGTGTACAGGGACAGGGAACGACAATTATCCTTGATTTCCCGATTTCCAAGCTTATGCTTCTGAAATAAAAAGACTGTATGCATTGCTCTTATTGTTGTTGATGCTGTTGAGCAGGGAATCCTCCCTGCTTTTCTTACGAAGAAGCTTACAAGTTTGTAAGTATAATGTAATCGTTATCCATGGCGCATATACCACAGCTCCTGTACAATACAGGTATACAGGAGGTGATCCCATGAAACGGATATGGGCCTATGCATTTGAAATCGGAATTGTGATGATGGGGATTCTGCTTGTCATCAATCTACTCTTTCCAACCTTTCTCAGTGAAGGAATATACAGCTGTATGCTGATTCTGTTTCTGGTAAGCGTCCTGCTGCTGAAGCTGTCCAATATCAGTGAACGTATGAAAGATAAAACAAACAGAGGAGGAATTTTATGAAAACCATATTAACTGTAGAAAATATTGAAAAGTATTACGGAAACCGAAGCAATATCACAAAGGCTGTTGACAATATCAGCTTTTCTGTAGATGAAGGTGAATTCATCGGTGTTATGGGACCCAGCGGTTCCGGTAAGACAACCCTGCTGAATTGCATTTCCACCATTGATACTGTCACAAGCGGTCATATTTATATCAATGGCAAGGATATCACACAGCTGAAGAAAAATGATTTAAGCAGCTTCCGTCGGAAGGAGCTGGGTTTTATTTTCCAGGATTTTAACCTGCTCGATACTTTGACTGCCTATGAAAACATTGCACTTGCCCTTACGATTCAAAAGGTAAAGCCGGCACAGATCGGAAAACGCATCGAAAGTGTAGCAAAGAAGCTGGACATAACGGATGTATTGCAGAAATATCCTTATCAGATGTCCGGTGGTCAGAAGCAGCGTGTAGCGTCAGCGAGGGCATTGATTACAAACCCGAGCCTGATACTGGCGGATGAGCCGACCGGAGCACTGGATTCCAAATCCAGCCGCATGCTGCTGGACTCCATGGAACGTTTGAATATTGAATACAATGCAACGATTATGATGGTTACACATGATGCCTTCACTGCATCCTATGCACACCGTATCCTGTTTATAAAGGATGGTAAAATATTTAATGAGATTATCCGTGGTGAAAGCTCCCGTAAGGATTTCTTCAACCAGATCATGGAGGTTGTGACCCTGCTGGGAGGTGACACGAGCAATGTACTTTAAGCTGGCCTTGCGCAATGTCAAGAAGAGCTTCAAGGACTTCCTTGTTTACTTCCTGACATTGACCTTCTCCGTATGCCTATTTTATACGTTTAACTCCTTTCAGTCTCAACAGGCTGTCATGAAGCTGAATGAGTCGCAGCTTATGATTGTAGACCAGCTGACGCTGCTCATGCGCCTGGTTTCAATCTTTGTAGCAGTAGTTCTTGCATTTTTAATTTTATATGCAAATAACTTTCTGATTCGGAGACGAAAAAAAGAGCTTGGACTTTATACAATGCTGGGAATGCCAAGAGGGAAAATTTCCAGAGTTCTGGTATATGAGACTCTGACCATCGGTATCATCTCTCTCCTATCCGGAATGGTTCTTGGATTGATCGTCTCACAGGTGCTGACTGCCGTGACGGCAAATTTGTTTGCTGTACCACTAGATTATCACTTCGTCTTCTCCCCTTCAGCAACGATCATGACCGTATTCTCCTTCTCTATGATCTTCTTTATCACGATGATATTCAACACTATGGTCTTGAACCGCTATAAGCTGATTGACCTGCTGAATGCAGACCGAAGAAATGATGAATTGAAAATCAAGAAGGTCTGGATGTCATTGCTGCTATTTCTAATATCCATTGCATGTCTGGGCTGGGCTTACCATCAGGCACTTGATAATGGCATCATGGCATTTAATTCCCTTGGAATCATTATACTCGTTGGAAGCATCGGTACTGTACTATTCTTTCTATCTCTGGCTGGCTTCCTGCTTACCGTTGTAAAATCAAGCAAGGGTATTTATTTTAAAAATCTGAATTGCTTCATTCTGCGGCAGATTAATTCCAACATCAATACCAACTTCATCTCAATGAGCATTGTGTGTATTATGCTGCTATTAAGTATTGGTGCATTATCCACCGGGTTAAGCTTGAATAACACAATGAATAAATCTATTAAAAATAATACTCCGTATGATTATACAATCGTTGCGGAATATGGTTACTATCAGAATGGTACAAAAAAGAACGATGGAGACCTTCTTCTTCAGGATGCAATACCACGCTTACAGATTGATCCTTCCTATATTAAATCACAAAGCATCCTGACTACCTACACATCAGAATTAAAGGTTAATGATAAAAACCTCATGGACCATATATCGGACAAGACAAGCCGTCTGTTGCTAGAGGATAATGGTAAGGAATCCGTAATTGCAGTACCGCTGTCTTCATATAACACTGTTAGAAAGCGCCTTGGCTACGAACCTGTTAAGCTAAAGAATAACGAGTTATATCTCTATACTTCTGTTGAAACGTTATCTCCGGCGGTAAATGATATTCTGGATGCAAAGCCCGAAGTAACCGTCTTCCATAAAAAGGCTCGTGTTGTCAATGATTCCTATGAAACAATCTCCTTAGGAACAAACAGCAGTATGAATGGCTATATGCTTGCCGTGGTTGTACCAGATGCTCTCATACCAAAGAATGCGGAAATCAATGAGATATACTGGAATATTGATCTTTCAAGCAAAACCAGCTGTGAAAAGTTTGATAAATACTTTGATCAGCAACGATCTAAATTATATGAAGAATCATCTGGTGAAGATGTATTCCCTGCATTTATGCGCTCTTCCAAGCAGGATGTTTATGATATGAATAAGGGAATGGCTGTAACCTTTACGTACATTGGAATTTATCTGGGAACTGTCTTTATGATTGCGAGTGCAGTAATTCTTGCCTTGCAGCAGTTATCTCAGGCCAATGATAATAAAAAACGCTATCTGATTTTGAGCAAGATCGGTACAGAACAGCGAATGATCAATCGCTCTATACTACTGCAAATCGCCATTTACTTTATGATGCCGCTGGCACTTGCCATAGTGCATAGTGTTGTAGGAATCAAAATGGTGAACACTCTAGTAACAATGTTTGGCCGTGGAGATATTATGATGTCCTCCTTCTTCACTGCTGCCATCATCCTGGTCATCTACGGCTCGTATTTTCTGGTCACGTACGCCGGCTATAAAAATATATTAAAGTCTTAGCAAAAAGCTCTGCCACAATAAGCAGAGCTTTTCTATACTCACATACTCCATCACAAATAGGAAGCACTCTATAAATTTCATTATAACCTAAGAATGATCTAACTCTCTTCATCATCATGTCCTGCATGTTACGTAAATCAAGCAATATCAAATGATTCAGATTTTATTAGGCGTAGAATCGTCTATAAGATACAGAATATGCTTTTTCAGATTTATTCGGATGTTGATATGCGAATGGCATTAACATATAGGGTATAGAGGGTTAGCGTAACCTCTCACTTTCATATCCAAAGGGCGATGCGAAAATACAAGAGCGACTAGCTGGTACAGTTCATCCCTAGCATTCTATGACACAGATATAAAGAATACTCACAGGCATCCTTTCAAGCTCTGCTATCTTCATCTTATAGTTACATTTCCTGAAAGAGTCCATTGTATACTGCAGCTGTAAATAAAGTATCCATAAATATGAATCCTACAGGAATTCTACAGCTTTTCACAGTGCAATCATACCTCTCATATGCAGCTTTGTATAGGAAACTGCTTAAAACGTTTGTTGCTATGGTAGCAAGTTGCATAGAAATATGTAGAGCAATGAAGGAAAGGAGTCAAGTGGATCTGCCTCTTCTTTTAGCAATGTGCTTATTTTAAATCGTTTACTACGCTATATCATATATTTACTTGAGTCTTCTAATAAGCCCGAAGCATAAATCAAGTATGACTCAGGACAGCTGTGCTACATTCTACGCGGGTTTTGTCAGTAAAAACGACCGTATAGTAAAGGCATGCTCCTCCTATTTAGGCGCCTCTATTACTCTTTCGATAGAATTGTAATAAGGAAAAGGAATCATCAGAATCGTAAAGGCTTTGTACCACCTTGATAGCTTTGCTTATAAGTAAAAAAAAGACCCATCAAAAGATGAGTCAGATTACCTGGCAGCGTGCTATCTTCACTGGAGCCAGTCCAGATATTGTCGCCGCTGATATGCTTAACTTCTGTGTTCGGGATGAGAACAGGTGTGTCCACATCGCTATCGCCACCA
>NZ_JAHOOJ010000023.1:0-66526 GCF_019132535.1 Erysipelatoclostridium sp. DFI.2.3 | reverse complement strand
AAAAGTTTATAAATTGCTTGAAAAATCTTCTTTTTGTCATGCATTTTTTTCAGAATACTCTTAATCCTATCAGAATGAGATAAAATAAAACCGCATCCTGTTTGTTTTCATCCTCTTAACTTAATGATATTGATAAGCTTCCTGTTTTTCTGCTAGCTTCAACAGCTCACGCATAGGGGCATTGAGATGCTTATGCTTCTTATAGACAATATGATTGACATTCATAAGCTTTAGCTGCGGCAATTGGATTTCACATAATTCTCCCTGCTTCAGTTTTTTTCTTACCATTCGCTCCGGCAATATGGCGATTCCAAAGCCCTCCTGCGCCCCCTTCATCAAAACTGTGGAATTGGTCGATGTCCAAGCGGCTTGCGGACATAGATCGTGCAATAGCATAAAGCTGTCAAAGGTTTCGCGGATTGCACTTCCTTTTTCCCGTAAGAGAAGAGGAAGCTCTGCCAGGGTATTCAGCTTGTCTACCGTATGATGGACAAGAAAATCCGGACTGCAGACTGCCTTGAGCTGGTAGAAGGAAAGCGGCTGGACAATTAGAGAATCCTGCTGTATGACACCCTCCAGAAACGCAATATCAATCGCATGCTGCTGCAGCTGTTCCAGAATCGCTGAGGTACTTGCTACTGTGACACGGATTTGCAGCTTCGGGTAAGCCTGTTGCAACTGCTTCATCAGCGGACAAAGCAGCTCATTGGCAATCGTAATACTGGAGCCGATTTGTAATATGGAGGCTTCCTGTAACAAAGCAGCATCCTGTTTCATGCTGTCATATAGCTGCAGCAGCTGCTGTACCTGCTGGAGAAACTGTTCACCAACCGGCGTCATAATCGTCTTCTTTGGAAACCGTTCAAATAAAGGAAGCTGCAGTTCTTCCTCCAGCTCATGAATTGCTTTGGATACGGCAGGCTGCGTCATATACAGCTTCTGTGCTGCTTTTGTGAAGCTTTTTTCCTGAGCCACTGCCTGAAAAATTCGGAATCTGCGTATATCCATGTCCACCTCCATAACCATTTGGTTATCTATCTTATAAAATAATATAATTTTATGTATCCGGTGTCAAATGCTATCATAAACATGGTGATAAAAATGAAAAGCTATAAAGATATTGTCTGGCTGTTTAGTATCAATGTATTTATCAGCACCTTTACCTTTGGCGGAGGCTATGTGGTGATACCGATGATACGAAAATATTATGTGGAGAAAAAAGCCTATTTTGACGAGGATGAGCTCATGAAGATTGCGGCGATTGCACAATCCTCACCAGGTGCGATTGCAATTAACATGAGTGCCCTGGCAGGCTATCGTGTCAAAGGGGTAAGCGGAATGATCATCAGCTGTATCGCTGCGATTTTACCGCCGTTAGTGATTCTGGCGGTAGTTTCAACGCTATATGCCGTTATTCAAAACAATACGGTCGTACAGGCTGTCCTGCATGGAATGGAGGCTGGTGTGGCAGCGCTGATCGTGGATTTGATTGTGGATATGTACGCACTGATTTGTAAGGAAAAGGAATTCTTTTTTACACTCATGACACCGCTTGTCTGCATGCTGAATTATTTTTTTCAGATCAACGTGGCGATCCTTATCATCGCCAGTGCGCTGCTTTGTGTGATGCGTGTTTACTGTAAGAGAAGGAGTGTGCGAATATGAAGCTGCTGCAGCTGTTCTTTGCATTTTTCCGTATCGGATTGTTCAGCATTGGTGGCGGTTATGCCATCATCCCGATGATTCGTGATCAGGTGGTGCTGTCCAATCACTGGCTGAGCATGCGGGAATTTACGGATATCATAACCATTTCTCAAATGACGCCGGGGCCTCTGGCTGTTAATACCTCGACCTTTGTCGGTATGCGGGTAGCCGGTGTCAGCGGAGCACTGGCAGCCACCATTGGCTGCATTTGTATGGGCGTGCTTATTTCCTATGTGCTCTATCATATCTTTCAGCGGTTTTCCTCCTCCGTCTTTTTCATGGAAATACTGAAGGGCCTGAAGGCAGCCTCGCTGGGGCTGATCATGTCCGCTGCACTGATTCTGCTTGCAATCGCGTTTTTCAAAAACGGGGATTTGAAGCTGTCCTCTTTGCAGCCTGCGGCAGTCGCTATCTTTACCATCGTGCTATGGATCAGCAGAAAATGGAAAATCAATCCGATTGCATTGATGCTGCTGTCCGGTCTGCTTGGCGTATGGATCTATCAGTAGCTCTAGTTTCAGCAGTTCTATGCCGTTTTAAAAATCAGGGCTTTTTAGGGTGTGAAATAGAGTTTTCTTCATGAAATGTGGTACAATAGCAGGGAACATACGGAGGTAATCTATGGAACATATTTTGAATCATGAAAAGGCTCATCAGAAGTATTTTGAAGAAATGACGGCAATTCCGCACGGCTCTTATCATGAGCAGGCATACAGTGCGTATCTGGTGGCGTTTGCAAAGGAACACGGACTGAAATGGATACAGGATGAACTGTATAATGTCATCATCTATAAAGATGCTTCAGCCGGCTATGAGGATCATGCCCCTGTGCTGCTACAGGCACATACGGATATGGTATGCGAAAAGAACAAGGATACGGATTTTGATTTTGAAAAGGATGCACTGAAGCTGTATATTGAAGACGGCTTTCTAAAGGCAAGAGGAACAACACTTGGCGCAGATGACGGCGTCGGTGTTGCCTATATGCTGGCTCTGCTCAGCGATCCGGATGCAAAGCACCCGCCTCTGGAATGCGTGTTTACAGTACAGGAAGAGGTGGGACTCTTTGGTGCCATGGCACTGAAAAAGGAATATTTTCAGGCAAAGCGAATGATCAATCTGGATGATGGCGGAGAAAATGCCACCTGTACAACAAGTGCAGGGGGTGTGAATGTCATTATGCAAAAGGAACGCATTCTGGTGCCGCATGATGGAAACGGCTATCAGATTGATGTGTTCGGACTTCACGGCGGACATTCCGGCGGAGAAATCGACAAGGAGCATGGGAATGCGAATAAGCTGCTGGCACGGGTCTTGTTCACGCTGAACCGACGGTATGGTGTACAGCTGAGCTGGATACAGGGGGGGATCAAGGACAATGCGATTCCTCGGGAAGCATCTGCGGCATTTGTGTGTCAGGCGGATTTGGAAACAGTTGCGGCCTGTGTACAGGAAATGAAAACCATCTTTGCTAAGGAGCTGGAGTTCAGTGATGCCGGTGTTGACGTCGCTGTAAAGGAAGTGGCTTGTGACGGTGTCTTATGCATTGAAGACAGTGAAGAGGTGATCACGCTTTTGATGACACTGCCAAACGGTCTGCGTCATCATTCCATGAGCATTGAAGGACTGAGTACAGCGTCCAGCAACATCGGTGTTGTGACAACGCAAGAGGAGGCAATCATCATCAACGCTTCCTTACGCGGAGCTATGGAATCCTATGTGGATACACTGGCGATGGAGATGGATGCACTTGCGGAGGTATTCGGCTTTCACAGCGAGCATGAGGCAAGATATCCGGCATGGAGCTATCGTGCGGATTCTCCTATGCGTGAATGCCTGAAAGCAGTATGTCAAAAGGTGCTGGGAAAAGAGCTGCAGCTGGTGGCTGTGCATGGTGGTCTGGAATGCGGTGTTTTCAAAGCCATGGATGAGGATATGGATATCGTTACCATGGGACCGAAGATGCAGGATATTCATACACCGCAGGAAGCGCTGGATCTGGCATCCTTCGATGCGACCTTTACACTTTTAAGGGCTTATCTGGAGGAGCTGTAAGATAAGATATGCGTTATTTTGACCTACCGGTTAGGTGAATCTGATATCAAGCATATAATTCTGTTTTACCAGTAGAAAAGGAAAGCTGTGGCTGTCTATAGGATAACCGGCTTTCCTTTTTCATACAGCAGACGATAACGATGATTGCAGGCTTGGGGAACACAACGTAATCGCGTCTTATCTGTGCATCCGCATGGCAGATCTGCATCTCATCCATTCAGTGAGCACGTATTTTGCGGGTTGACTTGTCCCCGGGGTAAGGGTTTAATATAAAGGTTAACAGGAGGAATAAATATGCTGACAATCGGTGAGTTTTCCAAAATATGCAAGGTTTCCACCAAAACGCTGCGATACTATGAAACGATTGATCTTTTGAATCCGATCTGTATCAAGGCAGAAAGCGGATACCGCTATTATGCCATCGAACAGCTGAAGAATATGCTGTTTATCAACCGCATGAAGACATACGGCTTTTCACTGGATGAAATCCGTACACTGCTGAAATGGGAGGAGCAGGGAGAATCAAAGCTATTGCAAAATGCCCTGCTTTCCCATCGCAAAGTATTGCAGGAGCAGATACTCTGGATGCAGCAGACTCTTCATGAGCTGGAAGCGGATGTAGCGACAGTGCAGAAAGAAGAGATGATCATGTCATATCTGGATGATATAGATATACAGCTGGTCGAGGAACCGGAGATGTTTCTTTTATCGACACGGCGCATGGTAAATATGGAGGACTGTGCAAAGGGCTTTATTTCTTTTTATGAGCCGCTGTTTGAAAAAATTCGCAAAGGACGGCTGACCATCTGCAAGGCGCCGCTTTCCATATATCACAGCAAGGAGTATCAGGATGAAGGCTTCGATATGGAATTTGCAATTCCGGTAAAGGAGCGGGTTACGGGTACGCGTGATTTCTCACCGGGGCTGTGTATCCGCACCGTATGCAGAGGAAGCTATCACCAGATTCCTTCCGTCTATGCAAGGCATCAGGAATGGATGGAAACGGAAGGCTATACCTATCGGCTTCCGCCGTATGATGTCTACATCACGCATCCGGATGAGGTGGCAGATATGGAAGAGAATATCACTGAAATCTATTCTCCGATCATGAAGCGCTAGGCAGCTGTGCATTTTACAGGGTGGATGCCGGTATAAAAAAGCGTGCAGGGTGATTCCATTCTCACAATACCCTGTTTCATAAACCACGGTGCTGCAGTGTTGACTCCGGTGGTTTTTTTTTGCCGTGTAGTTCGTTAAAGGCTTACATTCTTACGATTTACGTAAGCTGATGAATTTTACGAAATTCTTTGCTTCAACTTCTGATGCTTATGATATAATATTTAGCGTGTATATAGTCCTATTTCGTTTCATGAGAATAGAAGCGCTTAGGAAAATAGGAAACAGAAGGGATGAACCATATGATTATCCGATCGATAGACGCTATTATCCGCATGCTGGATGCGGATTACATAGAAAATGCAGATATTGAGGAAAAAATACAGGGTGTCTGCATTGACTCCAGAAAGGTGGTAGAGGGAAACCTGTATATACCGATTCATGGAGCGAACAACAACGGGCATGCCTATGTGCAGCAGGCCATTGATAACGGTGCGAGGGCTGTCTTGTGGGAACGAAGGGAAGCGAATCCTCCCAAGGAGATTGTCGTCATTCTAGTAGATGATACAACAGCAGCTTTGCAGCAGCTGGCTAAGGCTTATCGTGATCAACTAAATATGAAGGTTGTCGGAGTTACCGGCAGCAATGGAAAAACGAGTACGAAGGATATCCTTGCCTCCGTACTTGCAAAGCATTTTATTACGCAGAAAACACTTGGAAACTACAATAATGAAATCGGTGTACCGTTAACACTTCTTTCTTTGTCGGAAAACTGTGAGGCTGCGGTTGTGGAAATGGGAATGGAGAATCTGCAGGAGCTTTCCTTTCTGACACAGATCGTGCGTCCGGATATCGCTATTATTTCCAATGTCGGTACTGCACATCTGGAAAACCTTGGAACCATGGAGAATATAGCCAGAGCGAAGATGGAGATTACAGAGGGGCTTGGGGAGCATGGATTGCTGATTTATAATGGAGATCAGCAGCTTCTGCGCAATGCCGCCATTGAAAAACAGATACCGGGCTGCATTAAAATCCGTACGTTTGGTAAGGATGAGCAAAATGATGTAGTCGTGCATCAGGTGCGTCAGCTGCCAGACGGTCTGTGTTTTTCCATCAAAGATCAGGTGTACCACCTGGACATGATTGGAAAGCATCAGGCGATGAATGCCACAGCGGCATGGATCGCTGCAAGGGCACTTGGACTGGATGAGGAAGAAATAGCGCAGGGCTTTGCAAGCGTGGAGAAGACCGGACTGCGCAATGAGCTTGTCAGGGTGAATCAGTGTCTGATTTTGAATGATTCCTATAAATCCAATCCGCAGAGTGCCTTGGCTGCGGTGGATACCATGGAGGAATTTGACATACCCTATAAACTGGCGGTGCTGGGCGATATGCTGGAGCTTGGAGAAACGAGTGATATGATTCATTACACACTGGGTAAGGATATCAGCAGCTATCATTTGCAGGAGGTTCTCACAATCGGAGACATGGCATGTTATATTGCACAGGGGGCTAGAGATAATATGGAGCATACACTGGTGCGTCATTTTACAGATAAGGAAGAGCTTTTGAACTACCTGAGACCCTATATGCATAAGGAATGCATGCTGCTGGTGAAGGGAAGCCGCGGAATGAAGCTGGATGAAGTGGTGGATGAACTGGTAAAGGAACAACAGTAAGGAGTACATATATATGGAAAAGATAAAATTAGCGATTATATTCGGAGGAAAGTCAAGTGAATACCCGGTATCCCTGCATTCTGCGGGAAGTCTGATTCACAAAATCAATAAAGAGCACTATGAGCTTATTTTCATCGGAATCAGCAAGGATGGGAAATGGTATGCATATGATGGTGATGTGGATGGTATCGAGCATGATACCTGGCTGTGTGAGGAGCACTGTACACCGTGTGTATTGTCCAGCAGTGAAGGCTGCAGGGGCTTTTTGAAGCTGCATGCGGATGGAACCTTTACACGCATTGAGGTGGATTGCATCTTCCCGATTCTGCATGGAAAAAACGGAGAGGACGGAACGATTCAGGGCTTGTTTGAGCTGAGTGGCATCCCATACGTCGGCTGCGGGCACATGAGCAGTGCGATCTGTATGGATAAGGAAATGGCACATATCGTCATGGAGCATGCCGGTATATCATGTGCGCCGTTTGTATGCGTATATGAGGCGGATGATTTGGATTATCGCAAAGTATACGAGCATGCGAAGGAAACGCTGGGACTTCCGATTTTCATCAAGCCGGCCAATGCCGGAAGCAGCTTTGGAATTCACAGGATGGAGTCCTTTGACGGCTTTGAGGAAGCGATGAAGGATGCCTTCTATCATGACGGCAAGGGCAAGGTTATTTTGGAAACAACCATTGAGGGCTTTGAAATCGGAGTAGCTGTGATGGGAAACAAGGAGCTTTTTGCGGGCAGTGTGGATGAAATCGAAACAGCTGCGCCTTTCTTCGATTATGAGGGGAAATATGAGATGGTGGATTCCCATATCTACTGTCCGGCACGAATCAGTCCGAAGCTGTTTGAGGAAGCAAGAGAAATCGCAAAAAAGGCATATCGTGCCATGAACTGCAAGGGAATGACCCGTGTTGATATGTTTGTGACACCGGAGGATACCATCATATTGAATGAAGTCAATACCATTCCGGGCTTTACCGACACCTCCCGTTATCCGACTATGATGAAGGAGGCCGGTATTCCGTTTCCGGAACTGATTGACAAGCTTGTTGCACTGGCAATGGAAGAATGAAGAAGGTGGAAAATGTGCTGAAGAGCAATACGCGTTCCTGGCTGGAAATTGATCTGAACAGGATCTCACATAACATAAAGGAAGTACAGAAGCTGATTCCCTCTACAAGCAAGATTATGGCAATCGTCAAAGCGAACGGCTATGGGCACGGCGATGTGGAATGCTCCCGAATGATGGAACAGCAGGGGATTGACTTTTTTGGAGTAAGCAGTGTTGACGAAGGCGTTCGACTGCGTGAAAACGGCATCCAAAGTCCGATTCTGGTGCTGGGGTATACGCCGCCTGTTCATTTTCATTATCTGAATGAGGCTTCCCTGATCCAGACGCTGGTATCAAAGGAGTATGCAGAAAAGCTGAACGCATATGCTAAAGAGCAGAATGTTGTTGTCAAAGCACATGCCAAGGTGGATACCGGTATGTCCAGAATCGGTATTATTGCACAGGATCATGCATATCATATCGAGGATATCAAAGCGCTGTACCGTCTGGAGTATCTGGATGTCTGCGGTATTTTCTCCCACTTCAGTGTCAGTGACTGTCTGGATGAGGAAAATTGTGCCTTCACCAATCACCAGATTGCGTTGTTTGAACGTGTTCTGGCGGATTTGCGTGCAGAAGGGATTGACCCCGGTACAACGCATCTGCAGAACAGCTATGGAATTTTAAATTATCCGAACCTGCATTATGATTATGTACGTCCGGGTCTATTATGGATGGGAGTTACCAGCGATGATGCACTGGCAATTCGCACGGCACCGCAGTTTCAGCCCATCATGGAATGGAAGGCAAATGTTTCCCTGGTAAAGGATATCCAGCCCGGTGTTACGGTCAGCTACGGCCGTCATTTCAAGGCGGAAGTCTGTACGAGGGTGGCAACACTGGCTGTCGGATATGCGGATGGCTTTCCGCGCAGTGTATCCAATCAGGGAGCCTGTGTGCTGCTGCATGGCAGGCGTGTTCCCATTATCGGCAATATCTGTATGGATCAGATGATGGTGGATATCACCGGACTTGATGGTGTGAGTGAAGGCGATGTCGCTA
The DNA here is from genome assembly GCF_019132535.1 of Erysipelatoclostridium sp. DFI.2.3. Lineage (NCBI taxonomy): Bacteria > Bacillati > Bacillota > Erysipelotrichia > Erysipelotrichales > Coprobacillaceae > Thomasclavelia > Erysipelatoclostridium sp. DFI.2.3. Next base: position 57,847 of record NZ_JAHOOJ010000023.1, on the reverse strand, counting down.
CTCTGATCGGGTGTGACGGTGATGAGGTTCTTTCCGTTGATGAGCTCAGCAGACTTGCACATACCATAAACAATGAAACACTCTGCTGGATTTCACAGCGGGTACCGAGAATATACAAATAGCCACAGCAGGTGTGGCTATTTTTCAAGAGAAGGGATGGATGATTAACGTGGAACGAAAAACTTACTACGCGCTGGATGTTGCAAAATTCATAAGTGCATTTCTGGTGGTCTGCATTCACACCGGGCCGCTGCTGGATGTGGATGCCACCGGCAACTTTATCCTTGTACAGATTCTGGCCAGACTGGCGGTACCGTTCTTCTTTGTGGCGAGCGGCTTTCTGTTTTTCCGTAAGCTGGATTTCAAACGCGAATACAATGATTACGAAAACAAAGCACAGCTGAAGCACTATCTGTGGAGGCTCTGTAAAATCTATATCATCTGGACCATTCTGTATCTGCCCTTTACCTATCTGCTGTTGAAGGGGCAGGATGGTATTACCGTAAACAGTGTGCTGCTGTACGTTCGTGATTTCTTTTTTACCGGAAGCTTTTACCACCTCTGGTTTCTGCCTGCGCTGCTGGTTGCAGTGCCTGTTGTTTACATCTGTCTGTTTAAGCTGGGTCTTGGTAAAACGATTCTTTTTGGATTTCTCCTGTATCTGATCGGCATGGCCGGTAATGTTTACGGTGGTTATCTGATGCAGATTCCGGGGATACAAAGCGTATATCAGGCATATCTGCAGGTATTTTCCACAACACGCAATGGCCTGTTCTTCGGCGTGATGTTTATCGCTATGGGGGCCCTGTTTGCACAGCGGACACTGTACCTGAAAAACTGGCAGGTACTGCTGGGATTCCTGCTCAGCGCCGGACTGCTGTTTGCGGAATGCTTCGCACTGAAAGATAACGGCTTCATGCATGATTTGACAAGTATGTATGCCATGCTGCTGCCATGTATGTTCTTTCTGTTTCTGGGATTGCTTCGTATTCATCTGCCGCAAAGCAAGGTATACAAGACACTGCGTGTTTTATCACTGCTGATTTATGTCATGCATATTATGTTTGTTAATCTGCTGCTTCGGGTATGGCCGCTGATGAATTCTCTGGCTGTTTACGGACTTGTTATGCTGCTGACGCTCATTATGTCCTGCATTATAATTATATGTTCCAGAAAAGTTAAGTTTTTAAAGCATCTTTATGCCTGAATAGGAGGAATATCATGCTGCGTATACAACAAATCAAGCTGACACTTTCAGAATCACTGGATCAGCTGCCGGATAAAATTATAAACAAACTCCATATCTCCAGTGAAGACCTGCTATCATGGAGAATCTATCGGGAGAGTCTGGATGCTCGCAGGGCGAAGGATGTGCATTTTACATATTGCATTGATTGCAGAGTAAAGCATGAGGAGCAGGTGCTTAGAAAGCACTTTAAGGATGTCAGTCGCGTGCAGGAGTACCATTATGCATATCCGAAAAAGGGTGTCATCGGCTTAACGCATCGTCCCGTAGTTGTCGGCTTTGGTCCTGCCGGTATGTTTGCGGCGCTGCTGCTGGCACAGATGGGCTACTATCCGCTTGTTATTGAACGCGGACAGTGTGTGGAGGATCGAGTCAGGAGTGTAGAGGATTTCTGGCAAAACGGTAAGCTGGACCCGCAGAGCAATGTGCAGTTTGGTGAGGGGGGAGCCGGTACGTTTTCCGATGGAAAGCTGACTACCCGCTCCAAGGATCTGCGTGTACATAAGGTTCTGGAGGAGCTTGTCCGCTTTGGTGCGCCACAGGATATACTGTATACGGCACATCCGCATATCGGAACAGATCTGCTGCGTGACATTGTGAAGCGCCTGCGCGAGGAAATCATAGCGCTGGGTGGAGAGGTGCGCTTTTCAAGCTGCCTGCAGGATTTGATAATTGAACAGGGGGAGCTGCGCGGGATTGTTGTCAACGATGAGGAAATACCGGTGGATCAGTTAATTTTATCCATTGGACACAGCGCTCGGGATACCTACCGGCTGCTGCATGCGCGCGGTGTGACCATGCAACCCAAGGCGTTTGCAATCGGTGCCAGAATTGAGCATCCACAGACGCTGATCAACGAAGCGCAGTATAAGACGCTTTGCGGACATCCGCGGCTTTCTGCGGCAGAATACAGATTAACACATACCGCATCCAACGGCCGTGGCGTCTATACCTTCTGCATGTGTCCGGGGGGAAGCGTCGTTCCATCCACTTCCATGGAAGGCGGTGTGGTCGTCAATGGAATGAGTGAACATGCCCGTGACCGGGAAAATGCCAACAGTGCGCTGCTTGTACAGATACGTCCGGAGGATTATGGGGAGCATGCACTGGATGGAATCGCCTATCAGGAGGCATTGGAAAAGAAAGCGTTTGTACTTGGCGGTGGAGCATATCGTGCACCTGCACAGCGGGTTGAAGATTTTCTGAAGCATCGTGCAAGCACAGCGATGGGCAGTGTTCAGCCAAGCTATGCACTGGGTGTAACTCCCTGTGATCTGCATGAGGTGCTTCCTGCTTATGTGACAAGCGCAATGGAAGAGGCAATCACTGCTATGGATCATAAACTGAAGGGCTTTGCGATGGGAGATGCTGTTTTGACCGGAGTGGAGACAAGAAGCAGCTCCCCCGTTCGCCTGGAACGAGGGAAAGAGGATTTGCAGAGTCTATCCGTTTCCGGACTGTATCCCTGCGGAGAAGGAGCGGGATATGCCGGTGGAATCGTTTCAGCGGCAATTGACGGTATCCGATGTGCAGAGCAGATTATTGCAATGTTTCATTATACAAATGAAGCTGCTTGTGATTGAATTTGTAGACATAAGTATGAAGGAAGTATTCTCATGATAGAGATTCATGATATAAGTAAAAAACGCAGTCTGCTCTCAGACTGCGTTTTTACGTGTTATTACAGATTATTTCTCTGTGTATAATTCCACCTGTTTGCCGCGATGGGCAAGCCTGATTCGTATCACATGATGCAAGCCATGATCATATTGCTTAGCAAGGATCTGTTCATATCCCTGCATGGCCAGTTTCTTAAGATTTACAGAATCATCCTTTGTATACTTCAATTCAAAAAGAAAGGATGGTTTGTCCTGCTTTCTGCTTTCTAAACAGATATCAAATCTGCCCTGCCCCTTTTCACGATTGCTGATGATCTTATAGCTGTTTTCTAAAGGCATAAGCATACCTAAAAGTAACGTACGCACTGCGGGCCAATGGGCCTGATAGGAGTTTTTATTCACAAGGTCATAATAGCTGGCAGTATCCTCCAATATGGCTTGATAGCGTAAGGCGAACTTCTCCAGATTTCCTTGTAACAGATCCTCCAGCAGCATAGTTACACTGCTTTCGTCTGTATGAAAATAATAGGCTGTCAGTGATTGGAATTCTCTTTTTATTTCCTTGTTTGGTATTCTTAACACATATCTGCCTTCTAACGCATCCAGCGTAGTTTTTGTTGTCAGGTAACCGGCGTTCAGGCACTGCCTGCCTGAGGCGCAAACAATCCCCAAAGGCTGCTGGTATTTTTGATTTCGTAGAACGAAGCTTCATAATTAACCAAAGCTGTGACTGTCCCACGTTCGATCAGCTCTTCATATCCTTCTTTGAAGGTTTTATCACACTCACGCATAGCAGCTTTTATCATTTTATTTGAACTGGTATTCACCCAGAAAGGAATTAACTGCTTTCTATCCAGGTAATTTATAACTGACCATGGATTAGGCTCTGCCCACTAGCAGTGTAGATGTCGATGCCTCCCATATTGTACCCGTCACGCCATGGGCGGGCAGGCGCCTATTCGTCTATGAACAGCATTACCCGTTTTCCGTAATATTGATGGCATTTTGTCATCAGAAAGCTGATAGCATTTACAACTGCCTGTAAAGAGCCATCCTGTAAATGGGACATACCATCCATAACTAAATCAAATCCGGGCTTTTCAAACCGATCGATATGTTCAAGTACCTGCTCATTTTTTTTATATTCCTTTAACAGTTGGAGCTTCATCTGCATGACGATATTATCCTTATCACCCTTTGCATCTGCGAAGGATAGAAAAATAGTCGGATATGAATTGATATCCCTTGTATATTCTGTTTGCATAATGGCAGTGTCTTTGAAAATGTTCCGTGAATCCTTTGTGACATCAAAAAATTCTGCCAGCACGCCATGGGAGGGCAGGCGCCTACTCATATTGATTGTTTTTCCCGCTACTAGCGTGCCTCTTGTCGGATACCAAAGGTATGGCAATATTTCGGTGAAAGCGCCTTGGCCGTGTGATTAAGGTGACTTCGCTGCCCCGATCCATAAATCATCAGACTCTTATCCACGACATAATAGTTCTCTTCCTTCAGCTTGCGGTAATCCTTCAACCCAATGGGGATTTTCTTCATGCTCATCACCTGCCATATGTTTTATTATTTCATGGTTATTTACAGAATACAGTATGCGGAGCGGATATTTTTCATCAGCTACAGGATGTAGTTTTAGATGCTTTCCTATATTGCATGTGTGTTTCCTTACAAATGTATGGGACTGGATTTGTCAAAGAAACAGCTGCTATAAGTATTGTTATCCAATACCTGTATACGGCATAAATCACGGCTGCATATCATATCGTTAGTGTAGAGGTGATGCATGTGAGCAGACGCTGCAAGAATATTATATATGGAATTATGGGATTGATTGGGGTCATGGTGGCGGCCCTGCTGATAAAGCTGCTGTTTTTCAGCGGACTGTTTACGCCGCTATTGGCATTAAACGGTGCAAAGACGATGGAGATGGAAGTGAATACCAGCTTTCAGGATCCGGGGGCCCGGGCAAGGTTTCGTTTCTCCGATTACAGTGATGAGGTAAAGGTAGAGGGGAATCTGAATACGAAGAAGCTGGGGACCTATACGCTGACCTATACCTTTGATAAATATCAGAAAACAGTGGAGCGCAAGGTCAATGTCATTGATACGACACCGCCGAAGATCAATTTGAAGGGCGGCTCGTCTATCCGAGTGTTTGAAAATGGAAGCTTTCAGGAGCCGGGCTATCAGGCGAGTGATAATTATGACGGGGATGTAAGCAAAAGCGTGGAACGAAAAGGCAGTGTAAATATGAAAAAACAGGGTACGTATACGCTGACCTATACGGCAAAGGATGCCAGCGGCAATACCACAAGTGTAAAGCGCAGTGTTCAGGTATGTGCTGATCCAACGAATACAAAGCTGTATTATGATCATGACAGCTATGACAACACCATGGAGGAATGGTGGTTTAATAAAAGCAAGGATCATCAGCGGACAACAGGTGCCAAGGATGAAAAGCTGTTAAAGAAATACGATTCCTATTATCAGGGACCGAAAGAAAAAGTAATTTATCTGACCTTTGATGAGGGTGGCAATGATATCACCTATATCAAGCAGATTGCGGAGGTCCTGAAAAAGAATGATGTGCAGGCAACCTATTTTTTGACCAGAAATTATATCAAAACAGAAGCAGATTTCATCCGGCAGCTTGTTCAGGATGGCAATGTAATCGGAAATCACAGCTGGCATCATTACGATATGACAACACTGGCGAATGCCTCCAGCATCGATAAATTTGTTGCAGAGATTACGGAGACAGAAAAAACGTATATGGAGGTTACCGGGCAGCCGATGAAAAAGGTTTTCCGTTTTCCGAAGGGCGGCAGCAGTGAGCGTGCGATGAAGCTGGTAAAGGACCTTGGCTACAGCAATTATTTCTGGAGTCATGCCTATTACGATTATGCGAGTGATGTTTCGGGCAGTGAGGCATTGAAGACGATGATGGAGCATTACCATGAGGGGGCGATTTATCTGCTGCATCCGAGCAATAAGGGGAATTATGAAGCGATGGATACCTTTATCAAAAATATGAAGGATCTTGGCTATGACTTTAAAACCGTGGATACCATACCATCGGATGCTCAGGAGAAATGATACGACTCTATCCATAAACATGATGCTGAGGTAAAAATATACTGGTATTTTTACCGATCTTATTCTATAATGATGCACAGGGTGATATGCATGAAAAAGAAACACTGCTATGCCATCCTGTGCATTATCTGGATGCTTGTAATTTTCTGGTTCTCCGCACAGGTTGCGGATGATTCTCAGGAAATGAGCGATTTCTTTGTGCACCTTCTGGATGCTGTATTCTCTCTGGATATCATGAGGAATGAAATCATTCGGGATATGACAAGCTTTCTGGTACGCAAGGCGGCACATATGAGTGAATATGCGGTACTGGCCATTTTATTTGGTCTTACGATACGGGAATACAAAAAGGAGCCATGGCTGCTTCTGGCACTGGCGGCTACGGCTGCCTATGCGGCAACGGATGAATTTCATCAGCTGTTTGTCCCTGGCAGAAGCGGACAGCTCAAGGATGTTTTGATTGATACGGCAGGTGGTGCCCTCGGGCTGGTTCTGCTTGCTCTTATTCTATATCTGAAGCGCAGACGGAAAATGAAAGAAACTGAAAAACTTTCATGAAATATTCAGGGGCCATTGACAAATGTCGGGATTTAAGCTAAAGTATATAAGACAGAAAAATCGTATAGAGGCAGCGATGCGTCAGAGTAAAAGCTGGAGTCGGCAGACCGGGATAGCTTTGAAAGGTAATCATCGCCGAAGAGGCTGCATTGGCGGATGCACTTCTGGGGTCATGGGAAATACTCATGGCACTCCTTCGTTAAGAAGAGGAGCTATTAACAACTCTGCTTTATGTGTGAGAGTCGTGTAATAGCACGGCTTTTTTGTTATTCCATGGTATTTCACCGATGGTGTATACACAGGCGGTATATGTGAAAAGAAAAAAAGAAAGAGGGACTATTTATGAAGAAAAAATTAGTAACGGCAGCTTTTGCCATGACACTGCTTTTGACTGGATGCGGCAGCAGTGATGACGACAAGAATGTTTCAAAGAATACAGGAAAGGAAACCTTTACGGTTGGTATGGAGTGCAATTATGCGCCGTTTAACTGGCAGACGAAGGAACAGACGAAAACGAGTGTTTCCATTGGCGGTGCCGGCTTCTGTGACGGTTATGATGTACGTGTTGCACGTCAGATTGCAAAGGATCTCGATCGTGAGATCGTCATCAAAAAGGTATCCTGGGACGGCCTGCAGCCGGCTTTGGAATCCGGTGAAATCGATGCGATTATTGCCGGTATGACAAAGGATGAAACACGTGAAAACGGAATTGACTTCACATCCCCGTACTATGAATCCGAAATGGTTATGATTGTACGCAAGGGGGACAAGGCTGCGAAATTCAATGATATCCAGCAGTTCAAGGGTAAGACCATCATCGGACAGAAGAGCACGAACTATGATACGATTATCGATCAGATCAAGGGTGTAAAGCATGCGACACCAAAGGCAACGTATCCGGAAATGATCCTCTCCCTGCAGAACAAGGAAGTGGATGGCATTACAGCAGAGCTTCCGGTTGCCGAGGGGGCCGTGGAAGCGAATAAGGATTTAACAATCGTTCACTTTGCGAAGGGCAAGGGCTTTGATATTGACACGTCCGTATCTGTCGGTCTGAAAGAGGGAAGCCGTGATTCCGAGCTGTTCAATGCTGTACAGAAATCACTGGATGGAATTTCCAAGGAAACAAGAGATCAGTGGATGAAGGAAGCAAGAGAGAGTCAGCCGAAAACAGAATAACAAAACAGAATAGGAGATTACCATGATGATAGTAGCATCCGCAAAACCGGATGGGATGTTTGCCCAGGCCTGGTGGATTTTTCAGGACAACATTCCGCTGTTCTGGTATGGGATTAAGATAACACTGCTTCTGGCGGTGTGCGGTACACTGATCGGATTACTGATCGGTTTGCTGCTGGGAGGTATCCGTGCTGTGCGTATAGAAGAGCGCGATGCACCGGTATCCCGCATAATTAAAAAGATACTGCACGGCTTTGTCGGTCTGTATGTATGGATTTTTCGTGGAACACCGATGATGGTACAGGCGCTGATCATCTATCACGGTCTTCGTCCGGTACTGAACTGGTCACCGGTAACTGCCGGTATTACGATTATTTCCATCAATACAGGGGCATATATGGCAGAAATCATCCGTGCCGGTATCCAGTCGATTGACAAGGGACAGAATGAGGCAGCCCGCAGTCTGGGGATGACCTCCACACAGACGATGATGAGCATTATCTTACCTCAGGCGATACGCAATTCCTTCCCTTCGATTGGAAATGAATTTATTGTCAATATCAAGGACAGCTCCATGCTGAATGTCATCGGTGTGATTGAACTGTATTTCCAGTCCAGCTCCGTTGCAGGAAGTCTGATGCTGTATGTACCGACCTTTATCGTAGCGGCTATTCTGTATCTACTGCTGACGACACTGGCAACCCAGCTTCTCTCCTTTGTTGAGGGGCGCATGAATATGCCGAGATCATCCGGGCCGTCTTCTCAGAGCGTACCGGTAGAAAGGGTGTGAAGTATATGAATAGCATCATAGAAATCAAGCATCTGAAAAAGCATTTTGGTTCGCTGGAGGTTTTGAATGACATTGATTTTCATTGTGACAAGGGTGAGGTTATTACCATTATCGGCTCCAGTGGAAGCGGCAAGTCCACGCTGCTTCGCTGCATCAATCTGCTGGAAACTCCGGATGCCGGAGAAATCCTGTATCATGACAAGGATATTCTGAAGGGTGAAATCAATATCAATGAACATCGAACGCATGTTGGTATGGTGTTTCAGTCCTTCAATCTGTTTAATAATAAAAGTGTGCTGGAAAACTGTATGCTCGGACAGATCAAGGTATTGAAGCGAAGCAAGGCGGATGCGAAGGAAAAGGCGATGCTGTTCCTGAAAAAGGTTGGTATGGAGTCCTTTGCGAATGCGAGTGCCATGCAGCTGTCCGGCGGACAGAAGCAGCGTGTAGCCATCGCCCGTGCCCTGTGCATGGAGCCGGAGGTTCTGCTGTTTGATGAGCCGACGAGTGCACTGGACCCTGAAATGGTTGGCGATGTTCTGGATGTGATGAAGGATCTGGCCAGAGAAGGTCTGACGATGATCGTCGTGACCCATGAGATGCAGTTTGCTCATGATATCAGCTCCCGTGTCGTATTTATGGACAAGGGTGTGATTGCAGAGGAGGGTACTCCACAGCAGCTGTTTGAGCATCCAAGGCAGGAGCGTACCAAAGAATTCTTAAAGCGTTACCGTATCAGCAGTCAGTCCTAGCGGCTGGCTTTTTTTATCTTATGATAAAGGACACTCTTTATCATATGTCTGCGGTTTTCAAAATCCTGTGCACCTAATGAAAAAGAATCGTCTGCTCTTTTCAAGTATGTATATTTTATTTTCTTATGTTTCGTAGGTTTTATGCTACACTGTAGATACAAAAAAGGAGAGGCTGGTATATGAGTAACTATATAAATACTACAACCCATTCACATGGTATCCATCCGCAAAGGCTCCGGCCTTTCAGTAGATCAACCGCTTGCTAGAAGCGTTTTTTCTTATGCTTTCATTCATTCTTTACGATGATTAAATAGCTTACAGCTGAACACCGCTTGTCGGCGGTAAGGACTGCCTTGTTTTTGTTGCATCCGTTCCTGCGTATGAAACGAAGCAGCAGGTACCTCTATATACTATTATAGATTTTGTTTATAAAAAATCTCGCAGTAGAGGATAAAAGGAACAATTACAAAGGACGTATGGTATACTGATGGAGAAGGAGATAGATCAGGAGGTTATGGATATGTGTAACTTTCGCGATTTCATTGAACAAAGAGGTATTGAACAGGGCTTATTACTAAAAGCTGAAGGCAAGGTAGAAGGGAACGTGGAAGCAACATTTCTACATGTAAAAAACTGGTACAGAGAATCAATGTCAGTGCAATGGACGCTATGAATATACTGGACGCTGAAGATGATATTCACCTGCGATTCTGCAATCCCTACATCTATCCTGAAAAGCTATAACAAGCATAATCAAAGGGGCTGTGCTGTCACAGCTCTTTTCTGTATGTAATTCATAACAGACAGAAGTTCACCACCTCTGCGATGATAAGCAGATGATGGGACGAATTGTAAATCAATCATTCGTGAGGACTTGTTTTTTACGATAAGCGATAGTATACTGAACTGCATACAGAATCATGAAAATATAGCTTTGAACGCTGAAGTATAAGATGATAAGTCATGGAGAAGGGAGAAAAAATGAACTATCAAAAATTGTATGAATGCCTGTTTTGTGCTGTACGAACTGCCGGCATTGTTGCGAACATGATGCAGGCAACCATTGTCAATGAGGGCAAACAGGTGGAAGTGGTGGAGGATGAGGATGAACGCCATCTGCGTATGCGGGAAGCCAAAACCAGAGCCGATGAAATTGTTCAGGAAATTCTGTTGCAGTCTCTGTTACCGGAATATCAGGCTGTACTGAGTCTGGATGTGGAGGAGGATACGGTAAGCCGCACCTGCTTTTTGAAACAGGACTATGATTATACGCTTGTACTGGATCCGATCGATGGAACTCTGGACTATTTGCACCAGAAGGATACCTGGTCAATCTGCAGCGCCATTCTTCATGAGCATGATGTCCGTCTGGCTATTGTCTATTTTCCAAAGCGTGATATCATGTACACGTATGTGGAAGGGGTTGGCTGCCGGGTATATCATCGGCTGAAGCAGTGTACGGCGGCTGATGGCGAAGTGCTGTCTGTACAATGCGACAATACACCCTCTGTCGTATACAAAAACAGCCGTCTGTCACAGGATATCATACAGCAGCTTTGGGAGCGCGGATTTCAGGTCGTCGATGACAGTGAACAGGAGCTGGGCTGTCCCGATGCCATTCTTGCCTGTATGAGAGGGGAAGGACTTGCTTATTTCTCCGATACCCGCAATATTCGCGATATTCTGCTCGGGGCAATCCTATCCAAGCTGGAAAATGGACACGCCTATGACTATGCTGGCAATGCAGCACGCTGGGCTTCCCATGGACGACAAAAGGAAATCGTCTTCAGTATTTTTGAAAAAAATCAAATATTTTAATAAAATTTAGGAATTCGGTACTTTTCATTCGTATATAAGAATATATAGGAGGTAAACGGATGAAGGAGACTGAATTTTTTTATGAGCCCTGTGTCGATGAAGCACAGACAATTCGCAATATGAAGCGCCAGCTTTTGTTTTTGAAGCAGTATACGGCCTCGCTGCGTCTGCACAGCGTGCTGTATGGAGAGGATTGTGTACAGCTGCAGGTGGAGGATGAACTAAGTGATTATCTGAACTATACCCGCAGCATTGTCCAGACATCGAGAAACGGCGGATATGTACATAGGGATCCCGTGCTGGACGCGATGGAGCGTCAGCGAAGAGCAAGGGAAAAGGTGATGGAGCAGGACCAGCGGGCCTATGTTCTCTTACAGGGAATTCTACAGCTGGAGGAGCAGGAAAAGGAGCTGCTGCTGGATGTATACGTGCGAGGCCTGAAACGGGAGCTGGTATTGCGCCATCAGGGAGACATTGTGGAAAGCACGCTGAATCGAAGGCTTCGCCGTGCCTGTCTGCACCTTGCTGCTCTGCTGCATCTGCAGGTTTTAAAGGAATGCTCTTAGTTACAAACTTGTAATACTTGCATTATGAGTTTCAACGTCTACAGGTTTATGGTATAATAATTTAAGGTGGTTATGAAAACCATGTGAACAGGAAGCGGAGGAATGGATTTGGATAAGAAAATCGTAATCAATATGCTGTCCAGTGCCGACAAGGTGGAAGGACAGGGTGTGGGGAGTGCCTATCTGGAGCAGGTGAATCTGGTAAAGGAAGGCGCGAGTGATCTGTTTACCGTTGAAATCAACAGCGGGAAGAAAGCTGATATCATACACTCTCACACCATTGATCCGCAGAATTATCTGAAGATGAAGAATAATAAAAATGCCAATGTATGCTATGTGCATTTTCTACCGGATACGCTGAATGGAAGTATACAGCTTCCGAAGGCACTGTTTTCGGTGTTTAAAAAATATGTGATCAGTTTCTATAAAACAGCGGATTATCTGATTGTTGTAAATCCGATTTTTATGAAGGAGCTGGAGAAATACGGAATTGCCAGGGAAAAGATGATCTATATTCCGAATTATGTATCCAAGGAGCAGTTTCATGTGAAGCCGGTGGAGCAGCGCAATGCCATCCGTGAGCAGTATGGGATCAAAGCGGATGAATTTGTTGTCATCGGTGTCGGACAGGTACAGACACGAAAAGGCGTGCTGGACTTTGTCGATGTCGCCAAAAAGCTGCCGGATGTGCGCTTTGTCTGGTGCGGAGGCTTTTCGTTTGGAAAAATTACAGACGGCTATGAGGAGCTGAAGAAGGTTGTGGAGAATCCGCCGGCAAACGTACAGTTTCCAGGCATTATCCCGAGAAGTGATATGAATGATATTTACAATATGGCGGATGTGCTGTTTATGCCATCCTATAATGAGCTGTTTCCAATGGCGATACTGGAGGCGGTCAATTTGCACAGACCGATGGTTCTGCGCTCTTTGGAGCTGTATGAGGATATCTTATTTAAGAAATATCAGATGGCCGATGATAATGACAGCTTTGCCGAATTGATTCGAAGGCTGCATGAGGATCCGGCCTATTATGCGCGCTGTGCAGCTGACAGTGCCTATATCAGCGAATATTATTCCAAGGAGAATGTGCTCAGCATCTGGAAGGAATTTTATACGCGTGTATATGAGGAGCTGCAGGAACGCAAACGGGGGTAGAGAAGCGCAGCGTTCGCGCTTTGGCAGGAAGGCAGTTGAGGGTTCATGAAAAGTTCATTACGGAGTTATATCTTAAATTTTGTAGTCATCATCGGACTGACCGCTGTTTCTCTGTGGTTTGCACTGAAGGATAACTATCACGAAATCATGCATCTCATCAGCAGTATCTCCTGGTACTGGCTGCTCATCATTTTCCTTTGGGGAATGATCTATGTCATGATTTTAGGGCAGATCATCATGATTTTTGCCCGGCGTTACAAAAAGGACTACACGTACCGGCAGGGGCTGAGCAATGCGCTTGTCGGAACGTTTTTCAGCGGGATTACACCAAGTGCCACGGGCGGACAGTTCGGTCAGGCGTACGTATTTAAAAAGCAGGGAATCAAATACAGTGACGGAGCGAGTATTCTGTGGGCGGATTTTATCGTTTATCAGACGACGATGATGGTCTATGTCACGATTCTGTTTCTTTTGCGCTATACGCATTACATGACGATTATTGGGCCGGCGTTTCTGGGGATTCTGATCGGCTATATCGTAAATGTATGTGTCATCAGTATCCTGTGGACGATGGCGCTGTTTCCACGTGTCTATGTAAAGCTGAGCGGGCATGCCGTGACGCTGCTGGCGAAGCTGCATATCGTGAAAAACAAGGAAAAGACACTTGCCGCCTGGACCATTCAGGTTGAAGGCTTTACCAAAGAAATCAAGGAAATGAAGCACGAAAAGAAAATCATATGCAAAACCGTGCTGTGGAATGTGATTCGTATGACGGTTCAGTTTTCCCTGCCGTTTTTCATCGCCTATGCGCTGAACCTGAATCTGGGGCTGGATAAGTTCGTGGATTGTCTGGCGCTGGCCAGCTTCGTGCTGATGACAAATGCATTTATTCCGATACCTGGGGCAAGTGGCGGTACCGAGCTGGTATTCGTACAGCTGTTCAAATATCTGGTCGGCGGACTCAAGGCCAGCGGTATTATGATCCTGTGGAGATTTTCCACGTATCACATTGTAATTCTGGTAGGGGCATTTGTGTTTCTGCATTTGAAACGAACCTACGATGATGAAAAATATGGAAGACGGAAGAAACCGAAAGACATCAGGGAGGTGGATTCATGAGAATCGGGCTTTTTACCGATACGTATACACCGGATATCAACGGTGTGGTTTCCAGTATTGTAACCCTGCAAAGGGAGCTGGAGAAAAACGGACATGACGTTTATGTCATCACCAATCACAAGGCAATGACGATGAAAAAGGAAGGCAATGTACTGCGGCTTCCCGGACTCGAGCTGAAATGGCTGTACGGCTATAAGCTGTCTACACCCTATCATTTCAGTGCCCGTGATGAAATCAGGAAAATGCAGCTGGATGTGATTCATGTGCATACGGAGTTCGGTGTGGGCATGTTTGGCCGTATCGTTGCAAAATATCTGAATATCCCAGTTGTGACAACCTATCATACAATGTATGAGGATTATACGCATTATGTAAACCGTTTTGAAATCGACGAGGTGGATAAGGTGACGAAGAAGGTGGTCTCCACCTTTTCCCGTTCAATATCCGACAGTGCGCAGGCAGTGATTTCACCAAGTGAAAAAACGAAGGAAACGCTGTTGAAGTACGGGGTGAAGACACCGATCTATGTCATACCGACCGGACTGAATTTTGAGAAATTTCATCCGGATAATATCGATCCTGCCCGGGTGCAGGAAATCCGCAGACAATACGGTATTCAGGAGGATGAACGCCTGATCGTGTTTGTCGGCCGGATTGCACAGGAAAAAAGCATTGAGATTCCCATCGAGGGCTTTCGCTATGTAAGTGATACGAAAATCAAGCTGATGATTGTCGGGGGAGGACCGCAGCTGGAGGAGCTGCAGAAGCTGGTGCAGCGCCATCATCTGGAGCGGCAGGTGATTTTTACAGATAAAAAGCTACCGGAGGAAATACCGGCCTATTATGCGTGTGCGGACTGCTTTGTATCTGCATCCCTGACGGAAACGCAGGGGATGACCTATATTGAAGCACTGGCGTGCGGATTACCGGTCTTCGCCCGCTATGATGATGTGTTAAAGGATCTCGTCATCGAGGAGGACAGCGGCTTTCTGTTTGAAACACCGCAGGAATTTGCAGAGAAGCTGACGGACTTCATGCACCGGAGTGCTAAGGAGCGAAAGGCCTTTTCCCGGCGTGCGCTGAGCAAAATCGTCAAATACGATTCCAGAGTGTTTTATTCCAAGGTGCTCAGTGTATATTATCAGGCAATCAATGACTTTGAGGATGCCTACGAGGTTATCAAAATCAAAACGCTGGATGATTATGTGCGCATCTATGTGCAGAACGACAAGGAGGATCAGCCGCAGAAGCTTCTGATAGATCTGGATGATTACTTCACCTATAAAATCCGTCTGCACACAATGCTTGACCGCTACACCGTTGCGCATTTTCAGCGGAAGGAAATTGTGCTGGAGGCCTATCGCGGAGCGATCCGCAAGCTTCGCATGCGCGACTATACCCGCAAGGAAATGGGCACCTGGCTGCATCGGCAGCCGGGCTTATCCGTTGAGGATGTGGAGGGCTTGTTAAGTGAGCTGGAGGAAAAGGGTTATATCAATGATAACCTGTATATGCAGCAGAAAATCGAAAAGATGCAGTTTTCTCTGAGCGGCAAGGGGAATATACGGCGGACCCTGATCAATAAAGGAATATCTGCGGAGGATGTCGATGAGGCATTGTCCGGTCTGGATGATGAGGAGGAGCGTCTGCGTGCCTTGAAAATGGCAGAAAAGCTGATGGCAACCATTAAGGATAAATCCAGAAAAATGAAAAAGCAGACCATCGTACAAAAGCTGGTATCGCTTGGCTTTGACAGTGATATCGCCAGAAGTACCTCGGAGCGCTTGAATTTTGAAGAAGAGGATGACAGTGAAGCGCTGAACAAGACGATTGCCAAGGCAATCCGTACATACAGCCGCAAGCTGAGCGGGCAGCCGCTGAAAAACAAGGTTCTGGTATACTGCATGCAGAAGGGCTTTCTGCATGAGGATATCATGAACCATCTAAATGAAATGGAGTGGCGTGATGAGCAATAAAATTAAAGATTTATACGACGGATACAAGGGAGAGCTGACAGCGCTGATTATCAGTATGAACCGCGGTGTAACAGCAAAGGGAGCACCGTACCTGTCCTTTGTGTTTCAGGATAAAAGCGGCAGCATTGATGCGAAATACTGGAATGTAAGCGAGGAGCTGCTGCATAAATTTCAACCCGGTATGCTGGTGGAAATGAGCGGGGATGTGCTGTGTCATCAAAAGCAGCTGCAGTTTCGTGTGCAGCAGATGAAGGAGCTGGAGGAAGCTGCGGATATTTCCGATTATGTAAAGGAAGGACCGTATTCCCAGCAGGCATTGCATGAAACCATCCAGCTTTATATCGATGAAATTGAAAATACGGTCATGAAGCAGCTGGTATGCGGAATATTGAAGGATCATGAAAAGGATTTCTTTGAATATCCTGCGGCGACACGAAATCACCATGATTTCTATGCCGGACTCGCAACGCATGTACTGGGGATGCTGCAGCTGGCAGAGCAGCTGTGTCATCTGTACCCGATGCTGGACAGAGATCTGCTGTACAGCGGTGTCATCCTGCACGATGTAGGAAAGACTGTGGAGCTGAGTGGTGCCATTGTCAGTGAATACACCACACAGGGAAAGCTGCTGGGACATATTTCCATTATGCAGGCTGAGGTACTGGCCAAAGCAGAGCAGCTGGGGCTGGAGGATTGTGAGGAAGCCATGCTGCTTCGCCATATGATTTTATCCCATCATGGGGTGTATGAATACGGTTCCCCTGTGCTGCCGATGATACCGGAGGCAGAAATGCTGCATATGATCGATAACATTGATGCACGCATGAATACGCTGCACAAGGCATTGGAGCCGGTACAGGCCGGAGAGTTCACACAACGAGTATTTGCATTGGAAAATCGTTCGTTTTATAAAAGCAGATACAAAAATTCAGACGGTAAATAGACGCAAAAGCGCTTATTTACCGCTTTTTTTCGGCACTTTTCCAGTTTGTGGATAAATTTTTCATGTTTCTTGTGAAATAGTTAATCTTTTTATTTTTAGAAACTTTCGATATACTAACCATGCAAGCTGATAACGCTTTCACATAAGCGCCAGCAATCCCAACCATAGGAAAGGAGGAAACAGCCAAATGAGAGAAAAACGAATACTGGAAGAGCTCATGCATGCAGATCAGTATTGCAGCCTGGAGCATTTCTCCAGACAGCTGCAGGTATCGACCAGAACCATCAGCAATGATATCAAATATCTGATGCAGGATGGTGAGCGAAACGGCTTTCGCATCCATCTGAAGCGGCGCTTCGGCTACTATCTGGAAATCACGGCACCGCAGAAATTCAAACAGTATATGCAAAGCGATGAAGACAGTATGGCCATCAGCAGCAAGGAGCGTGTTGACACCATCATCGCTCTGCTGCTTCTGCAAAGTGACTATATTACGCAGGAAACAATCGCCGACACACTGGCAGTCAGCAAATCCATCATTAAGGTTGATATGGCCAAGGTAGAAAAGGCATTGTTTGAGCACAGCATTTCCCTGATTAAAAAAGCCCATTACGGCATCAGCTTATCGTGTGAGGGCATGATGCGCAAGCTGTATCTGCTGGAGCTGCAGGAAAAAGACAATCTTTATATGAAGAAGACCATGGATCATTATCTGTCCCAGCAGCACATACAGCATTTGGAAAAGCGGCTGATTGCCCTGCTGAAGCAGTACCGGCTGAACACCAATTATATCGAGCTGAAAAAAATCGACCTGTTCCTGAAGGTCAGCGTGCTTCTGGCGGAAAAGGGCATTGAATCCGCTGGAGGGGTGATAGACAGCAGTGTCCATAAGCAGATGGCAGTCGAGCTGGCAGATGTGATTCAGGAAATCTATCAGGTGACGCTGAGCAGCGGTGATATCTGTGATATCGGCAATTATCTGAAGCAAAAGACAAAGCCGAGTGATGTCTATCTGTATGATGAGGGTCTGATTCAGGATATCGAGATCTTTCTGCAGGATGCAGATGAACAGTATCATACCCAGTTCAATGCCGATGTGGAATTTAAAAAGAGCCTTCTGGCGCATGTATCCCTGCTGCTGGACCGGCTGCATCAAAGCATTTCCTTCTCCAATCCGCTTGTTCACGAAATCAGTGTGAAGTATCCGGTGATTTTCAATATCTGTATCCGCTTTGCCGGTATGCTGGAGGAAAAATATCATGTGAAGACCACACAGGATGAAATCGGATTCATCGCAACACACTTTGCCGCCCATATGGAAAAGGAGCTGCATCACAAGCTGAATCTGTATCACCGCATTGCCATCATCTGTTCCAGCGGTGGTGGAAGTGCCTTTCTGATCAAGCTGAAGCTGGAAACGATCTTTTCCTCCAGCAATATTGAAACCTTCTCCTTGCTGGAGCTGGATGAGGTTCGCTCCTATGAGCCGGATATCATCTTCACCATTAAAAAGCTGGATGAAGTCTTTGATGTTCCCATTGTTCTCATCAAGGAGCTGCTGGATGATGCGGATATTCAGAAAATCAAGAATATGCTGGAAACAGATGCATCCCTTGTCCTGCAGGAGCGCTCCTTCACCTCCCTGTTTCGCAAAAATGCATTCCACATCTTTCAGGAAGGAAGCTATGCGGACATGGTTTCCTGTATGGCTGCAAAGCTGGAACAGGAGGGATATTGTGATCCGGGCTATGCGGCTTCCGTGAAACAGCGTGAGGAAGTATTGTCCACCGTGTATAACAATGGTATTGCGATTCCGCATCCCCTGGAGATGTGCGGCAGAGGAAATATTTTGTCGGTGGGCATTGTGAAGCAGGAAGCATCGGTACATAAGCTGCCGGTTCAGGTCATCTTTCTGGTCGATCTGGAGAAGGGGGATTTAAAGCTGCATCAGAATATAACTAGAGTATTGTTTGAGGTTATGAGCGATACGGCACTGATTGAAAAGCTGCGGCGTGCAGAATCGTATGAGGATTTCATGAAATGCATATCGCATCTGAAATTTTAAAGGAGGGACTCTATGAATATACAATTTTTAGAAAAGCTGTCAAATGCGGACGGCATCGCATCCAATGAGCAGGAGGTACGGGATGTTCTGGTTGCGGAGCTGAAGGAGTATGCCGATGAAGTTTCCACGGATCATCTTGGCAGTATTATCTTCAAAAAGGGGAACAGGGGGCCGAAGATCATGCTGTGCGCTCATATCGATGAGGTTGGCTTCATCGTGCGCAGTATATCCGATATGGGGCAGGTCATGCTGATGAGTGTGGGCGGTGTAAAGCCGCTGGCACAGTTTATGCAGAAGGTACGTATTACGACAGAGGATGGTAAGAAGATTCACGGTATCATCCAGGCAACCTATGAGAGCAACGCCGCCACCAAAGTCTATGTGGATCTGGGGGCACAGACTGCACAGGAGGTCTATGATCTGGGCATTCAGGTCGGGGATATGGTGACATATACGACAGAATTTGAGCACTTCGCCTTAGCGGATGTTGTGGCAGGAAAGGCGTTTGATGACCGTCTGGGCTGCTTCATTATGGGGGAGGTATTAAAACGGCTGCAAGGCATTGATCATCCCAATACCGTTTACATGGTGGGCACCTCCAGTGAGGAGGTCGGAATACGCGGGGCAAAAACCGCTGTATACAGGGTGAATCCGGATGTGGTATTTCCAATCGATGTTGCCTGCTTTAACGATGAATTTGTTCGCAATCATACCAATCAGCGCCAGATTGGCAAGGGGATGATGCTGACAAACTTCGATCGCACACTTGCTCCCAATCGTGCCCTGATTCGTCGTATCAAGGACACGGCAAATACATTGCATAAGCCACTGCAGCTGGATATGTTCAATGGAGGAGGAACCGATGGCGGCGAGGCTCACAAGAGTAGGGATGGTAAACCGACCGCTGTCAGCTGCCTGCCTGTGCGTTATGGACACTGTGCCTATTCGATTGCACATCTGCAGGATATTGCGGACGCCATCGACATCTTTACAGAGCTGATTGTCAATTTTGACGAAGCAGCGTATCGTGCATCAATAAATTTTTTGAAAGGAGTCTAGCATGACAGAATTAGAACAGCAGATCATCGGTATCATTTCCGCTGCCGGTGACAGTAAGGGGAAGGCGTTTGAAGCCCTTCGCAAGGTAAAGGAAAGCGATTATGAGGGAGCTCGCGCACTGCTTGAGGAAAGCAGAAAAATCGATCTGGAGGCACACAAAATCCAGACCAAGCTGATCCAGTCGGAAATGGATCCGGAGGCTGAAAAGCCGGAGCTGTCACTGCTCATGGTTCATGCGCAGGATCATTATATGACCAGCCAGCTGGCAAGAGACGTCATTGAGGCACTGGTAGATGTATTTGAAGCAAAAGAAGGAGGAAACTAACATGAGAATTTTATTATGCTGTGCAGGTGGCTTTTCCACCAATATGCTGATGCAGAACATGAAAAAGGTCGTAAAGGAAAGCGCGAAGCTGAATGAAGAGGATTTTAAATTTACGGCGATTCCCGCAGACTCTCTGGAGGAGGAAATCGATAACTGGGACGTGGTTCTGGTCGGACCGCAGGTATCGCACAAGATTGACTTCATCGAGGCTGTATGCAAACCGAAAAACGTGCCGTTTGCAGTCATTGACAAGGATGTATACGGACAGATGGACGGAGCCACCGTATTGAAGCTCGCTCTGGTTACACGCAAGAAACACGAAATGGGAAAGTAATCCCTGATTTGGAATTATAAAAGACTATGCTTCATTTGCGGTCAGTCTTGTATTGTTCAATCAGGCTGTGAGATGAATGAGCAGGGGGTATACTTTCAGGAATGCCCGCTCACGTGTCCTGTAAAGACAGCATAAATAAATAGAAAGGAACCTAGTATGTTTAATAAATTTGAAGCCTTTATGAACAAATGGCTGATGCCAATTGCTCAAAAAGTAGATAAACAGCGTCATCTGAGTGCCATTAAGGCATCCATGGTGGCCATGACACCATTTACGATTCTGGGGAGCTTCTTCGCCATCATCCCCGCTTTACCAAACATGATTGGAGAAAATAACGCATTCAGTCAGTTCATTTTGAACAATGCGGAGCTGCTTGACCTGCCGGTTACCCTATCCATCGGTATGATGAGTGTATATGTAACGATGTGTATTGCATACAATCTGGGGAATCACTACAAGCTGTATATTCCGGGCTGTATCACTCTGTCCACCTTTGCTTTCCTGTTTGTGGCTGCTGAAAACGTAGAGGGCGGTATCAGCATCACCAACTTCGGTGCAAAGGGTCTGTTCTGTGCCATGCTGGTCGGTATGGCTGCTACGGAGCTGTATCGCTTCTGTAAGGAAAAGAATCTGACGGTCCGCATGCCGGAGGGGGTACCGGACTTCGTATCCAAATCCTTTGAGCTGATTCCTACAACCATCATCGTTGCCGGAACCTTCATCGCTGTACGCTTCTTCTCCCAGCAGATTTTCGGAGCACTGCCTCCGCAGATTCTGACACAGTTTCTGGCACCGCTGGTTGGTTCCATGGACAACCCGTGGGCAGTCTTGTTCCTGCACTTCATGATCTGTCTGATTTTCTTCTTCGGTATCCATTCATCTGTTTTCGGACCGATTACACGTCCGATCATGGCTACCTTCATTGCGGAAAACATCATCGCAAGACAGGCAGGAGAACCTCTGCCACACTTTTATACGGCAGGTACCTCCAGTGCGTTCTTTGGATTCACCGGTGCCGGTATCACCATCGGATGCGTTGTGGCATGCATGCTGTCCAAATCCAAACGCTATCGTAAAATCGGGCAGGTCGCATTGTTCCCGTCACTGTTCGGTATCAATGAACCGATTCTCTTCGGTGCTCCGATTATTCTGAATCCGATAATGTTTATCCCATTCGTCTTCGGTGGTGCCATCATCGGTACCATGCCAATGTTTTTGATGCACTACGGTCTGCTGGACAAGCCGTTCTTCGATCCGCCTTATGTCGGTGTCTTCCTGGAGGGATTCCTGACAAACGGTGACTGGAGAGTGATCCTGGCCTGCGGTGCACAGCTGATTCTGGCAATTCTGCTCTATCTGCCATTCTTTAAAATCATGGAGCGTCAGGAGCTGCGTGAGGAAGAAGCAAGAGCGAAGAAAGCAGAGGAGGCAAAAAACATCTTCTCGGATGATGAGGAGGCTTTACTGAACGATCTGGATCTTGATTTCTAGCAATAGCCAGCGGCATCCGTTTGCGGGTGCCGCTTTCCATACAGCTGCGCAAAAAGAGAAATGCAGGTGCAGAGGTATATCATAAAAAGGAGGAAGCAGTATGCAGAGAATCCAAAAAATTCGCTCCATTCTGGAGGAAAAACAAATCGACGCCATCTTGATCAAAAGCCGTTCCAACAAGCGCTATCTCGGTGCCTTAACCGGAAGCGGCGTCAAGGTGCTGGTGACAAGAGATGAGCTGTATCAGATTATGGACGGGCGTTACAGCAATGAAGCAAGAGAAACAACAAGCGGCTTTATCCCGGTGGTGCATGAACAGGGCAACAGCTATCTGGATGAGGTGGTCCGACTTCTGGGAAGCCATGCCCGCATTGGGATAGAAGCGGGACAGGTTCTCGTGAAGGAATATCTGAGCATGCAGGAATACGGGTTGAAAACCGTGCTTCTGGAGCATGAACTGGAGGAGGCACGCCGCTGTAAGGATGCCCAGGAAATCGCGCTGGTACGTAAGGCATGTGAAATCACGGATGCGATCTTTCAGGAAACGATTTCCACGATTCGCATCGGGATGAAGGAAACGGAGGTCAGTGCACTGCTGCAGTATCTGGCAATCAAAAACGGAGCCAGTGCCATGGCATTTGATACGATTGTCGCAAGCGGTGTCCGCGGCAGCATGCCGCATGGGCGTCCGAGTGAAAAAACCTTTGAAGCCCATGAATTCATCACGATCGACTTCGGTATCACCTATCAGGGCTACCAGTCCGATATGACCAGAACGGTGTGTATTCAGGAACCAAAGCCGGAGCTGAAGAAAATCTATGATATCGTGCTGGAAGCACAGTGTGCGGGTGTTGACTTTATCAAAGCCGGTATAAGAGGAAACGATGTGGACAGCTATGTGCGCGGCATCATTCAGGGGCATGGCTATGGTCCGTATTTCACGCATGGTCTGGGGCATGGCATCGGCATGGGAGATGGAGAGCTTCCACTGCTGAATGCCGGCAGTGACACCGTGCTGGAGGAAGGCATGATCATGTCCTGTGAGCCGGGTATCTATGTTCCGGGACTTGGCGGTGTGCGAATTGAGGATGATGTCCTTATCGAAAACGGCCGTGGTGTCCCATTGAATGCCACAACAAAGGAACTCATTATTTTGGAGGGTAACGGATATGAAGTATGATTTTGATCATGTAATCAATCGAAAGCTTGGAAAATGCAGAAAATGGGACAATACCATTTTGAAGGAAAAATTCGGTTTAAATGAGGATGCGATTCCTATGGATCTTGCCGATCTGGATTTTGAATGTGCACCGGCAATCAAGCAGGCGATGATAGAGCGTGCCGCTTTGGGAGATTATGGCTATACGTATACGTATGATGCATATTATGATGCGCTGATTGACTGGAACAAGCGCCGTTTTCATGTGGATATTAAAAAGGAATGGATCAAGCTGACCTTTGGAACCTGCGGCACTCTGCATTATATCGTACAGTGCTTCTGTAACGAGGGAGATGCTGTTATGATCAACACCCCTGCCTATGATCCCTTCGCTGAAGCGGTGGAGCGCGGCGGCTGTCGTTTGATCTGCAATTCCCTAAAGCTGGAAAATATGCGCTATTATCTTGATTTTGAAGAGATGGAGCATCAGATGGTCGAAGAGAATGTCAAGCTGTTTATCTTCTGTTCACCGCAAAATCCAAGCGGACGCGTCTGGACGAAGGAGGAGCTGCATCAGCTCAGTGCACTGTGTCTGAAGCATGATGTTCTGCTGGTCTGTGATGAAATACACCGTGATGTGATTTTTGATCGGGAAAGCTTTACCACGCTGTGGAATGCGCATGAGGATATTGCGGATGCATCGATTATGTGTGTATCCCCAAACAAGGGCTTTAATCTGGGTGGTTTAAAATCCTCCTACATCATCGTTAAGAATAAGCAGATTCGGGAACGCCTGCTGGCATATTTACAAAAGGTCTATGTGACCAGTCCGCATGTATATGCTGTTCCTGCCATCATTGCGGCTTATAATGATTCAGAGGAATGGCTGGATCAGCTGACTGCATATATCGGGGAGAATTTCACCATGGTCTATGACTGGTTTGCACAGCACATGCCGCAGGCTAAGGTCATGAAAAGCGATTCCAGCTTTCTGGCATGGATCGATATGCGTTCCGTGTTTGCGGATGAGGATGAAATGCGTGCCTTCTTTATCAGGGCAAATGTATCCATGGTTGTCGGCAGCTATTTTGTGCAGGACGGCTATGGCTGGGTGCGCCTGAATATCGGAACACAGAAGTCGATTCTGCAGGAGGCGCTGCGCCGTATCGCTGTAACATGGGAAGCATGGGAATAAAAGGAAATTACAACATAAAAAAGCTGCCGGAATAGGCAGCAGAAAGGGTCAGATACATCGTCTGATCTTTTTCATATCGATGATTTTGGCAGAAAAGAACTGCTGTATAATATAAGCATAAAACAGGGGCAGGAAAGGAATCAGCGGGAATAGAAAAAAGCAGTTGTGTTTGAAACGGTCTGTTTAATCACCGTATCCTTATAAGGGAAAACAAAGGATTTTATTGCTGATTTACTTTCTTTATCACGTATTGCCGAAAGCAATGCCGGTGCCTTATGAAGGCTGTATGCTTCGTACAAGGAATACAGACTGTGCGTTAGCCGTATCCTTGGATACCCTGGCGTTATGCCGCCGGCTTCGTACTGCAGGTAAGTCCCTGCTGTTCATAAACGACTACCGCGGTATGTACATCGAATACAGCGTCTTCTAAGGTCTGGATGAAATCCAGCTTTTTCAGCTGTGCGGTGTCAATGTCCGTCAGCTTTAGAACGAGCAGCTGCTTCATTTCTTTATCTGTCACGGATGCCTGATAGGTCAAGCCCCTGATATTTGCATAATCTTTCTGGTACTGTTTAACACAGGCCTGTGCCTGCTGCTTGTTATAGCCTAGTGTACGATGGTCTGTATGCAGCTGTATGCTCTGTGTTGAAATTCGTTGATTTTCTGAATCCATGGTTGTTTCAATAAAGGTATCCATCAGGGTTCCCCGGCATGTCGTTTTACTTATGCCTGCTTCTGCTTTTTTCGAACAGCCACTTAACAGAAGCAATAGACTTATCAACAGGATCTGTTTTCTCATAGCATCCACTCCTATTGGTATTATGGTACAGGGATCATTGCTTCATGCAGCAGCTTTACCCGCTTACGACTGTGTGCTTCCCTTTTTGTTTCCCCTGGTACAGGAGCTGATCGGCTTTATTGATTAACTCATCCAGAGAAAGCCGCTGATGACAGCAGATGCCGAATGTCATGGTGACTGGGATATTTTGTTCGCCGTATTGAAATTCTGTGTGATTCATCCAGTGACAGAAATCCTGCAGCTGCTGCAGTGCATCCTGCTCCCTGATATCATGAAAAAGGAAGACAAATTCCTCACCGCCCCAGCGGCAGATAAAGATTGCGGGATCCAGTCTGGTTCGCATATGCTCAGCGAGCTGCTTTAATATGGCATCCCCGCACAAATGACCATAGGTGTCATTGATCCGCTTGAAATCATCAATATCGCCAATTGCAAGACAGCAATTCTCAAGGCACAGCTGGGATGCTGTTTTTTTCAAATAAGTACGGTTGTACAGCCCTGTGAGGGAATCGTAATTAGCAATCTACAAAAGACTTTCATTCTGCTTTTTTAAAACCTCTTTTCCAATATCGGCACTGGCATTGGAAACATAGGCAACATAAAGGATTGTGAGAAATGAACCAAAGCTGTTGCAGAGAAATAGCAGCTGTAAGGAAGCAGCCGGCAGAGAAGAGAACATCGTTCCCTGTATTTGTTCATGCAATAGAAAAAAGGTGAGCATATGCAGGATGGAAAACAGATAGGGGATGTAGGGACTGCGGTAGGGACAGAAATACACAAGAGAAGCCATTGCGATCAGAAAGAGAAAGAAGGAAGCGTTCCAGCCAAACAGCACAGTGTGTAACACAACAAAGCAGATGGTTTCCAAATGAATCAGGGAAACGGCCAGCGCATATCGCTTTTTTTTCATGACCAGCAAAAGCATACCGATGTAAAACAGCACACTGCAGATATTATAGAGAAGAGGGACGCCATAATGCAGAATTCCCATAAGCAATGTATAGCCGAAATGCAGAAGGATTGCCAGACATATCAGATTGCGGTAAATATAATAGCTGTAATTATTTTCATTAAGTTTCATTGGCATACTGTAAACCTCCTGTCTTTTCATTCCTGCCGTGAAGCAAGCTTCTATACTGCATTACACCGCTTTGTGAATAGCCGAAAAAACAGTGCTGTGTATGGGATTCTGCTGCGGCAGACTCCCTTATGGAGCCTGTTTGCCTGATAGCCGTCGATTTAGGCAGTGCTGCATTGCGCGATACATCTGAGATAGCCAAAGGACACGCTGTCTGTTCGTATATCTTATGATTTTTGATATTGTAATTATATCACTTTATGATAGGGAAAAGCAGATATATTCTATAAGTTCGACTAAAAATGTTGCCTTTTCAGAATTATTCAGGCGGGATAAGAAAATAAAAGGACGGATCAATGTGCAGTTAGGTTGAAAATCCACCTTACTGATACAGTCTTTTCTATTTCTCATGGATTTGGATGAAGAAAAATAAAAAAAGCTCTCCAACAGAGAGCTCTTCAGCGTGTATCATGTCATGGACTGATTATTTTTTACAGGTTAATCCGCTTTTTTCGATGTTTTCTTTTGTCTTTTCCAGATCCATTACCATTTTTTTACCGCTCAGCTTCTGGTTGGTAAAGGTACCGTAGTCCTTCGGATCGATTTCTTTGATATCAAAAACAATGGATTCCGTAATTGAGAATTTGTCCTTATCCTCCGTCAGACTATAGCTCATGCCTTCAACACCCTTTGCCTTGCTTTCCAGAGAAGCACTTTTCAGTGTCGGCAGCATTGCTTCATAGGTTTTTTTATCCGGTGCAGTAATCACTGTTTTCTGATCCTGCTTGGTGATGTTGTCACCCTGATAGTCAAACTTGATTGTCTGTGAAATGGTGGAACCATTGGATTTCTGTTCTGCCGTACAGGTCATTGTTTTTGTTTCTTCTTTACCGCCGGAGCAGCCTGCCAGCATGGCAACCGCAAAAGCAGCACATAATAATTTCTTCATTGTATTTTCCCTTCCTTCAGATTATAATGGCAAAACTCAGAGCTTAGCCCTGAGTTTCAAAGATTATTTACAAGTAGCTCCGCCGTCTTTTGCTTCTTCCAGCGTCTTGGACAGACTTGCTTCTCCACCGAATCCCAGCTTCTTCAATGTAGCTGAATCTCCGTCTTTCATATCAACGTCAACGGTTGCGATGATATTCTTGTCCTTGAATTCAGCACTGACATTGACACCTTTTCCTTCTTCAACACCCAACTGGCTTAATACAGCAGTTTCCAGCTGTTTTTTCTGATCATCTGTCAGCTCTGTGTCTCCAAGACCGGCAGCGGAAAGATCCATGGTAACCTTTACTGAGGTTTTAGTGATTTTATCATCCTCAGCGGTGAAAGTGGCATCCATTTTCATACCGCTCTGTTCCATTGAACAGGTCTTTGTTTCTGTTTTTGCTCCGCCGGAGCATCCTGCTAATACCAGTACGGCAAATGCAGCGCAAAGTAATTTTTTCATATTGTCCTCCCTATCAAATGATTGATTGCACAGGATAAACGTATCCTGTATGTAGAAATTATATCATAAAATAAAGAAGAAAAGATTACAAATTTGAAATTTAGAAAAAATATGTGATTTTTGTCAGATATTCGGTATAAAATTGTATAATTTCTGAATTCAACTGCTCTGTATGCGTTTTTTCAGGTGATAATGGCGTGTGGATCGGATCAGCTGTTCCAGCTCTCTGCAGGCAGGCTCCCAAATCAGTTGATCCTCATTGGATATTTGGGGCAGCACATACTTCAAAAAATACTCCTCCCGCTGAAAGGGATCTCGTTCCTTCTGCTTGAACCGGCAGTATTGATGGTAAGCGGTCACATGCTTCGGAAAACGCTCGGGATAGCGCGGCTCCTGTAATATTTCAGGAGGGATCACACGCTCTAGCTTCTCGCAGAGAATACAGGCAAGCAGTGCTGCCGGCAGAAAATGGTAGTCGTCCTGCTTTGCCAGCTCACAGAAATAGTCGCATGCTTTTTCATATTGTCCTATTTCATAATACAGCATCCCGCATTGATACAGGCTTTGCAGATATTTATTGCGGTGCAGCTGTTCAGGATGCTCGTTAACAATGGCAAAGAGCTTTTCGACATATTCATGATTGGCCGCATCCTTTTGTACATCTGCATACAGAAGGACAATGGCATCGTATACATCCAGCAGACGGTTGTAATTACCCTGCTTCAAAAATGTCTGCTCCAGATACAGGGAATCCCGAAAGCAGTCCAGAAAGCGTTCCTCATAATAGGCCTGATAGCTGCGGTTCAATATATTGAGCAGCGAGGTGCTTTCCGCCATGTGCAGGCGGGTGAAGACAGCACCGTTTTTTCTGGCATCACGGTGTCTGTGTACGGTATATGTATAAAGCATATCCTTTAAAATCTCCTGTATGCTCACATCAAAGATAGGAAGCAGCTCCATATATTTATGAAACTGCTCCTCACTCATTTCGCTGCAGTGTTCATAATAGGAAGCCATCAGCATCAGCAGTTCTCGATACTCAACCGCAAAGATATCGGTTTTTTCCCGGAGCTGTGCAAAAAGGACGGCACACCGCTCTGCCAGTCCTGCAAGGTCATAGCGCGTCACCAGCTCCAGCAGCTCCTGAAAACAGGTGCTCCAGGGCTCCCACCAGCTGGAAGGAAGATTGAGCTCAGCATGAATCTGTACCAGCAGATAATGATAGATGGAATTGCTTTTGATGATTTTACAATTTTCTATTTTACTGTAGGTATCGGCAGAACAGATCGTTGCCCCGTTGTAAGTGATGAAGTCACGCTGGTTCAGATTTGCTTTTTTGCGATAATATTTTAATAGAAGCGACAGCTTCTTTTTCGTTTCATCATCGATTTCCACTCGTCCGTACATACGTTACCTCCCTGTGATAGTCTGTATATAATTATACCAGAGAACGGAAAGAATTTATATGATTCCAGCATGACAATAACAAAATTTTACATAATTTGCGGCTTTCATGAAGCCGGTCATCATGGTATAGTAATAATCGAGGTGTTTTATATGAAAATTGGGTTTATATCACTGGGCTGCAGTAAAAATCTGGTAGACAGTGAAAAAATGATGGGTATGATCAATAGCGGCGGCCATGAGCTCGTTCACAATGCGGATGAGGCAGAGGCAATCATTATCAATACGTGCGGATTTATCAATTCCGCAAAGGAAGAGGCCATTCAGACGATTTTTCAGATGGCGGAGTATAAAAAGCACAGGTGCAGAAAGCTGATTGTTGTCGGCTGTCTGGCACAGCGCTATAAGGAACAGTTGGAGCAGGATATCCCGGAAATTGATGCAGTGATCAGTATTCGCGAATATCCGCACCTGCATGAACTCTTACCAAAGCTGCTGGACGGGCATGATCTGGTAAGCTATGACAAATGTGAGCGGAAGGTATCCAGCAAGCCGTGGACGGCTTATCTGAAAATTGCCGAGGGCTGCAGCAATCACTGTACCTATTGTGCAATTCCGCTGATTCGCGGGGATAATGTGTCCTTTCCCATCGAGCAGCTGGTGGAAGAGGCGAAACAGCTGGCGCAGCGCGGTGTCAGGGAGCTGGTGGTGATTGCACAGGATACGACAAAATACGGCGTCGATCTGTATGGCAGAAGAGCACTGCTTGATCTCTTGCAGCAGCTGCATGAAATCGAAGGCTTCCACTGGATCCGTATTCTGTATATGTATCCGGATGAAATCGATGCCCGGCTGATTGAGGGAATGGCAAAGCTGCCCAAGGTGCTGCCATATTTCGATATTCCAATGCAGCACGCTTCCAATCGCATGCTGCAGCTGATGAATCGTAGAGGAAGCAGAGAAGAGGTTGCGGCTCTGGTGAAGAAGATTCGGGAAACCTTTTCCTATCCAACCCTGCGTACAACCTTTATTGTCGGATTCCCGACAGAGGAGGAAGCAGATTTCAGCGAGCTTATGCAGTTTGTAGAGGATATCCACTGGGACCGTATGGGAGCCTTTCCCTATTCCCCGGAGGAGGACACCCCTGCCTATTCCATGGATGGGGCCGTGGACGAGGATGTAAAGGAAGCGCGTCTGGCGCAGCTGATGAAGCGTCAGGAGGAAATATCACTGGAGAATCAGAGACGTATGGTAGGAGAGATCATTGAGGTTCTTGTTGAGGATCAGGAAGGTCTTACCGGCGTGTATCGCGGACGCGGGGCCAGCTCTGCACCGGATGAGGTGGACGGCATTGTGATGTTTAAAAGTGAGCGCTTTATCGAATTCGGCAGCTTTGTTAAGGTGCGGATCACTGTGGCACTGCCCCATGACTTCAAGGGTGTGGAAGTGTGCTGAAGGGCTTTGATCCCATCATCCCGGAAAAGCCAAGACTCATGATTCTGGGTTCTATGCCCAGTGTGACTTCTCTGGATAAGCAGGAATATTACGGATTTGCCCACAACCGCTTCTGGAAGATTCTGCATGCGGTATTTGAAATGCCGATTGATACCTATGCTCAGAAAAAGGAAATTCTGTTTCAGCAGCACATTCTGCTTTGGGATGTGATTGGAGAATGTGAGCGAGAGGGCAGTTTGGACAGTGCAATCCGCAAGGAAAGGGTAAATGATATCGCACACCTGACAGCGGTGTACCCAACCCTGCACAGGGTGATCTGCAACGGCAGAAAAGCCTATGAACTGTATCAGAAGCATTTTCCGGATATCGCTTTGCCCTGCAGCTATCTGCCGAGTACGAGCAATGCAAATCGCAGTATCCGTGAGGAGGTTCTGTTTGCGCAGTGGAAGCAGGCTCTGATGGAACATGAGGGTGATATGTGAGGAGACAGGCAAGCATCAAAGAGCTCGTGCATATGGAACGATCCTGTACATCAACCACGCATGCAGGTGAAGTATGCTGCAAAACAACGCAAATGATATCTCAGGTTTTTTCTCGATTGTGGGTTAATTTAACATAGGGAGACTTCCATACTATTGATAACTACAATAGTATGGAAGTCTCCCTTTTGCAAACAACCTAAAGTAAGAAAGTACCATATCTCACCGCTGCGTTGTTTCTTTGCATAATGCATTCCAAGAATGTAAAGGGCGTTTTTTATCCATGCAGTTTCCAGGTACGGTAAAATAAAGTGAAACGTCTGTTACAGAGAGGCTTTGACTGACAGTTAGCGTAAGCTGCAGGAAAAAAAGTACAGCAGACGCTTCAGGTGCTGTCTATGCATAAAAGCATCCTATCTATTTACTGATATATCCTAAAGAAATCATAAAGCCGTGATACCGTAAGGAAAACCAGAACATAAAAATCAAGAGCCCTGTTATGCTTTGTATAATGCACAACTCTTTGTATATGGATGATGATCAGGGCAAAGGGTTCTGCTTTCCCTTGGAAAAAGCGCATTGAAAAGGGAACGACGGCTTCCTGAGTGTCGTATTGGCATATCGAAAATACATTTACAAACCGTAAGCCTTGCTCTATAATGGTAAAAAACAAGGGAGGAATGTATATGGAACTGCGTATCTGCAGCTGCGATGCGGATATCCGTGCATTGGCAGCACTTGCCACAGAAATCTGGCATGAGTATTTTACAGCCATCATTTCAAAGGAACAGATTGATTATATGGTTGAGAAATTCCAGAGCTATCCGGCATTGAAAAAAGCAATCGAGGAGGAGAACTACACCTATTTTCTGGCTTATGAGGAGGGTGCTATGATCGGATTCTGCGGTGTGAAGCCGGAAAAGGATCGTCTGTTTCTGAGCAAGCTGTATCTGCATAAGAAGGCCAGAGGAAAGGGGCTGTCCAGTATCCTGCTGAAGCGGGCAATTTCCTTTGCGAGGGAGCAGGATAAAAAAGCCATTTATCTGACCTGCAACAAATTCAATCAGCACAGTCTGGATGTATACCGTGCGAAGGGCTTCAAGGATATCGATTCTGTGCAGACGGATATTGGGCAAGGCTTTATTATGGATGACTACATCCTGCAGCTGGAGCTTGACGACGGAAAATAGAAAACCACGCTCTTTACAGTGATGATGTTAAGAAAAGAAGGAGGAACGACATCTATAGCTGCCGATCAATGCCTTTTTTTCATTTTTTTCACATTTGATGTCCATCCTGCATAGCCCTTTGTGATGGTTATGTGATACAATATCTACATAGGTGATAATTTATGGAATGGGATATCTCGATAGAGTGTGTATCTGTCATCATGCTCAACATCATTATGGTATATTCATGGAAGGGGAATCTGCTTCCCTCGCGAAAAAACCAGGCCTTTCGCGCCTGTCTTTTGATAACCTATCTCTCCATTCTGACAAATATCCTGTCAACGCTGCTGCTGACACAGCTTTCCGCTTCAACGTATCTCATCAATCAGGTGCTGCTGCATCTGAATTATATGTCCACTCCGCTTATGGGGGTTGTATATTTTATTTATACATTGACTACTGTGTTTGAACAGGACGCGGATAAGCTCAAAAAGCATATTCTGTTTGCAGGGATACCGGCTCTGTTCTATCTGCTGTGTCTGCTGAGCAATCCGCTGACGCATCTGCTGTTTACGCTGGATCCGATAGCTGGCTATGTGCGGGGATCCTGGGTATCTCTGACCTACATCGTCTTTTATATCTATGTATTATTTTCTGTATTCTTTACGATTTCCAAGCGCCGCAATCTGGACACCGCTGTTTTTATCATTCTGAATTTCTTCCCGGTGCTTTCTGCAGCCGTCATCCTGTTTCAGCTTCTGTATCCAAATTATATCCTTACCGGAACTGCCGCAACAAGTGCGCTGCTGATTATATATCTGTATTTGCAGAACAAGCAGCTGTTTACAGATCCGCTGACCGGTATCTTAAACCGTCAGGAATTCAACCGTCTTTAGGAAATCCGCATGAAGGATACAGACCCATATTCCATGATGGTGCTGTCGCTGAAGGGCTTTCGCTTTATCAATGATCACTTTTCTCAGAAAGCCGGGGATGTTTTGTTGACGAGAATCTGTGCCTTCCTTGAAAAGGAGCTGCCGGCGGTACGTGTTTTTCGCTTCAGCGGTGATGAATTTGCGATTGTCTGTAAGGATGCAGAAACATGCAGGCAGTGCCATACGCAGCTGATTGCGCGTATGCGGCAGTCATGGTCTGTTGAGAATTTTGATTTTCGGATACAGTATGGCATAGGCATTCTGCATGTCGAGGCACATAACCGCGATAAGGATGAAATCATTAAGGGTCTGGAATATGCCGTCATGCTGGCCAAGCGTTCAGAAGAAAACAGAACCTGCGTCTGCACTGCAGATATGATCGAACGACTCCATCGGAATGAGCGGGTGCTTGAGCTTTTACGACAATGTATCCGGGAGGACAGCTTTATCGTGGTTTACCAGCCGATTTACGATGTAAAGGAACAGGCATATACAAAGGCGGAGGCACTGCTTCGTCTGCCGCCGCATGATTTGGGGCAGCTTGGTCCGGATGAGTTTATACCACTTGCTGAGGAAAACGGATTGATTACAGAAATCACATATCAGGTGCTGCGAAAGACCTGTTTATTTCTGCAGCAGCTGCAGCATACCGCTACAACCCTGAAAAGCATCAGTGTTAATTTCTCTGCCGTCATGTTTTTACAGCAGGATCTCGGAAATAACATTCTGAAGATTATAGAGGAATATAAAATACCCGTACATATGCTGCAGATTGAGATCACGGAGAGTATGCTGAGCAGGGATTACCATATGATCATTGCTTTTATTCAGCGTATGCGCAAGCAGGGAATTGAATTTCTTCTGGATGATTTTGGAACAGGGTATTCCAATATATCCAATGTACTCAGCCTGCCGATACAAACGATTAAAATTGATAAGAGCCTGCTATGGAAAGCGATGGTGTCTACTGAAGGTGCTGTCGTTCTGCGCAAAATGTGTGAGGCTTTTCATGAGGTGCATCAGCTTTTGCTGGTGGAGGGTGTTGAGAATGAGGAACAGGCTGCCTTTGTGAGAGACTGTGCCTGCCGCTATATTCAGGGATATTACTACGCAGCGCCACTTCCGCAGGAGCAGGTTTACAAGTTGCTGATACAGAAACAGAAGGAGATGTCCGGGTGACATCTTTTCTTTTGGCGAACGCCTGTACAGGTGCTTTTAAAATGCGTAGTATGAAAGAGAAAGGAGGTGTGTGTATGCGAAGACTTGGAATTGACGTATCCGAGCATAATGGCATACTGGATTGGGATGCGATAAAAAAGGGCGGGATAGAATTTGCCATCATCCGTTCCAGCTGGGGACATTTTGAAGAAGATAAGCAGTTTCGAAGGAATGTACGGGAATGTGAGCATGTCAAAATGCCCTATGGACTCTATCATTATTCCTATGTTGCCAATGATGCACAGATGAGGGAGGAGGCTTCCGGCTTCATCAGATTGTGTAAAACCTGCAAACCGAGCTATCCATGCTATATAGATATGGAGGATGCGGACGGTTGGAAACGGCGTAACGGAGTCAGTGATGCCATGAATGTGGAAACCTGCTATTATACCTGTCGGGAATTGGAAAAAGCCGGCTTTTATGCCGGTATCTATGCTAACCTGGACTGGCTTACAAACCATATCAATTCATCCCGCCTGGATCGCTTTGATAAATGGGTGGCACAATGGGCCAGTGTAAATACCTACCGCAAGCCGTACGGAATGTGGCAGTTTACCAGTGACGGCTCCATTCATGGCTATAATGGCAGAATGGATCTGGACTATGCATATAAGGATTATCCGGCCATTATGAAGGAAAAAGGATTGAACGGCTATGGCAAGGCACCCGATCAGCCGAAACCGGATCCAAAACCAAACCCGTCAAAGAATCCGAAGTATAAGGTTGGAACTCCGGTAACCTATACCGGCTTATGGACACAGGCAAATGGTGGAAATTGGTATCCCAGAAGACTTCTGGCTGTAAAAGAGGGTATCATCACACGTATTATAAAAGGAGCTGAGCATCCGTATTTGATCAATGATGGTACCGGATGGACAAATGATCATGCAATTGATGATGAACCGACACGACCAAGTGGATATTAGTTAGATGTATTAGGCAGGGGATGTTGATTGCAGCATCCCTTTTCCTGCGATACCTCCGGATGATAGCAGATTTTCAGTAATTCGTGTATTGATAAATGGCGGCGCTGCAAGGTATCGGTATATGGATGAATGACTGCCCTGAATGCTGGCTGTGGCAGAAAGTGAACCGCTTTGAAAGAGGCATCTGTCCATGCCTGTGTACGGCGCTGGTCGTAAGGGAATCCTGTTCAGATGGCAGCGTTTTTTTCTAGCTGTATGAATCTATACAAAGGGGCATGGATAGGATATCGTGATGGTATAACGTATACATAATAAAAAAAGTCACCGCAGGGTGACCATGCCGCAAAATACTGCCTAGGTATCTTTCTATATCAGGGCGGCAACGGTATCATTATAATCACACAGACATCACACACAGTGTCGTTGTCTGTCGAATAATGGAATAAGAGGCAGAGATTTCCATACCCTCATCAGAAAGGCAGGATATGCGGCAACACAGGAAGGGCGGCATGCAGATATTTTATGAAATTCGACATATATAGACTCTGCCAAAGCTGGACCGTATGTACACTATAGATTTTGGGAGGGATGTAAACATGAATGGGATAGTGAATCTGAATACAAGAGTATCCGAATTGCTGAATCGTATGGGAGTTCCCGATTACACTGCAGGCTACAGCTTTTTACATACGGCAATTATGAGCGTCTATGAACAACCGGACCTGCTTGGCAGTATCATAAAATGCTTATATGTGGTGGTTGCGAACAAGCATAAAACGACTGTGGCGCATGTGGAGGAAGAACTGGAGCATGTACTTCTGGCAACCCTATTATCCGGAGATCGTGTCATGCTGCAGAAGGTACTGCATACCCTGCATTACAGACAGCCGACATTGCGGGAATTCATAGAAATGTCATTAAAATATATTAGATCTGCGGAGCAGGTGGGATGATAAAAGTTCTTAATTGCAATGCTGTAAAGGAATTTACATGATAAAATGAGGAATTTTGATATATTTTTCTATGAATTTCGCTCTTTTCTAAAAAAAGAATGAAAAAAATGCATTTTTCTGCAATTTAGGTATTGCAATTATCCAAATCATTTGGTATTATAATTGAGCAAGTTACAAATGACTCCTTAGCTCAGCTGGCAGAGCAACTGACTCTTAATCAGTGGGTCCAGGGTTCGATTCCCTGAGGGGTCACCATTGTAAATTTGAAAGGCTTTCTTCAATTTCGAGGAAAGCCTTTATTGTATATTTTTAATATTTTATGAAATCAGTTTTGTTGTTTTCCGGATTCAGCACATCCCTCTTACATTTTGGATGAAACAATGCTCAAAACGTTACGGGCTAGGATGCTCGAATGCTGAAAGCACGGATAACAGGATGCCCTGAATCAAGGAACCCTGCATATATCCGAGGTTATGGGAAGACTGAAAATCTAGCTTTCCTGTAACCATTTTCCTTCGCTTACACGCTATAGCTTTGAGCTTGGCTTTCATTTCCTGGATTGCGAAGCTCTCACAGCTACCGGCGTGTTATCCATTATGGCTGTATCTCAGTGCTACAGAAATCCTATCGTATGATAACCTACGCCATTCCTCGGGGGATAGGGAATCTTTTTACCTTTTGTTTATTCATAGTCGTATAATTTATGGTGTTCGATTAAATCGTGTTTGTCTTTGGCGGTCTGCCATTACAGCATTGCATAATTACACGCAAGGATGAAGTCGTGTCAGGAAATATCTGTACACC
The DNA here is from genome assembly GCF_019132535.1 of Erysipelatoclostridium sp. DFI.2.3. NCBI lineage: Bacteria > Bacillati > Bacillota > Erysipelotrichia > Erysipelotrichales > Coprobacillaceae > Thomasclavelia > Erysipelatoclostridium sp. DFI.2.3. Next base: position 20,714 of record NZ_JAHOOJ010000023.1, on the reverse strand, counting down.
GTTAATTACTTCTTTATCGTAATCATCCTTCGTAACATGTACATCATACGCTGCGTAGGGACATACCTGCGGATTGCTTTGCATGGAATGTATGCTGTTTGGGGCAGGAAGAAAAATCGGTTCACTTAAACCATTTTCATCGGTATAACAGCACATAATAAATGTGGAAGTATCCTCTGTTCTTCCATACACTCGTACAGCTGCCGCATTGACGGGAGAACCATTTGCTTCCATAGCCTCAACTGTTAACGCACCTGTCATTTCACTCACCTCCGATATAAACTATGCAAAGGTTATACTGCTGTTTATGTAAATAGCTGATACACCTGTTCATGAAAATAATTTATTGGATGTGCAGATCATGTTATGCTTCAGGTGAAAGTCCCATGCAGGTGATCTGTGTTTGCCTGCCCTTATATAGTAAAGGTAAAGCTTTTTCAAGCGAGACTCTTTATAATACTGCAGGTTTCCGGATAGGCAGCAGTTGTGTAAGTGGTTCCTACAGATACAGATGAATCTAACGATACGATTATTTCCTTTAGGTGATAGAACAGAAAGGTAAACATAGAAAAAACAATTATGTGAAACTGACGGTATCCGATAAGGGAAGGTGGAAAGAAACTGAAATTTGTTATATAATGTTTACAATCTACAATGACAATAAAAGGAAGATGGTGTCTATGGTATTTCGAAGAAAAAAACATAAAAACACAGCAGAGGAATCGATTGATTTTCATGCACTAGTGCTGGAACAGCTGGAGCATATGTGTGAGGAAGGACAGATTCTTGATGATGCCTTTGTGCTGGAAGCACAGGATATCTATATATATGCAGACGTGATATCGGTTGAGCATAATGTGGCACAGATCGTTTTTCAGCTCCACCATGAATGGCTGGATGATGCCATTCTGGAATCTGTAGCAGCAAGCGGTTCAAATGCGCAGGAGGCGGTTACATTGGCATGTGAGGATTTTTACCGGCATACCCTGCAGCTGTATCTGCGGGCTCTGCAGGGAAAGGCGGAGGAAACTGTTTTCGGCTTTACCCAGCTTCGTCATTACTTTCAGGTGTACAGGAATGAGATACACGGCATCGGAAAGCGGGAAGGTCTGATAGAGCAGGACTTCTGGGAAATGCTGAAGCAGAAGCTGCAGCTGCGTCTTGGCAATAAGAAGGCATACTGGATCAAGGTGTTTGCATCCAAAACCCGTAGCAAAGTATTGTGCGAGGTACGAATCAACGGCAGGGAAGACAGTGAGCTGAGTGAGCTGCTTCTGCCCTATGCACAAAACTGGGACTGTATCGGAAGCTATCATACGGAAAAGCAGAACTTTCTGCTTATTCAGGAGGAACGCAGCTATGAACCCTCGGATTTCACAGGGGACAACATCCGTCAGTATACGCGTAAGGCTATCAAATGGTATGAGAAATGCGGAAGCAAGGAGGAGCACAGAAAGCTGCGTGAACAGCTGATTCGTTTATGCAAGGATGATTCCCTGGCATATGAAATCTTTTCCTTCGTTCCGGAAATCTATTGTAAATATGCATATCCGAAGGTTGAATACGGAGCACGTCTGTTTCTGATTCAGAAGGATCAGAAAACGCGGGAGCTGTATCAGAGTCAGCTGCAATCCTTCTCCTATATCGAAGAAACGGTTATGGAGCATTTGAAAAGGGATCATGTAAATCGCAGCATTGTCGAAAACGTGATCAGCTTCAGTGCAAATGCCCGGGCTATCCAAAAAGCGATGGACAACGGGGATGCTCTGGATGAGCTCATGATACCGGGAATCGGCTATTATGCCAGAAATGATTATATCATGCGTTAATATCCTTGACACAGGTCTTTAACTGTGATATGATAACCAAGCAGAAAAGTTAGTGGAAAGTTAGAAGCACCCCTTCTCACCTGATGTCCGAAGGCATAGGTAAAAGCTACAACATATCGAAAAGACGAAATTGTTGATGAGATATTTGAGCGGGTGCATATGAGTACCCGCTTTTCTTATGGCAACATTGGAGGTGTCTATTATAAACAAGAAAGTTATTCCTAACAACGTAAACGACGATCTGGTAAATGAAAAAATCCGCTTCAAGGAAGTCATGGTGATTGATGCCAATGGAGACAAGCTTGGAATCAAGATGCGTCGTGAGGCTCTGGAAATTGCATACAGACAGGAATTGGATCTGCTGTGTGTGGCTCCGAAAGGGCAACCGCCGGTATGTAAGGTGCTGGATTACGGCCGTTATCGTTTTGAACAGCAGAAAAAAGCGAAGGAAGCCAAAAAGAAACAGCATGTTACAGAAATCAAGCCGATTCGTCTGTCCCCGGTTATCGACAAGCATGACTTTGATACAAAAATGCGTCATGCACGCAAATGGATTGAGGACGGCATGAAGGTCAAGGTGGACATGCGCTTCAGAGGAAGACTGATTACGAGACTGGAAGTTGGAAAAAAGATTATGAATAGCTTCACAGAGGAAATCTCAGATATCGCGATTATCGAAAAGAGACCAATTCTGGAAGGTAACACGATGTCATGCGTTTTGGCACCGAAGAAAAAATAGATATAAATTATAGGAGGTACTACTTATGCCAAAGATGAAATCACATAGAGGATTAGCGAAACGAGTTAAACAGACTGGATCTGGAAAGCTGAAAAGAAGTCATGCATATACTTCTCACCGTTTCCATGGTAAAACACAGAAACAGAAACGTCATTTAAGAAAATCCGGTACGGTACACAGTACAGACTACAAGCGTATCAAAGAGATGTTAGTGAAATAATATAGGAGGAATATGAGATGGCAAGAGTAAAAGGTGGATATACAACACGTCAGAGAAGAAAAAAAGTATTAAAGTTAGCGAAAGGATACTATGGTGCAAAGCACATTCTGTATAAGACTGCTCATGAGCAGGTTATGCACTCTTTCAAATATGCATATAATGACCGTAAGGATCTGAAGCGCAACATGCGTAAGCTGTGGATCGCACGTATCAATGCAGCTGCCAGAATGAATGAGATTTCTTATTCCAAGCTGATGCACGGCCTGAAGCTGGCTAACGTTACGATCAATCGTAAAATGCTGAGTGAGATCGCTATTCACGATCCTAAGGGCTTTACAAAAATCGTAGAAACTGCTAAGTCAGCATTAGAAAAAGCTTAATTGAGGAAGCTTTATGGATGACACACGTCATACTTTGAATGAACTTCTGGTAGATCTGTTCAACTACATTCTCTTGATTGAGGAGAAAAATCTCCGCGATCAGGGAGTAAAGCTGTCCATGACCGAGGTACATATTCTGGAAGCAATCGAAAAGAGTGAATCCAATATGATGTCCGCGATTGCCAAGCGTTTGATGGTAACACAGGGGACACTGACCGTTTCAACTTCCAAGCTTGTGAAAAAAGGATATGTAGAGCGTGTTAAGGATGAGCGGGACAAGAGAATCGTGCGTCTGAAGCTTACCGAAAAGGCAGTGAGTATCCTGGACATTCATAATCGCTTCCATGAGGAAATGATTGAGCGTCTGTTGAATGAGCTTGAGCTTGATAAAGAGGTGGAGCTGATTCAGTCACTGCGTAATCTAATGGAATTTTTTAAAGGAAAATACTAAAGCCTGTTCTTGTTAGCAGGCTTTTTCTGTATGCAGGCAGGGGAATGGTGCTATAATAGGGACAAAAGGTACAGGAAAGAACGGATGCTGTAGGCGCGGGAAAGCAGCGGCATTATGTGGTATCAAAGCGAAAGCATGAAAAGCTATGAAGGTTAAAGGTGAAGATAACGGTATGCGATGAGAGGAGGATGCAGATGAAACGTGCACTTGTGCTAGGTGGAGGAGGCAGTAAGGGTGCCTATGAGCTGGGGGTCTGGAGGGCTCTGGATGAGCTGGGAATTTCCTTTGATATTGTAACGGGAACCAGTATCGGTGCGATGATTGGTGCCATGTATGTGCAGAAGCAGTTTGAGCGATGCTTAGAGCTGTGGGAGCAGCTGTCTGTCGATGACATAATTGCCAATGGTGTGAATCTGGATATGGATATCGAGCTGTTGATGTCACAAAAGGGAAAGTATAAGACACTGTTGAAAAGCTATGTGAAAAACAGGGGAGCGGATATCACCCCCTTTGTGAACAAGCTGCAGCATTACTTTGATGCGGAGCGCTTTTTCTCTTCGGATATCGAGTATGCCTGCATGTGTGTGAATGTCACGAAAAAGCAGCCACAGCCGGTCTATCGCCGAGATATGAGCAGGGATACGGCGCTGGATTACATCATTGCCTCTGCCTCCTGCTTTCCTGCATTTCCCATGAAGGAAATCGAGGGGGAGCATTTCGTCGACGGCGGCTATTATGACAACGTTCCCATTGAGCTGGCACGCAGCATGGGAGCTCAGCAAATCGTGGCGGTTGATTTGAAGTCTGTGGGAAAAAGGAAAATACACCGGCCGCAGAAGGATGTGATTTACATTGAGCCGCAGGTATCCCTTGGCAGCTTTCTGCTGTTTGATCAGGTGCGGATTCACCACAATATGGAGCGTGGATATCAGGACACCCTAAAGAAATTCGATTGCTGTCTGGGAAGTATTTATACCTTTTCTCTACAGGACAAGGCGCACATCATCGCGTTTGAGGAACGAATCCACATGCAGCTGGAACAGATAGATGATCTGGTGGACCGCCGCTATATGAGCAGGCTCGTAAAAAAGGCATTCCACCATCAAATGATTGCCAGCTTTTCTCATTTTCAGGAGTATGACTGGCCGTTCTTACGTATGCTGGAAATGACTGCCCTGGCATTTCAAATAGATGATATCGGCATCTGGAGCTTTCCGAAATTTGCAGAGCAGGTGCTTGCCTGTGCACAGAAGCATGTGAGTATCGCAGAACGGGCTGACCGTGACTCCTTGCATCTGCTGGATGCCGCAGCGTCTTTAAAGGAGCAGAGCACAAAGGAAATCATATGCTCCATCTATTATTATATGCGGACTGCGGGAGCTGCAAGCCGCAAGGAGCTGGAGGCGGTCGCACTTCTTATGAATGATTCCTTTGTTATGGCGTATCTTCTGTTCGCGCTGGAACAGCTGGTCGATAAGGGGAAGGGATACAGACTTTCTTGATATGGGCAGTTTGCGTTTTCCGTACAGCCTATGATGCAACTCATAGTCCGATTGTATATTTCAAGCTACTGCGGATATACGCTGCTAACGCAGCCATGCAAGGCGATTTGCTTCTTTTTCACAAAAGCTGCCTCTCATTTGTGAAAAAACGCCTGCAGGCTTTCCTTACGCAACCGCATATATAAGGAACCCGTTATACACCCATATGGAAACTGCCTGCCCTTTCCTGAAAGCTGTGCAAACAGGAAGAAGGTCAGGGAGAAAGCAAAAAGAGACAGGTGTGGATATGAATGATATCCAGCGCCTGTCTTTTTAACCTGCAATTGCTTCTTTTATCCTTAATATTGTAATTCCACTTCCGTTTTTAGAATAATGTTTCCTGATGCGTTGCGTACAGGTATTCGTCAATCGTGTTTATGATGCGATCCCTGATCAGTGCCTCCGGATCATTTTCCAAATGTCCCTCGCGAACCTTTGTATACTGAATCGGCATGAACTGGGACAGTACGCTCAAAGGAATACCGCTCTTACGCAGATTGGCAATCAGCTTATCCTTGGCTGCGGCAACATTAGGATTTGGCATATAATAGCGGCTGCGGTCAGAGAAGCTGTATTTACGCTTGAACCACAGGGCATTGTCATCTCCGTGATAGTGCTTTTTCCAGTTCTTCGGCTCCTCCATCATCGCTTCTTCCAGAACATCGATAAAGTTGCTGAGCGCTTCTTCTTTTCCATGATATACGGCCGTTTCGATGTTTGCGAGTGCGAACAGTGCTTCCCGCATGGCATAGGTCAGCCCCGGGCCAACCTTCAGGATACCGACACCATCCTCGATCAGCTCGCGCAGCTTGAATTTTGTCTGATAATCTGTGGAGTGCCCTTCAAAAATAAGGTTTGGATACTCCTTGATGGATGCCATCAGATCCCTGGCCTTGCTGCGGTCATACTCGGTACATCCGTCATCCTTTTCCTCGACACCCGGTTGTACAACAACACCCATAACATCCTTCCAGGTTTCCTTAAGCCCTTCAGCCGCAAAGGCCTCTTCAAAGGTTTTGACAGTAGCCTTGAAATCTTCAACACGGGTAACCTGCATACCGGCACCCTCTTCCTGTGCGCCTCCTGGAATCGGTACCTCACTTCCCACGATGTATACCGGGCGTACGGCATTTGGATTCTGCTTCAGCAGCTCCTGATAGGTTTCCTCACAGATGCGTGCCAGATGCGCACCGCGTTTTGCGATAACCGCGTCACTCAGACGAATGTTTGGATCATCATCCGCAACCTTCATGCTTGTATCTATATGAATTTTTGTAAATCCGGCAGCTACATAGCAGCGTACCAGCTCTTCTGCCTTTTCCATCGCTTCCTTTTCCGGTAAAGCGGCAAAGGTCAGAGGACCCAGATGATCTCCTCCCAGGAATATACGGCTTTCATCCACACCGATCGCCTTTGCTTTCTTTAATACGAATTCACGGAAGTCTTTGGGTGTCATTCCGGTGTAACCGCCGTTCTGGTCAACCTGATTGGCTGTTGCCTCAATCAGTACGCAGGAATCATCGCGTTTTACACATTCCAGTGCAGCCTCGATAACGTAGTCATTCGCACTGCAGCAGGAATAAATTCCAACCGGTTTTCCTTCCTTCTGTTTAACAACAATCTGTTTTAATGGATTAGCTTGTGGCATTTCAAAACCCTCCTTATATATTAAAATTATAGCACGAAACGAGGGAAAGTAAACGGAAGTGAAACGGAATGCTAGTTTGTATAAAAGTTTTGTACAAAAATACAAACAGAGATATTTTAAACGCGCAAAAACGACAGAAAAGAATACAGAAATCAGCTATGATAAATCAGGAAAAATGAAAATAGAAAAGTAAGTGGAAATTTAGAAATACTTTATCTGAAAAGGTGTTCTTTTGTGATTCCGGTGTGATATACTATAGTGAGATGAGCGAACAAATCGTATACAAGAAAGGTCGGTGGGGATGATGCTTGACGAACAGGAACAATTTCTCCTCCATCAGATTCGCATTCTGTTGAAGCAGCTGGATGAACGGCAGACAAAACAGAAAGATGAAGAAAAACCGGAGAATAAGGATGACAGATACCGTACACTGTTACAGCTGTCCTGCAAAAATATATGGGAGTTTGATCCATTGACACAGATGGTAAGTATAACCTGTCAGGACGGACGCGTAATCATCAATTCCTTTCGCATGCTTATGCAGGGAGTTAATGCGCAGGACCATAAGCGAATCAAGGAAGCTGTGCATCGCATCATGCTGGGAGAAAGTGAAAAGGAGTATTTTTCCTATCAGCGCGAATGCAGGAGCGGTGAAATCCGGTTTTATGAGGTTGGAGCTCATGCATACTGGGTCAACGGCAATCTGCATATCATCGGTGTTACGAGGTCTGTACGGGCGATGGAGGAGCGAATCGAGCGTGTTCTGCATGAGCAGGAGAAATTCGATTTACTGCTGAGCATGGCCAATATGTATATATGGGAATACGATGTCGGAAAAAGAGAGTTTTCCGCGAATCAGTCTTTGTGCGACAAGCTGGGACTTCCCATGCGTTCGTATACGGTGGAGCAGCTGAATGAGCTGCTGCAGATACACCAGATGCCGGTCCTGCTGGAACGTATCGAGCGAAAGGCGTTATCGGAGCATGCGGTCATTCATCTGAAGAATATTCAAACCAGTTTCGATTTGATTTTTGAGACGAATTTCAAGGGATTACCGGATAAAAACGGCAATATCAAGGTCGTACTCGGCACTATGAATGATATAACGGAAAAGGAGCTTTTGAAAACAAGCGCCAGCAGGGATCCGCTCATCGGCTGTTTTAACCGGCGAAGCGGCGATATGACGCTGGTCTCCACGTTTCAGAAATTTCAGAACGGGGAGGATTTTTATACCATCATATTTTTCGATGTGGATGATTTTAAGAAGGTCAATGACCGCTATGGACATGATATGGGAGACTATGTTCTGCGCCATGTCTGTGAACAGATCGAGAAGGAAATTCGAAGCAGTGACATGCTGTTTCGCTGGGGCGGTGATGAATTTCTGCTCATCTGCAGCGGAATCAGCAAGGAAAATATCTATGCCTATATCGAGCGTCTGCGCCGTCTGATTGAAAGCTCAGATTTTATTTTCGACGGCAACCGTGTGCAGGTGACCCTGTCTATCGGTGCAGCGTATTATTATAAGAGTGATCATGATTATCAGGATGCATTAAAAAGAGCCGACCGCAGTGTCTATAAGGCAAAGCTGGCCGGGCGCAATAAGGTATGTGTTTTAAAGTGAGTCAGGCCTAATCTAATCCAGTAGCTGGCGAAGATCCTGCGGAAGCGGGCATTCCACGCGCAGCATATCGTTGGAAAGGGGGTGAGGGATGCTTACACGACAGGCGTGCAGTGCGAGGCGGGGACATCTGCTGTCGCGGATTCCATATAGCGGATCACTGAGCAGGGGGTGCTGTATTGCGGCCAGATGGACACGGATCTGATGCGTTCGCCCGGTATACAGCCGGCAGCGAATCCATGTGAAATCCGTGAAGTTCTGCTTTACAAACACATCGGTTCTGGCACTCTTGCCATGCTCGGATATGCGCATCTTTCGCGCATCGTGTCGATCTCTGGCGATTCCCCGGGTGATGGTGCAGTGCTTCTGTGCAATGTATCCCCTGGCAAATGCCTCATACTCCCGATAGATCTGCTTGTTTTTCAGCATGGCATCAAGCAGTGGCTGCAGAAAGGGAACTTTGCAGAATATCATGGCTCCGCTGGTTTCGTAATCCAGGCGGTGAAGCGGGCGAACACAGGTATTGTGTCCCTCCAGAAGATAATGTGCCTTGACCAGATTACAGACGGTGTGTGCATGTTCGATACCGTCACTGTGTACCAGAAGATTCGCAGGCTTATTCACGATGCAAAAGAGTTCATCCTCAAACAGTATCTCCAAATCCTCGTACCAGGGCTCTATCGTATCTTCCTCCATCGCAAGAAAGATGCGTACGGTATCCTGCTCCTGCAGCATATGATTGCCGTGGATGATGCGGTTATTTATGGAAACACGGTTTGTTTGATAATATTCATAGCGTTTCTTTTTTGCGGTATGGAAATATGCGAAAACAGCATCGGTATCCGAAAAGGAAATGCCGCGTAGTTGCAGTATATTGTTTTTCAATTCGATTTTCATAAAATCACCTCATAATTTTTCGGTCAAATGAATAGAATTTCCTATATGGGTCATGCTATACTGGCATTGAGCCAGGAGGAACTGGTTGTAAAGGATGATCCATAGCAGCAAACGCTACTATGAAGATAACATAAAACAAGGAGGAAATAAACATGAAATTATTAAAATGCTCAGTATGCGGCAACATCGTTGAAATGATCGAGGACAAAGGAGTTCCGGTAATGTGCTGCGGAAAGCCAATGGATGAATTAAAGGCAAATACGACAGACGGCGCACTGGAAAAACATGTTCCGGTTGCTGAAATCGCAGATGGAAATCTGCATGTAAAGGTTGGTTCCATGGAGCATCCGATGCTTGCAGAGCACTATATCACAATGATTCTGGTTGAGGCCGGAGACAACATTATGCGTAAAAACCTGAAGCCCGGTGAAAAACCGGAGGGTGTCTTCCCGCTTGGTGATTACAAGGGGAAAGTGCATGTATATGAATACTGCAACCTGCACGGTTTATGGAAGACTGACATCGAGGCATAACCTATACAGAATAAGGAGCACCGGATCGTGCTTCTTTTTTTATCACTTTGTATAAATAAGGAAAGCATTACATAAGCACCTGGAGGGTTTCCGTGGAGGATGAATCCATAGTTGAAGAATGAGTGCTCTTGTGCGTGAGAATTCAGGCAGCTGCCAGTTCAGGGTACGGCCTACCGGTATATGCAAGCGATGCAGCGAGGACAACCGAGACATTTTGCATCGTTGATCACAATATGGCTGCCCTTTCTTTGTGCGTACAATTTCTTATGAAAAACGAAGAATTCATGAAAACTATGGTATACTATTGAAAAACAGGAGGTCGATCACATGTTTGTAGAGGAGCGGCAGAGTGCCATTATGGAGGAGCTGCATGCCAATGGAAAGGTAAAGGTCAAGGAGCTGAGTGAGCGGTTTTCCGTTAGTGAGGACTTGATTCGTAAAGACCTCAGCGCATTGGAAGCAAAGGGACTGCTGAAAAAGGCATACGGAGGTGCTGTGCTGATTCGTGAGAATATTCATCGCAAGATTGCGGCGCAGCGCAAGGATGTGAATCAGGAGGAGAAGCGCGGTATCGCAAAAGCCGCTGTGGATCTGATTCAGGAAGGAGATGTGGTCTTTCTGGACATCTCCACCGTCAATATACGGGTGGCCAGGGAGCTGGTGGAACGGGAGAAGCAGGCAACGATCGTTACCAATATGCTGGAGGTTGTATCCATACTGGCAGACAGCAGTCTTCCTGTGATTTTCATCGGTGGAGAATTCGATTATGGCAGGGACGGCTTTGTGGGGAGTCTGGCAATGGAGCAAATAATGAAATTCCGATTCGACATATCCTTTCTGGGTGTTGTCGGTATTGATGTACACGATAACAGCGTATATACCTATATGGCCAATGACGGGGCGACAAAGCGTGCGATCCTGTCCAGCAGTAAGCAGGCGTTTATGGTATGTGAATCGGATAAATTCATGCAGATCGGCAATTACCGCTATGCTGGAGCGGATGAATTCACCGGGATCATAACGGATCATAAGCTGGACAGGGAAAATGAAAAGCTGATGAAAAACATGCAGCTATGTATACAGCTGGCAGAATAGGTCGGGAAATGGTATCCCGGCTTTTTTTTTATTTTTTTCTATTGTTTGATAAAAAGTAATAAGAAATAATAATAAAAGTGTTGACAACCGGTAAAAGCATATTATAATGAAGATGTAAACGGAGGTATCTGCCATGGAACTGAAAAAAACTGCTCGAATCGATCTTCTAAAGGAACGTATGCTGTCCCAGCCGCGTTATGTGAGTATGGAACAGGCGATGATCATTACCAGAGCCTACCAGAGGCATGAAGAGGAGCCGGTCATTTTAAAACGTGCATATGCACTCCATGATGCTCTGTGCGAGCTGGAAATCGGAATCGAGCCACAGGAGCTGATTGTAGGAAACCGGACAAAGGGGGTACGCTATGGGGTGGTATTTCCAGAAAGCGGTATTTCCTGGGTGGATCAGGAGCTGGAGACGCTGCCGACACGTCCGCAGGATAAGTTTCTTGTACGTCCTGAGGATGTGCAGACATTTCGCGAGGTCATCAAACCGTACTGGAAGGGGAAATCATTGGAGGATGTGCTGAAAAAGCGTTATGGAAAAGAAATCAGTGCCCTGTCAACGGTTGTAAAAATCAATCAGAAGGATCATGCACAGGGACATATCTGCCCCAATGTCCGTGAATGGCTGGAAAAGGGACCGGCCGGCTTGAAAGAGGAGGCACAGCAGCACCTGCTGGACTGTAAGGAGGAGCAAAGACCCTTCTATGAAAGCATTCTTCTTGTGATGGATGGTGTATGCCGCTTTCTGATGCGGTATCATGATGAATTGCAAAAGGAAGCAAAGCAGCATCCGGACTGGAAGCAGGATATGATAGAGACGGCAGAAATCTGTAAGGCGCTGTCCAAACGGCCGGCTGAAACGTTTCATGAGGCGGTACAGTCCATGTGGATTCTGTTTGTCGTCCTGCATATGGAAAGCAATGCCTCCAGCTTCTCTCCCGGACGTCTGGATGAAATACTGTATCCGTATTATCGCAAGGACAGGGAGCTTGGACGTCTGGATGCGCAAAGAGCGCTGGATATCATTGAATGCCTGTGGCTGAAATTCAATCAGATCGTCTATCTGCGTAATAAAAACAGCGCAAAGTACTTTGCCGGCTTTCCAATCGGCTTCAATATCGCTGTCGGCGGACAGGATGTCCATGGTGAGGATGTATGCAATGAGCTGAGCTTTCTGTTTTTGCTGGCACAGGAGCACATCGGCCTGCCGCAGCCCAATCTGTCTGTGCGCCTGCACAGGGGAACAGGGGATGCTCTTTTAAAGAAGGCTGTTCGCGTCGTGGCAAAGGGAAGCGGTATGCCGCAGTTTTTCAATGATGAAGCAATTATAGCTGAACTGGAGAAGCTGGGGATTTCCCATCAGGATGCAATGGATTATGCCATTGTCGGCTGTGTTGAGCTGACGACGCAGGGGAATAATCTGGGCTGGAGCGATGCTGCAATGTTCAATCTGAACAAGGTGCTGGAGCTGACGCTGCATCATGGCAGATGTCTGCTTACCAATCAGCAGCTGGGGCCGGATCTGGGCGGTCTGGATACGTATGAAAGCTATGAGGCGCTGGAAATTGCATTTGATGCCATGATCGATCATTTTCTGCAGCGCATGATTCCGGCCTGTGAAGAGGTGGAAAAGGCGCATATTGACATCCTTCCCTCACCGTTTTTATCCAGCGTTATCGATGACTGCATGGAACAGGGGATGGATGTGACACGTGGAGGTGCTCATTATAATCTGAGCGGTATACAGATGATCCAGGTTGCCAATCTGGCCGATTCTCTGGCGGCGATCAAGGCTCTGGTCTATGATAGGAAAAGCGTAACAGGAGAAGCTCTGCAGTATGCACTGGAGCATAATTTTGCACAGGATGAAATGCTGCGGCAGCGTCTTTTGAACAAGGTGGACAAGTATGGCAACGATGTGGAATGGGTGGATATGCTGGGGGCGAAGTGGGCATCGGCATTCCGCGATAAGCTGCGCTCCTTTACCAATTACCGCAAGGGACCGTATCATACCGGTATGTATACCGTGAGTGCCCATGTGCCGATGGGAGAGCATGTCGGTGCGAGTGCGGATGGCAGACTGGCCGGTACACCGCTTGCGGATGGCGGTATGTCTGCAGTATATGGAAGAGATTTGCATGGGCCTACTGCCGTTTTGAAATCGGTATCCCGTCTGTCCTGTGACTGCACGACCAACGGCGGTCTTCTGAATATGAAATTTCTGCCGGAATTTTTTCGGAATGAGCAGGGCATTGATAAGTTTGCCGGTTTCTTACGAACCTTCGTCGATTTGAGAATACCGCATATCCAGTTTAATGTCGTGCGTAAAGAGGATCTGCTGGCTGCTCAGAAGCATCCTGAGCAGTATGCATCCTTAACCGTGCGCGTTGCCGGCTATACGGCATATTTTGTGGAGCTGGCACAGGAGCTGCAAAATGAAATCATTGCCAGAACGAGCTATGAAGGCATCTAGCGGCTATGTGTTTGACATCAAGCGCTTCGCTACGCATGATGGAGAGGGAATCCGGACAACGATTTTTCTCAAGGGCTGCCCGCTGCGCTGCGCATGGTGCCAGAATCCGGAGGGACTGCATCCGGTTTTGCAGCTTCTCTATATGGAAACGAAATGTATGCATTGTGGAAGCTGTGCGGCAGCAGCCATCCATGGCGGTGTTTCTATGCAGGATGGGCGAATAAAGCTTGTGCGGGATGCTGTTGAGGACTGGGAAGGTCTGATTGATATCTGCCCGACAGGGGCGCTGCGCTATGATGCGTCCTGCTATGATGTTTCGGATATCCTGCGGGAAGTAAAAAAAGACCGTGCGTTTTTCCGCTATGGCGGAGGGGTTACCCTATCCGGAGGTGAGCCGCTGCTGCAGGCGGACTTCGCACTGGAAATTCTAAAGGCATGTAAGGCAGAGGGGATACATACAACGATAGAAACATCCCTGTATGCACCGCAGGATACGCTGCGGCAGCTGCTGCCCTATCTGGATCATATTTATGCGGATTTGAAAATATTTGACAGTGCGGTGCATAAAGCCTATACTGGAGTGGAGAATGCACAGATTCTGGATAATATCCGCTATCTGCTGTGCACTGAGGAGCTTCGTGATCGTGTGATCATCCGCACACCGCTGATTCCGGAAATGACGGCACGCAGTGAAAATATTACGGCCATAGCACAGTTTCTGCAGCAATGCTATAAAGGTGTGCGTTATGAACTGCTGAATTATAATCCGCTGGCAAAGGCGAAGTATGATTATCTGGATATGGAATATTGTTTTGACGAGAATCCGAAGCTATATACAAAGGAAGCAATGGAGTCATTCTATCGGATTGCAAGGGATCAGGGTATCCGCAATTTGATTATAGAATAAAAAAATCAGGGAGGACATAGAGATGAAAATTTTAATTGACAACGCAGACATTCAGGAAATCAAAAAGGCTTACGAGTATTTTCCGATTACGGGAGTTACATGCAATCCGACAATCCTGAAAAAAACAGGAAGAAATCCATACGATGTATTGAAGGAAATTCGTGAATTTATCGGTGCGGACGGCGATCTGCATGTACAGGTCGTAAGTGCGAAAGCTGAGGATATGGTTGTGGAAGCCCATAAAATTCAGGAGGTGCTGGGAAAGAACACCTATATCAAGATTCCGGTAGTCAGGGAAGGTCTGAAGGCGATGAAGCTGCTGCATGCAGAGGGTGCAAACATCACCGGAACGGCAATCTATAACCAGATGCAGGGCTATCTTGCCGGTATGGCAGGGGCTGCCTATGTGGCACCGTATGTAAACCGTATTGATAATCTGGGCTATAATGGCGTACAGGTTGCCAAGGATATCCACGATATGCTGAAGCATGCCGGTTTAAAGACCGAGGTGATTGCGGCCAGCTTCAAAAATTCACAGCAGGTACTGGAGCTTGCCAAGTATGGTCTTGGTGCAAGTACGATTGCTCCGGATGTGATCGAAGGTCTGATTAAGGTCGATGCCGCCGTTCTGGCAGTGGATGCGTTCACCAGAGATTTCGAGGAGCTGTGTGGTGAGGGCAACACCATGCTGAACATCTAAAAGGCGCCCATCTGAAGGGTGCTGCACAACTGATTAGCATAGATAATAAAAAAACACGCACTCAAACAGAGAGTAAGCGTGTTTTTTTTGCCATACCTCAAAAGCACGGATAAATATGAATAGGATGCAGATCGATTGCTTACATTGCTCCATGGCATCCGGTGAATAGCGCATTACAGTCATGTATGCCATTACAAATTCCAGAAAATTTTTGACATAGCCATAAAAATGCGTAAGCACAATATACATTTTTAGAAACTCTGTTTCAGCTTAAGTCTGATTGAGTAAATGTTCGATAAACGTGATATTATAGAAAGCTGTGACGTCAGGATTCTAGCCAAATTGTCACAGCATCTCATATTTATTTATAATAATGCACCAGTGCCTGTGTACCGTTGTTTTCCTCTCCTATGCCTGCCAGTGCTTCGTACATATTGCAGACAGCCTCCAGCATATCCAGATGGACGTCCTGCTGCTCCATCTCCTGCTGAACAATGTGCATATCCTTAATAAAATGCTTGATATAAAAGCCGGGAGCGAAGTCGTTTGCGAGAACACGCGGTGCGGTATTGTCGATCTGCCAGCTGCCTGCAGCTCCTTTGGCGATAGCGGTAAGCATCTTCTGCTCATCCAGTCCGACCGCTCTTGCATATACCAGTGCTTCACTCATCGCTGCCACAGCGCCTGCCACGGCAATCTGATTGCAGGCCTTTGTATGCTGACCACTCCCTGCTTCTCCCATATACTGAATTCCCGTCCCCAATAGGGAGAATAGCGGACGCATTTGTTCGAACACTTCTTCATCCCCGCCAGTCATAATAGACAGGGATGCGGCTTTTGCCCCGCTGTCACCACCGGATACCGGAGCGTCCAGCATGGCATATCCCTTTGCCTTTGCTGCTGTGTACAGCTTTTTTGCCAGCGCGGGCGAAGAGGTTGTAAAATCAATCAGTACGGCATGCGCTTTGGCATGTGCAAAGATACCGTCATCCCCCTCATAGATTTCTTCCACATCCTTTGGGTAACCGACCATGGTACAGACAACATCCGCATCACTTACACAATCCCGAATGGTACGCTCCACCCGGATTCCCTGCTCGAGCAGGGGAGCGGCCTTCTCATAGGTGCGGTTATAGGCACTCACCGTATGACCGCCCTTTTTCAGGTTCAGCAGCATGCTGGTCCCCATCACGCCGCAGCCAATCCATGCAATCTTCATATGATCACCTTCCTTTTGTATTATTATACAGGAAGATTATAGAAACTGCATGCAAAGGATCAGCAGAAGGACAGAAATCATCCCCTGCAGAATCCGGTAAAGCAGAAAGACGGGATAACGCAGAGGAACCTGCTCCACCATACTCATGATCTGCATATGTACACAGAAGCCTGCAAACCCAAGCAGAAAGCTGGTAAGGAGTAATCTCTGCATAGTGGAAAACGGTGTGACGTTGATCAAAACGATGCCGCTGGAAAACTCCGCAAGACTGCGTATGATAAGCGCAGGAAATTCCGGAAGAAAGGAAAACAGCACAGCGGTAACACTCATAAAAAGCATCAGATATCCCCCGATCATATAGAGGGAAATTCCACTTTCCGTAACTGCGCTGCTAAGATTCCGCATAAAGGATTGTGAGGAAGCAACAGCTGCAGGAAAGGTATGAACCGTGTGTCTGCGGGTGAACAGCAGCAACAGCAGACCGCTGAGCAGCTGCAAAGCAAACAGCAGCATGCCGATGTGCAGAGATTTGAAAAAGACGATACCGCAGGAGATAATGACAAAGCCCGGTGTAGGAAAACAGCAGCAATACAGCAGGCGTGCTGCATCCTGCCGGGAAAGGACACCATCCCGTACGGCTTCATCCACAAAGACAGAGCCGGTGGGAAAGCCAAGGAACATCGTGCATAAAACCAGATTCCATGCCCCCTGATCCATCCCCAGCAAAGCAGGCAGACCTAGAGAGGGAAGATGGTCAAACGCATGCTCCTTATAGAGGAGACGAACCAGAACCATAGATAAAAACATGGAGGGAACCAGCTTTTCAAACCAGATGGAAAGTGCGTTTTGTGCACTTTGCAGCGTCAGGGTTCCAAAGCCAAGTGTCAATAAGAGAAGACCAAACAGCAGAAAGCCCGTGAATTTTTTCATGTTATCACCGATATACTATATGATGAAACGAAAACTTTCATGTAAATCTTTCCCATTTTGGTGAAATGTGTTAAACTAGATATTCATAAAAGAAGTGGGTGATATAATGATAAATTATCTTGCGAAAAAAATGATACACAACTATAACGAGCTGGAAGATCCTGCTGTGCGAAAGGCATATGGAAACCTTACAAGCACGGTGGGGATTGCAAACAATGTGATTTTGTTTCTGTTTAAATTTCTGGCCGGTACCCTGGCACGCAGTGTGTCCATAACGGCAGATGCTGTCAACAACCTTTCCGATGCCGGAAGCTCTGTGATTTCCCTGCTCAGCTTTAAGCTGTCAAGCAAGCCGGCAGATGAAAAGCATCCCTTTGGCCATGCGCGCTACGAATGTATTGCATCAATGATCGTTGCTGTAGCCATCCTGCTGCTTGGCTTTGAGCTGATCCGCACCAGCTTTCATAAGATTCTTCAACCGGAGGCAGTGTCCTTCAGCTGGTTGAGTGTGATTATTCTGCTGTTTTCCATTTCCGTAAAGCTGTGGATGTACAGCTATAATAAGAAATACGGGAGGCTTTTGAAGTCCAGTATAATGGAGGCGACTGCTGCAGATTCCATCAGTGATGTTATGGCGACGGGAGCTGTTCTTGTTTCCACAGTGCTCTCTCCTATTATTCATTTTAATCTGGACGGCTATATGGGGGTTGTTGTTGCCATCTTTATTTTGATGGCAGGTGGAGGCATCATTAAATCGGCGCTGGATGAGCTGCTGGGACAGGCTCCGGATGAGGATCTGGTGAAACAGATTCAGGATAAGATTAACAGCTATGATGGAGTGCTGGGTATGCATGATCTCATGATCCACGATTATGGTGCGCACCGTACCTTTGCATCTGTGCATGTGGAGGTGGATTATAAGGAAGATGTACTGAAATCTCATGATATGATCGATAATATCGAACGCGATTTTCAGGAGAATATGGGACTGGAGATGGTTATCCACATGGATCCCATCAATATTGACGATCCGCTGACCAACGAGCTGCGAACATTGACAGAAGCAATCGTAAAGGAAATTGATGAAGACCTGAGCATGCACGACTTCCGTATCGTTCCGGGAGAAACCCATACGAATATGATTTTCGATGTTGTCGTGCCCTTCCATATTAAAATGAGTAATCAGCAGATTCTGGATGCCCTTGCACAGCGGATCCGGGAGCGTAAGGGCGATCATTACTATCTGGTTGTTACCTTTGATCGTGCCTATACGACCCACCATTCACAGGAATCTGCCTGAAATCTGCAACAAGAAAGCCTTTTCTATTCTGATACAGATACAGCAGGGAAGCAGGACAGCTTATAGGCGCATTCAATAGAATATAGAAAACATCCACCGAACACCGGTGGATTTTGATGTATTCCTGTTGAGCCAGTCAATAAAGGAATTTGTCTATGCCTGCATACCCATAGCAGGAAATCCCTGATAGGAAAGTGTCGGTAATCTGCACAGAAAACCCCGTCGGATATGTTTTTGCAGGTTTTTTATAATCCGATGTTATTTTTCTGTACAGGCGGTTATCCACAAGCGCATATGGTCACCATGGAAAAGGGTTACCGATAAAGCTTTCCCTGACGGAAAGCACTTCCTTCCATATCTGTTTTCCTACGCAGCTGCAGCATTCAGTCATACCGGCATGGTGTGAGAATCGCCCGCCACCATTCTTATTGCAGAAAGCAGCCGTCTTTTCATCAGGAGTCAAGGGTTAGCGCAGACATTCTTTGTTTCCTACAGAGGAAGGGAATCGATATCGGGCAGCTGAATGGCATCACATTGACGGATGCCGATGCGTTTGGCACAATGGATGATGATATGGAAAAGCTGCATGTAGACCTGCTGTATACAGCGGCAATAGCCGTCGGCATCCCGTTTCACCAGAAAGCCAACCGCTTCCTCACAGCGCTTGTAATATAGATCGACCAGTTGTTCATCCAGCTGCAGCAGTGTGAAATAAAAGCCCCATGACAAAATGCTGCGAAACTCCTGCAGAATCTGTTTCAGATTGGCCTTGGGAAGGATCACCAGCAGGGCATCAAGGAAACCGACGCCATCATAATGCCTTTTTTTATCCGCTCCTCCATAACAGGGGCAAGCACGAGCAGCTGGTCGAAATATTCCAGGCAGCAGCGGCCGATCGTGATGGTGATAAACTGTACAGCCCCGATGAATTTTACGGCGTCACGTATCATTGTACTGTCCTCCAGATGTGCCTGTGCAACCCCCTTATTCAGCTGAATGCGGGTCCCCAGACCGTTATAGGTCTTTGCGAGCCCGATATCATTCAGCTGTTTCAAAACCTTGCGAATCGTTGCGTAGGATACCTGATAGGTTCTGGACAGCTGCTCTATGGGCGGCAGCAGCTGCTGATCGGCATAGGTTTTGCAGGCGATGCTGCGAATAATATCCCGGAAGACAAGTGTGTAAACGTAATCATGAGAATGCTTTGGCTGCCAGAAAAAGGGGGCGGCTTCCGGTATACAGTGGTTGCCGCAAAGCTGTATCTGCGCTGCGTGCTCACGGATACGCTGTATGGTGTAGCAGATCGTGTGATCATAAAAATCATATACAAAGCGGCGGTTTCTATCTGTATAGGCGGCAAGCAGCTGCTCATAATCGTGCTTCAGAGTGCCATGATAGGAGGAAAACAGATCTGTATGATACAACAGGGGATATTCAATATAGGAAAAGGTCGTCAGATACAAATCGAGAATCATATCATTATGATAACGCTGCAGCAGATACACATTAAAATCCCGGATCAGCAGTCGGCGTTTTTCCAGATTTTTATTATCCTCCAGCGTCGACAGCATTTTATATAAATGGCGGATATCCTTTTCCTGCAGTAAATCGCACAACCCGCTGCAGAGGGGAGGCGCAGGCACAGACGCATGCTTTCCAAAACGTCAATCATCTGCCGGTGTGTATGCAGAATATAGAAATCCGTCTGCTCATCGTGCGCCTGTGAGGGCTGCCAGATCACCTGTGCACGCTTGCGCGCCTCTAAAGAAATATAGCCGGCATCCCGCATATCGCGCAGGACGTCCTGTACGGTACGTATTCCTACCTGATATGTGCTGCACAGCTGTTTAGCGGATGGAAGACGGCTCCCATAGGGAAGCCGCCTCGTTATGATCAAGGATGTAAGCGAACCGTAGAGACTGCTGTAGAATGTTTGTCCTTTCAAAATGGATCCTCCAGGGAAATGTTAATCCTAGTATAGCATGGAAATTTATACAGAAGCAATCCGTTCTTTCCATAAAATCTAAAATAAGCTGAAGTGAAAAGTTAAATTCCACTTTCAAAAGGCGAATAAAAAATGTGGAACTTTCTTCTACAGAAGTCTATACAGAGCATAAATATAGCGTTAGAAAGGGTTTCAAATAGGTAGAAGTAAGTAAAAATGTGAAGAAAGTGGTCATTGTGCGAATGATAGATAAAATGAATAAGCGCACTGAAAATAGGCT
>NZ_JAHOOJ010000022.1:0-67382 GCF_019132535.1 Erysipelatoclostridium sp. DFI.2.3 | reverse complement strand
CGAAAAAAGGGCCTAAAACCAGATTCACTCAAAAAGTTGTTTTCAGTGTACCCAAAATACAAAAATCATAATAAAAAAGGCTGTGATTTTCAGAGAAACACTAATTTCTCTTACTCGTCACAGCCCCTTTTCTATAGAAAGGGCTCCTTAGGAGTTATCATATAAGAGGCCTCAAAGAGCTTCAAATCGATCATGTTCGAGCGAACGACATCCAGAATATGGGCATAGCATATGCACAGCTGTCTGGAAAACGCCTCCTGATTTCCCTCCAGCAGATATTTAACAGCTTCCATGCTTTTTCGGTTTAATACCGTAGAGCCATGCTGTTTTTGGGGATAGAAGGAGTAATAATAGCCCCAGCACAAGATCTTGCCGAGCTCCGTCATAAGCGTCTGCAGAGTTTTTGAAGGAACATACCGTCGTACGAGTGCCGTCAGACAATCCAGAGGAATCCTGTTTTTATCCTGTAAATCACATTGCAGCTGAAGCAGTGCCTTTGCGGAAATGAAAGGGAATGCTGAACTGGCTGCCGGCTTCATAAGCAGAATCATGAGCTGCAGACCACTGAGATAGCGCAGAGTGTCTTCCCGATAAACCTTGATCTGCATGCATTTTGCGGCAATATCCCCATCCTGCATACAGACGGTAGTTCCTTTGACATTCTGCGTTTTTGCATAGCCAAGCTCATTCAGCGATGCAAGTGCCTTGCGAATCGTAGCAACACTTACTCTGTATTGCGAAGCCAGCTCTGCTTCTGAAGGGAGCCGTGTTCCCACTGCAAGCTTTCCGGTGCCGATTTTATCAATCAGGTCCCTTGTAATCTGAACATGCAGATGATCGCGCCCACGATCGGAATGCCATAAAAAGGGCTTTTCTGTTTGCTTAATGTGCGGGCTCTGCCTGCACAGTTCTTGTATCTGCAGCTCAACTGTTTTCTGTACAGCAGCATACATCCGAGTGAGTCTGTTCATGCTTTCTGTCAGCTGCCGGCTGTACATGGCTTCCTGTACCCATAGAATATTCTGAAACTGGAAGCTGTTTTGTAGGTTTGAAAACTGCTTTTCCTGAAAGAAGAAGGTTGGCCGTGCATACAGCTCAAGGCTGGAGAACAAATCCCGAAAAAACATATTGCGGGTCTGATCCAGCAGGGCATAGAAAAATTTCAGATTTGTCTTCCATCGAAACGCTGCATTTTTCGCTGAAGCTTCCTTTACCTTTTCCTCCAGCCGGTGCAATGCATAATCGCTGCACACCTGGACAGAGAAGGAAAGAATACGCGGCATGATCAGCGTCATAGTAGCATATACATCCCGTAAAGAGTGCTGATTTTCTACAATATACCTGATGGCCGCAGATTTCTGCTTTCTTTGATCCTGCCGATATATGACGATCATCGGTTTTCGTTCTTCCGTTTTTATGTAGCCCTCCTGCTTCAGCCGTACCATTACATCCCGCACGGTACGGACTCCCACATGATACAGCTCACTCAGTCTCATAATAGAGGGCAGTGTGGAGCCGAAGGGGATTCTTCCACTGATGATTTCCTCCCGCAGACTGTGATACAGATATTCAAAAAGAGTTTCCTTTCTTTGCATACATGACACCTCATTCTTATTTTAACATGTTTTTTTGGTCATACTATATGTATATGTACACAAATTTATCGTTGTCTTTTCGAAGGGGCATGATAAAATTTTGCTGAAAGAATAGGGAGGCTGCGCTATGCGTCACATGGAACTCATACCGGATGATCTGCAGTGTGCTTCTGTCCTGCTGTTCATGCTCCTGCTGCTGATTCTGGCATTTCTGGCGGGAGCGTATCTGGCGAACCGCGGGGCCTGGACTGGCATATTCCTGCATGATCCGTTAACAAAGGGGATGAAGCCGATTCAATTTCAGAACAGAGTAAAGCGGCTGCTGGATAAGAAGCCGGCCATTGCAGCTACTCTGGTGCTGTTAAATATCGAGCATTTCCAGCGGATCAATCACCGCTATGGAATGCAGTTGGGAGATGAGGTGCTGTGTCAGGTGTATAAGGTATTGTGCCAGCATCTTGACGCCAATGAATTTATGGCAAGAGAAGAAGGCGATTCATTTTTTCTCTTTCTTCTCACACAGGATACGTCCCTGCTTCAAAATCGAATTGATGAAATACAGAAAGATATTCATAAGCAAACTGAAAATCTGCAGTCGATTATCCGCTTGCGGCAGGGCGCCTGTCTCGTTGACGGCACACAAAAGGATGTTGATTTGCTGATAAATCGCGCTAAGCTTGCACTGCGTCAGTATGTAAGCGGAAAGGGCTGCGTTTTCTATGATGCTGCCCTGATGGAAGCTGTCCGGCGCGAGGAATTGTTGAACAGCCTGTTTGCAAGCTCGTTGCGGCAGCATGAGTTTCAACTGTATTTACAGCCCAAGGTAACGCTGAAAACAAATCAATGCACCCATGCGGAGGCACTTGTTCGCTGGCATCATCCCCGTTTCGGAAACATCTGTCCTTCTGCATTTATTCCTGTCTTTGAAAAAAACGGATATATCATGGAATTGGACCGTTACATGTTTGAGGAGGTGTGCAGATACCTGCAGACACGCAATGCAGCGAAAAAAGAGAAGCTCATGATTTCAATCAATATATCCCGCCGGCATTTCCAGAACCCCGCTTTCCTTGAGGAATATGCAGAAATCAAAGAACGCTATGGCATAGCAGACGGACAGATTGAGCTGGAGCTGACAGAGTCTGTTTTTTTCAATGAGGAACAGATTGCATTGGTAAAGCAGGCAGTATTCCGGATGCATCAGCTGGGCTTTCGCTGCTCTCTGGATGATTTTGGTTCCGGATTTTCTTCTCTGGGCTTATTGAAAAGCTTTGATGTGGATGCCATTAAGCTGGATCGTATCTTTTTTGAGGACATTGCACAAAAGAAAGCACAGGATATTCTATGCTGTCTGATTGAGCTGGCTCACCGGCTGCACATACAAGTTGTTGCAGAGGGGATTGAAACCGAGGAACAGCTGGATTTTCTTCGCACGACAACCTGTGATATGGTACAGGGCTATTATTATGCCCGTCCACTTCCTGCAGCTGAGTATACCGCATGGCTGGAGCAGTTTCATAGTGTGGAGTAGCTGCATGATGCAGTATATAAGTCACGGGGACTACCGGCTGTATTGCCCTTTCTGACTACATGCCGGATGCATAGCTGCTGTACGACTGTGATTTCAGGCACATGTATCATAAAAGCTTATAATCCCTAAAAAGTGCATTCATACAATTATTATTCAGCCTGTTTACATCATGAAAAACAAAATTACAATGGGTACTGTTGTTATGTACATCATTCTCTCTATGTTTGAGTTCTTTCATTCTAATTTGATGTGTATGTCCTTCTTCCTGCCTGTTGATAAGAAAAAGAGATTTCAAATCTTTGGTCAACACTGCATCTGATCAGCAGATTGCAGCATAGCTCCATTGAATAGAAGTCTCTTTTTATTTCCTTAGGATAAATTTCTGCCGCTGCAGCTTTATTCTGTTTCCACCCGATGATAGAAATCCTCCTCACTGCATGGCTTTGCATAGATGAAGCCCTGTACCATATCACAGCCGGTATCCTGCAGCATATCCAGCTGCTGCGTACACTCAATGCCCTCCGCAACAACCTTCATATCCAGTTCCTTGGCCATGCTGATCATGCTTTTTAAAATTGTTTTGTTGCGCTCCACATGACTGCTTTGATCAAAGAATACCCTGTCCAGCTTTACTACATCCACCGGAAGATCCTTTAACGCATTTAAGGAGGAATAGCCGGAGCCGAAGTCATCAATGGAGCAGCAGAAGCCGTGAGAGCGAAGCTTTTCCAGAATGGTGAATATCTCCCTTGTGTTCTTTAACAGGATATTCTCGGTAAGCTCCAGCTCTATGATGCCGTCCGGTATGTGATATTGATTCTTGATCGCAATATAGGAATCAGCAAAATCCTCCTGATATAAATGGATACGGGATACATTAACAGAAATCGGAACAACTGCTTTTCCTTGCGCGAGCCGTTTCTGAATGGTCTGGCAGACGGATATAAAAACATACGTGTCCAGCTTGCGGATGAAGCCGTTTCGTTCAAACAAGGGAATGAATTCTCCGGGACTGGTAAAGCCGTGTCCCTTGCGTTGCCAGCGAAGTAGTGCTTCTCCTCCCAGAATCTGACTGCCGTCCAATGCGTATTTCGGCTGAATGACATGCAGGAATTCCCCGTCCCTTAGGGCCTGTTCCATATGCTGTTCCATCTCGGCATCCCGTAGCAGAATCTCGCGCATCTCCTCATTATAGAACTGCCATGCAGCGGTGGAATCATCATGAATCCCTGTCTGAGCCATACGGGCCCGATCCACCAGCGTGCTGATGGTGCTGTCAATGTCGGCATCCTCCTGTAAACAGATACCGATACGGATAGGGATGTCATGCCTGTTGTCCACACCTGTGGCGGAAAGCGTGAGAATCTGCCTGCATGTTTCTGTGATTTCCTCTTTCTTTGCATAAGGGGTAAGCAGGATGAAATCATCGCCGGAGATACGGCAGCAGATATCCTGCTGCTTTGCCACAGAGCGTAAAATATCCGCAACAAACAGCAGCACACGATCCCCATAGCCATAGCCCTCCATATCGTTTAAAAGCTTAAAGCCCATAATATCCAGATACAGAACAGCAACCGGCTGTTCTTTTTTCTCCAGAATCAGCTGTCCGTCCAGTAGAAACTTCTCATAGCGATATAAGCCGGTGAGATTGTCATAGAAGGCAAGCTTTTCGATTTCCTTCTGATGCTTTTTACGATTTCTGTGATACAGATAGCCAAACGCAGCCAGAACCAGCATTATGAACAGACACAATGCAATTGTCTGTTTGATAATACTGTTGGCCTGCTGCATGATGATGCGGTTGGGAATGATGGACACAATATTCCAGTTATCG
This sequence comes from Erysipelatoclostridium sp. DFI.2.3, assembly GCF_019132535.1. NCBI lineage: Bacteria > Bacillati > Bacillota > Erysipelotrichia > Erysipelotrichales > Coprobacillaceae > Thomasclavelia > Erysipelatoclostridium sp. DFI.2.3. The sequence continues at coordinate 62,422 of NZ_JAHOOJ010000022.1, read as the reverse complement.
CCGTTATACAAGGGTACATAACAAAATATATATTCCTCCCCCTGATAGCGGAACTGAGCCGCCCCCGTTTTTGATTCCTTTAAGCGCTGTTTGAAGAAATTCAGCTGTTCTTCGTCATTTCCCTGCAAATCAATGATGTCAAACAGATTCTGGAAGGTGCGGTTGCTGTCCTTATGCAGCGAGCGAATCAGGACATCACCATTTTGATTCACTACATACGAAAATCCGGTCTGATTGAAAAAAGAGAGGGAGAAGCGTTCGGTCATGGAAGTCAGCGGTCTGGTTTTCTGTGCAATTCCCTGTGTACCATCCCGAAAGGTAAAGCGTTCAAACACACCGATCGTTTTTACACCGGTATAGCCGTCGAGAAACGGATCGCGTATACTGCTTCCACTCATTTTGGCATACATCTTTCTCTGCTCCTTTGTCATGCGCGGTATCTTTTCCGGAAGATTGGAGTAGGTGATTCCGCTGGACAGGTCGCTGCAGTAAAAGGAGGTGCCGTCTTCATTGAATACACTGACGATTTCCTGAATGGAATTTTTATCAGCTGCACTGGTTTTCTGCAGCTCCCGCACAAACAGATGCAGGGTATCGTAATCTTTTTCTATATAGGTATCCAGTGCATGAGAGCCCTGCTGTGTGACTTCGATGATATCTGTCACAGACTTCTCCCAGAGTAAAGATTTTACATTTGTTACAAAGGCAATGGCTGCCAGTATGATACCAGTGGCAGATACAATGGAGAACAGGATAAAGAAAGAGCGTTTAGTTATTGTCTTCATGGCTGTTTTCCTTTCGTATCTGTGCAAGCTGTTTTCGAAGGTCTGCGAGAACAGAAGCCCGTTCTTCCTTTTTTAACAGCTTTTGTGTACTCTCACGGGTGAGGTTCCAGATGGGATAGATCAGATTGTCATCGGCACCGATCACACTTCTGCCGTTGGTGAGATACGGCTCCATAGGCTGTATGGCAATGTCCTGCGCCATCTGTTCATCCTTTAAGGGACTGAAGGAGCTTTGGCTGTTTACAAATTTCCATAGGACATCCTTCTGTGTCAGATACTCCACAAACTGCTTTGCTTCCTTCACATGCGGACTGTTCGCATTGACACTGATGCGGGTATCAATATTGATCACCATTGCACAGCCATCTTCGAGAATGGGATAAGGATGTATGGAAAAGGTGAACTTCGGTTGCAGGTCGCGCAGACGTGGAGCAGCCCAAGCACCGGTCAGCATAAACGGCTGTTCTCCTTTGGCAAACAGAATCAGATCATCCTTGGTCTTTTCTGTTTTAAGAGCCTCATCGGCATCGACATAGCCACGCTGAATCATTTCCTCCACCAGTGCAAAGCCGGGCTCCAGTGTCTTAGCAAGATCGCGTTCCCCGGTATTGAACTGCTCCATAGCCGCATCCTTATCCTGTTGCTGATACACGGGATACAGTCCCTTTGCCAGAATGATGGTCTTTAAGGAAATATCATTGTTCGCCACGATGGGGGTGATTCCTTTATTTTTGAAATAGGCACAGACATCCATAAATTCCTGCAGATTCTTTGGTATTTTCTGCTTATGCTTCTTTAAGAGGTCCTCATTGCAATACAGACCGAAAGCCGATATGGAGGTTGGAACATACTGCAGGGTGTCGTTTGCATTCATTTGATTTCTCACAAGATCACTGAAATCATAGATTGTTGAAAGGTCGGACAGATCTGCCAGAACGCCCTTTTTTTGCAAATCAAGCATAGAGGCCTGATCAACCATGAAGATATCGTCACCGTTTTTGGTGCTGATCCGTTTATCAAGCACTTCGTAGTAATCCACACCCTTAATGCCTTCATAGGTGATGGAGATATGCTCGTTCTCCTGCATAAAGTCACGCAGGCTGTCTTCAATCGCTGTGACATTGATTGCTTCATATTTATAACCGAAAAATGTCAGCTTTGTTTCCGGTAATGACGCATGTGTTGTATCCGGCTCATATGATGTGATTTTCTGTCTGCCGCAGCCGGTCAGAAAAAGTGCAGCTATCAGAATGCCCATTCCCAAGTGTTTGCTATTCATCTTGCGCTCCTCACTTCCTGAATCCGTAATCTGAACCCAGGTGTTGTATACTGCTGTGATTTGATGATTTTAAAGCGTTGTATGTAATGTTTTCCGTATGGAAATTGTATCATAGAATATCGTTGAAAGCAAACAGACAGGCAGAAAGCAACACACTGTATCAGCGTTTTTTTCATATCCGCTGTATTGATTTTGTAGGATGGAAGAGTAAAGCTGCGTGATAGGCTTGCTGTCGTGATGGTTAGAAACTGTTTCCTATCTGTGCTTAGGAAGCGCAGGCTTGCAGGCAGTCATACAGATAGTAGCTGCCTTGTTACCGCTGTGTTTGAACTGTCGACAGTGTCTGCTTTTGATCGCAAATCGAAAATCACATATCCCATACTCCGGATACAGGTAGATGAAGAGGACTGCAATCACATGTACGTTGATGAATTGGATCTAGCAGGGAATATGGAAATCGGGCTATGCTAATAGAAAGGGGTACAACGCAAAAAGCGATGCCCCCTTTTCTTTTGATGCTATTTTTTTATATACTGAATGACGGCTTCAAAAATATATGTTTACCTGTCAAAATTTCGCATTGGAGGATTCAATGGAAGCAAGCCGAACGCCAAAGCGGTGCTTATGGAATCCTGCCTGTGACTATAAGCTGTAGAACAGCCTGAGGAACCCTTTACGATATCCGTGCGTGAATCATGCATCCTCTTTTAAGGCGTAACCAAGTTCCATCTGCTCAATTCGCCTTGTCAACAGAGCTTTTATGAACAGATATGCGACTCCTCCGGTGACAAATACCAGAAAATACACGTAACCCGGGATATAGACGCTCAGATTGCCTGTGAATTTCATAAAGGCAAATTTCATAAGATAGCGCAGAGCAATATTGCATAAGGGGAGAGCCGCTGTAAGGGATGCGAGCACAACAAGGGTGGTGGCATGCAGATACAGACTGCGAATCTCTTTCGCTGTATAGCCCATAACCTTCAGAAAGGACATGGAAATGGCATTGCGGTCAATGACAAGCCGGGTGAGGATATACAATACCACCAGATAAATCGCAATGGATACCGAGGTCAAAACGGGAAGCAGCTGGGAAAAGGCTTGCGTCATCTGTTCATTGATTTTCACGAGATCACTGCGCGTTACTACGCTTTGGACATATGCTTCCTCGATATCCAGCGGTTGATTGGAAAGATAGCCGTTGAAATAGGTATGGTCCTCATGCAATAGCTGATTCAGCTGATTTCTTGGCATAAAAGCAGAGAAACCGGTATTATATGGATAGATGTCCTGAATGGTGAAGGAATAGGCTTTATCACGGTAGGGATTGCGGAGAGTGATTGCATCGCCAACCTGCAATGACATCTTAGATGCGAAATCAGAAGAAATAACAATGCTTTTGGGGTCTGATGAAAGTGTCATATCCGTGTAATAGCCGGAATTCGGCCCGAGTCCGTACAGGGTCACATCCAGATCGAGGTCACCCCCCACATAATAGGCCTTCAGTGAGGTCAGCGTCACCTTTTCTCCGTCCGCCTGCACCGGTGCTTTCAAAAGATACTGATAATCACAGCGGCTGTCTGCCTCCAAGTTCCTGATATACTGTTCCATGGATGGGGTCAGGATGAGAGCGAACATTAAGAGAAAGCTGGCAAAGATGATACCGAGAAACAAAACGAGATAGCTGCCCTTATTTTGCAAGATGATCCGAATGCGAAAGCGCTGAAAAAATGAGCTGCCGTGCAGGGGGATATAGCGGCGCTGCCGATGCCTGCGCAGATCTTTTCGCAAAAAGCGAAGCGGGGATAGACGCAGTCTGCGCTTCAGAAGCATATACAGAATCAGCATCATGAAAATAAACGGCATAACGGTAGTGGACAGCAGTGCTTCCCAGACAGGCTGTATGGAGAGCGGCGGCAGACAGTAATTGCTGTAATACATGTCTGTAAACAGGTTTGGGAACAGTGTATAGCCTATAAGGTTACCGATACCTGCAGATACGATGATAAGTATTGTTGGAAGCATCATATAATGCTGAAGCAGCTCCCGTCTGGTATAGCCGCTGGCTAGCAGTGTACCGATAACGGATGCCTGTTCCTCTATCATTGTTTGTGATATGACGACGAAAATGAAAGCCAGAATCATCAGGATGATGTACAGCAGTGTCTGAACCATCGGAATATCACTTCCCATATCATTTGGCAAAAAGGAAATGGCCTGATTCATCTGTGCAGTTAATAGATTTTCCAGCACTGCCCCCTCCTTGATACAAATTTCCTGTATATCATCGGCTCGTTTTTGTTTTTGAAAATCATTCAGCTCTCGATCATCCAAATAATAGCTGTAGCTGTAAACCATACGATCATTGGACAGCGTCTGAAAACCGGTATCTGTGACAATCGCGATACCGAAATGGATGGGATCCATCATCATATCACTGTTTTTCTGAATCAGAGAGGTATAATCGGGGACTGAAATCAGTCCGGTGATGGTCATGCTTTTGCCTGACATGCGTATCGTATCCCGGATGTTATAGCCGTTTTTCAATGCAAAAAGGCGGTCCAGAGCGATTTCCGTTTGTTTGTTCGGCATACGACCCTCATGCAGTGTGGCACGGTTGATGTCAAAGCGTTTCCGGTATACGCGCACCATGGTATCCCTGCTGACTGACTGCTCTGTATAAAATTGCTCGTACACCTTTAAACCGAGTGCTTCCAGCTTTGTTTTGGTCTTTACATCCATCCTATCCCGCAGGGCAAGCTGTCCGTCCTCCACCTTACTGCTGATCTGATCCTTGATCAGCAGCTCTTTGGCACTGTAGGCAACGCTGAGAAAGCCGGTTACTACACCGATCATGAGGATCAAAACAAGGGAAAGAGAAATATAACGGGAGCGGTTGCGAAGAAATTCTTTTTTTAAAGTCTTATGCAGGGGATTTCGCATCACGATCACCTACCATTCCAGTGCATCAGCCGCTACACGCTGTGCATTGCAGTGCACCTGGGTGATACGGCCGTCCTTCAGCCACAGGACACGATGTGCCATATCGGCGAATGCCGCATTATGGGTCACAAGAATCACGGTTGTTTGAAAATCGCGGTTGATTTCCTCCAGCAGTCGCAGTATGTCTCTGGAGGTATGATAATCCAGAGCACCCGTCGGCTCATCACATAGAAGAAGCTCCGGATTTTTCGCCAGTGCCCTACCGATGGCACAGCGCTGCTGCTGACCTCCGGACAACTGGTTCGGATACTTATTGCGATGCTGTGTCAGCCCCAGCCTCTCCAGCAGGTCTTCAATGGATTTGGGATGTCGTCCAAGATATGCTCCGGATTCCATGTTTTCCTTTACCGTCAGATTGCTGACAAGATGGTAGGATTGAAAGACAAAGCCAAGCGTATGTCGCCGATAGAGGGCAAGCTCCTTATCCGGCATCCCTGCCAGGTCCTTGCCGCCAATCAGTAATTCTCCTTTATCAATGCGTTCAATGCCGCCAATCAGATTTAAAAAAGTGGATTTACCAGAGCCGGAGGGCCCCAGCAGTACACAGATTTCTCCCTGCTCAATGCCACAGCTGATTCCCTTCAAAACCTGAACGCGTGCTTCCTTGTTTCCATAAAACTTCTCTACATTGTTTGCCTGCAGATACATACAACTTCCTCCTTTATTGATATGCCTGGCATAACATAACGCTGTTATGTTATGCGGTAAAAGAAAAGGGGAGTATTCCCCTGATCTAGTTTTTGACGGCCTGTTGATACAGACCCTCGAATCCACCCCGCAGAAAGGTAACGACAATGCGAATCTGATGCAATGCCTGTTCCTGAGAGTAGTGATGAGATAATATGTGCAGAAATGCCTCGACCTGTATCTGGGAAAGCCAGTGCAATGTGCACGCATTGAATACCGTGTCATCGTCCTTCACCATCGCAGAGATGATTTTCGTATTCCGTTTGACCAGGTAAGCAATGATCTGCTCGGTGAAATCCTGATATGCGGATCCCCAGGAACAGTTGAACAGCAGCTCGAGTGCCGTTTCATGTGCATAGTAAAAGGAAATCAGCTCCTGAGCAAAGCGAATATCATGCTCCATATCCATGAGCTGGTCGGTATTGCTGTACACCTCTTCCTCAAAGCTGGTATGCTGGTAAAGCATCTGCATGACTGCTTCTGCGGCATCCTTGACCAGGGCATGAAACAAGGCCGATTTGTCCTTGAAGAAAAAGTACAGGGCACCTGTGGTAACGCCGGCATTCCTGCAAATGGTTCTCAGGGATGCTTTTTGATAGCCGTTTGATAAAAATTCACGGCTTGCGCTTTCCAGCAGTCTTTCGCGTGTTGTTTCCTGCTGCATTCTCTCACCTCCTGCACATAACACTGTTATCTTATATCCTTTGTCGTATTCTGTCAAGGGGTGTCATTCATAAGGGGATAGGAGTGTATTTGCGTAACCGCTTAACCGAATATGCGCATTCCATCTTGCATAAGCGATTACGGCATGCTATGATGAGCTTATACGAGTGGGAGGGACCTATGGAACGTTATCAAATACAAAGCAAGGACTGTCTTTTGCAGGTGTATGCCTGTGGTAGATTTGACAGGGGCACAGCGATTATTTTTCTGCATGGCGGACCCGGCAGCGGTGCACAGGCGATTATGGAGCTGCCGGCGTTTCGTGCATTGGAGGAGGATGCCCTTTGTATCCATTTTGATCAGCGGGGAAGCGGTGCATCATCATATGATTTGAAAAAGGGTCTGTGTATAGATACACTTACAAATGATGTCCTGCGTGTGATACAGGATACCAGATCACGCTGGAGTGTAAAGCGTCTGTATGTATGGGGTGGCTCCTTTGGCGGCTGTCTGGCTGCTCTGTGTCTGGAACGGTTTGCGCAGGAGCTGACAGGCTGTATTCTGAGCTCACCAGCAATCAGCTTCAGCCGTTCACAGCTGCTGGAACAGTTTGAACGCATGTCCGCAGCTTTTCGTGTGCGTATGAAGGAGCTGCCTCAAAAAGCAGAGGATCCGCCCACACCGGAGGCTTTGTTTGCGATGGAGGATTTTCGTGCCTTTATTTACAGTGCAGACAATCCATCTAAATCTCTTCGTCATATCTGCGCGATGTCATCCTGGTTTTTCCAACACAGCTTTCACGGCCTGTTTGATGCCTGTGAAGTGCCGCTGCTGATTCTGCAGGGGAAGGACGATCCTGTCTGTAGCTGGAGGACGCTGTATGATGAACTCGCCGCATGCGAAAGGAAAACAATCATCAAGCGTTTCTATGAGCATTGCGGGCATGAGGTGTTCACTGATCAAAGAGATGCCTTTCTGAAAGAAATACGAGCTTTTCTAAAGGAGGAACCCGTATGCTAGTTTATGTATGCTGTGCGACCGGAAATACCAGCGGTATGTTTTGCAAGCAGATCCAAAAGGCAAGCTGCAGGGAACAGATTTATGTGGAAGAAATACATGAGCTGGGAAATCATCTGGAGGATGCCCTGCGGGAAAATGATCTTGTCCTTGCTTACGGCTCTGCGGAAATCATTGACGAAAAATTCATTCGCCGCTATCACTTCGAATATCACATGCAGGCCATCTGGCTTGCACCGCAGATGCGTTACTTAAAGGATTCCATGAAAAAGAAGCTGAATTGCTTTGATATTCCCATACATATCATCGATATGAAAACCTTTGGGAAAATGGATGGAAAGCAGGCACTTCAGTATATTCTGAATGCTATGATTTGATACCTTTCCATATGTCGTGAAAAAGAGCTGCTGTCGATAAGGTTGATTTCTGCTCAGCAGGGTGCAGAAATAAAAAGCTAAAATTAAAAGAAGAAATAAATTCTGATAATACAGGAGCTTATTTCTTCTTTCATTATATTACAGCCTGTGAATTATCCATTGACAGATAAGAAAGAAAGGTTTTTTTTATCTGTTTTTTGCATATGCAACCTGTATACGGAAGCATAGACATCCGGAAAATGCAAGTATGTGGGAGTATCTGTGAAAAGTCTTTATCTGAAAGCTGTGGATGTGATGCCTCTTTCATGAAGCCATTGCGGATATTCTTTTTTCAGAAGGCTGTAATTGCAGGCATCCACGATACCGCGGTTGCTGCGGTCTGCCTCTCTTGCCGTCCCTTCATAGGTAAGTCCGCAGGAACGCATGACTCTTCCGGAATTCGGATTATCCGGATCGTGCCTTGTTTCTATGCGGTTTGCCTTCACCTCTTCAAACAGAAAGGGAATGATGGCTGTGAATGCTTCACTGGTGATATGCAGATGCCACCATTCTTTTCCTAAGCAATAGCCGATATGTACCAGATCCAATTCCTCATTCTGAGCGACAACGGATATACTGCCAATGACATTATGCGGATGTTCCTGTAATGCAATGGCCCATTGATAGAAATTCGGCTGTGCATAGCTTGTAATCCAATTCTGAAGAATACGACGAGTGACATTGACATCCGGATGCGGCGGCCAGGTCAGAAAACGGCATACATCTGGATCACTGGCCCAGTTATGAAACATCGCCTCTGCATCCTCTATGACAAAACGACGCAGAAGCAGTCTTTTTGATGTAATGACAGTAGTTCCTTTATGCTCCATAAGCTGTCCTCCCTTTATTTCTGCTATTTATTATGGCATAAAGGTACAAAAACCGCAAGCTGTGATACGAGGCGTCTGCAAATGAAACAGCCTTTATTTTGATTCTTCCCGGGCTGATTCTTTTATTGCTTTTGCATTGCCGGGCCTTACCGTCAGGTGGCAGAGAATATTCATTTTATTTACTTTCTGTGTTTATTTCATTTATATACACTTTCCTGCGAATGGCAGTCGGTTTCATATATTGCACTGTTGTCATTTACATATAAAAAAAGGCCTGCGGATCACAGACCTTTCAAGCCCAGCTGACTAGTAACCGCAGCGGGCGTTTTTCATACAGCGAACGAATTCACGAGCACAGCGGTTTTCTCTGTTTCTACGACGCAGAGCAGCACGTGCTACACATTCTGCTTCATACAGTGCAGCGTTGTCGTTGTAGTAATCGTTGTTGCATCCACATCCGCTGTTCCATTCAGAACGGTTGTACCCGCAGCCATCATTGAAACCAAATTCTCTGTTACATCCACAATTGTTATACATATTGAAATCCTCCTTTTATTTTCTGAGATCATCTTTGTATCTCAGTATAAGATATGTGAAGATGCAACGCCTATCTAGGCGTATTGCGCTATCACAGGGAAAAGATATATAGGGCTTTGCAAGGTAAGGCTGCATGCCTACGGACAACTGCACAATTTTGAGAGAAACCGCTGTTTTTCTTGAATTGTAAACTTTCTGTTTCTATTCTTCGGGAATCATATTATAATAAAGCTAACAGATATGAAGGTGTACAACATGAAAATTCTATTGATGTCCGATACACATGGAGAGTTAAAGACTGCAAGAAGCATTTTGCAGGAGCACGCAGCTGCAGACTTGAAAATCCATCTGGGGGATGTCGGCTTTCCGTTACGGGAAATCGATGAATGCACCATTGTGAAAGGCAATCATGACCGCACACAACGGCTCCCCAAAAAGGTAAAGCTGACGCTGGAGGGACGTAAGGCAATCTGTCTGCATGGTGATATCTTCGATGATGAAACTGTACAGGAGGTTCTCGCAATGCACCATGTTCCAAACGATGAAATCATGGGTCTGTGCATGCGCACCCTGTATGGAAAGCTGGCAGCCTATGCGAAACGAAAGGGTTGTGACACGCTGTTTTTCGGACATACGCATCATCAGTGCTTTACCGAGGTTGACGGTGTCGTTTTGATCAATCCGGGTTCTGTATGCTATGGGACTCCGCATAGCGGATATGCTGTGGTGGAGATCCACGGCTGCTGTATCCGGGCACAGCTTCTTGCTGTTGAAAATTGTTAAGCTTTTGTTATCCGTATCCCCAAGACAATATCCCTGTGCTACACTGTCTTTATGAAGAGAAAGGAACGAATAATATGTTCACAAAAATTCTGACAAAACTTGGCTTTACCAAAGAGGAAACCAGCTGGATTTTATATGATGTGGGAAATTCAGCGCAGGTGCTGACCACCTGTACTGTCATATTTCCGCTGCTGATTGCGAAAATTACACCCGGTGACAGCAGTGTGTATGTCGGTTGGGCAAATGCAATCTATGCGATTATTCTGGCCGTGATATCACCGGTGCTTGGAACGATGGCGGATTACAAGGATAAGAAAATGAAGATGTTTAAGTTCTTCCTGTTTATGGGCATCTTTGGCGGCTTTGGCCTTGCCCTGCCATTCATCGACTACCGTGCGGCGATTGTAATTTTCATTATTGCTATGCTCGGCTATAACGGTTCCATTATTTTCTACGATGCCTTTATCGTGGATGTCTGCGATGATGAACGGGTGGATAAGGTGAGTGCTGCCGGCTATGCATGGGGCTATATCGGCTCTGTATTGCCGTTTCTGATTTTCGTGATACCCTTTGCGCTGGTAACACTTCTCGGTGATCCGAAGACCGGTGATCTGGTGCTTGGTTCCTTTACCCTGAGTTATCGGATGGCCTGCGGTCTTACGATGGGAATGGCCGTACTTTGGTGGCTTGTATATTCGCGTCCAATGCTGAAACATGTGAAGCAGAAAAATTTTCACGAACCGGTACCGCATGTTGTGCGGGAATCGTTTTCTCATTTATATCACACATTCCGTGATATTAAAAAGAATAAAAATATCTTTCTGTTCTGTATATCCTACTTTTTCTATATTGACTGTGTGAATACGGTTATCAAAATGGCGGTTTCCCTTGCGACAGAGATGGGAATCAGTGATGTCATGAGTCTGGTGGTCGTAATTGTCATCAATATTGTTGCCTGTCCGTTCTCCATTCTGTTTGGTAAGCTGGTGGAGCATGTAGGCAGTAAGAAAATGATCTATGCCGGAATCATCGGTTATGTCGGTGTCGTACTGGCAGGATCCCTGATTAAGACCTATCCGTCTTTTATCTGGGTGGTGGCGTTGCTGGTCGGTATGTTTCAGGGCGGTATCCAGTCCGTTTCCCGTTCCTACTTTGCCAAGCTGATTCCGGATAAAGCAGATTCCAATGAATTTTTTGGATTTTTCTCTGTATTCTCCAAATTCTCGGCAATATTAGGGCCGATGGCGGTATCTACAATTATCATGATTACCGGAGAAACACAATATGGTATTCTCGGTCTGATTCCGATGATGCTGCTGGGCATGCTGTTCCTGGCATTTGTCAAGGATCCGGAAAGCGAACAGAAATTTCATAAGAAAAAATAAGGAAGCACAAAGGAATGCATCATAAAGAAGGGCCGACTTCATGCTATGGGAAGACTGCTCTTTTTTCTTGTATAGTAGGGGACATCCAGCCGTATAAAGCTGTGAATCAAACACAGTCTTTTACATGATGAACATACGAGAGGCTTTGGATGAGCATAGTTGTTCATTCTCTGAAAGATATCAGCAGGAAGCAGGGGATGCAAAAAAGGGAGCCGGAAGGCAGAACATTCCGGTATTATGGGTATTCTGCTGCGCATCCATCCTTATATCGAAAAATGCCGGTTGTGTTGTATGCCGGTAAAATAGCAATATGGTAGAGGGTGGTTTCGGGCAGTGCAAGTATGCTTCCTGTCTTACCTTATACTTTTTTAACGAATTTCAATATATTTTAGGAGTTTTGTCCTTTTCATACGTATATAAGACTGTATATAAAAAAAAAGGAGGATTGTACATATGCAAAAAGAGATGAAAAGGGAGTATCCGATTCCCTTTCACAATGATGTTTTTTTCAAGTATATGCTGATTGGAGAGGATGCAGGCTCTGAGCTGCTGAGAAGCAGGATTATTGAAGAGATTTACGGTTTAAAGGTTCAAACAACAAAAGTGCTGAACCCTGAACTGCTGCCGGAAGTCTTTTTCGGAAAACGAGCAGTACTGGATGTTGTATTGGAGGATGAGGCAGGCCATTTTTATGATTTGGAAATGCAGGTATCCGGTTATACACAGGAAGAACAGCTGCGATTTCAGCAGTATGGCTACCGCCTGGTTGGCAGACAGCTGAAGCAGGGCAATGATTATACCAAGCTGAAGCCGTTTTATCAGATTATTTTTATGAATTCGATGCCAAAAGCAGGAGGACGTATGATTCGTCACTATAAGGTGAAGGATGAAGATAATCAGGAGGAGCCCAATGGCACACTGAATCGGGCTATCGTATTCCTGCCGATGATCAAACAGCGAATCAGGGAAGTTGGAGGCATAAAAAATCTGACAGAATTTGAAACATTTTGTTATGTGCTTGCATATAATCCGGATGATGCTATACTAAACATGAAGAGAAGGATGGTGGATGTGGCAGTGGAAAAATATAATGAAATGAAAGAAGATAATCAGTTATTCAGCTGGGCGGAATCGGCAGAATTTGCCGAACGCGCAGTCCAGGCCAATCTGAGGGAGCAAACAGCAGAAGCTAAAAAATCAGGAATGGAGGAAGGTAAAAGAACTTCCTTAAAATTACTGTTACTACACAAGTATGGCGTGGATGATGCCTGGGTGGATACATTGACTACGCAACAGGTTGAGGATGCTCTCATCAGCATTTTGGAGTGTAGTACATATGATGCTTTAAAAGCACAGCTGACAGATCGAAATGCTAAATAGTTTACTTGAAAAAAGCTGAACCTGCAATAAAGGCTTCAGCTTTTTTCATTATCGGCTGTAGGAAGCAAAAGGACCTGTACTATGTATGGGTACAAACAAGGAGGGATAATATATCTACGATGTGTGTATTCTTAAGGCGATTGGTTATATCGAAGAGAATACAGCACAGGCAGAAGGCTGTGAAACAGCAGGATGATAATTTTGAATATGTGGAATTGTGAAGCATGGACCTGTTGTCAGCTTTGGGCTTTTATGATACCCGCATGGGAAATACGGTGTCATCAGCAGAGTTTACCTGCTTTTATCATTTATGATGCAGGATTACTGCATACGCCGATAAAAAGCGGAAGTTCAACACCATCCATACGGGTGGAAATCACATAGAGAAACGGGCGGTTCAGGTTCAAATCCAGAACCTTAGGATGCTCCATATTAGCGGCACCTGTGGCACCAATCATCGTATATGCACTTGCTTCAATCCCCTCCTCATTCAGTGCAATGCTGGTTTCCTGCTGGATATCTGAAACAAAAAAGGGCTTTTCATTCGTTATACCATTTAACTCTGCGGCTATATCAAACAAAGAGGTGACACCCATAGCTTTTAAGGTATCCGCAAGCTGCAGCTTGGAATGAACCTTGAACTTTGGCAGAGAGAGCTTCACGATACCAAAATCTGCTCCCTCGGTATCGTCCTTCAGTAATTCCTGTAGAAATTCCTTTTGCTCCATCATTCTGCGGATATCCTTACCTTCCTTTGGCAGTACCAGCGTCAGGCTGGAGGAATTGCTCAATGTCAGGGAAGTGGCGGCATAGTCCTTGTTGTCAATAAAGAAATGAGATCCCATCTCCTTATGCATGAAATCTGTATCAACCTTACCATCCTGTGCATAAAAGATATCCTTTTTTGTATCCTTTTTATCGAACTCAGTATCAAACCGTGCTTTATAGTAAACTGCGTTGAGAATCGCCATGCGCATGGATTCATTTGTCCTTATAGAGGGGGACAGATTTCCATTGGTGTGCTCACGAATCCACGCAGCCATAAGGTCCGCAGTCTTTGCCTGTGAAAAATCCACATCATAGGCAGCGGCATAAAACTGCTTATTTGCGGTTTCTATAAAGTCTTTATTTACCGGATATGAATTTTGTATCCATAAGGAATTTGCAATTTTCAGCTGTCCGCTTTCATTGTCGGTATATAAACGGCGATACAGATTCCCCATATTTTTTGCAGAATCCCTGCCGTCAACATGAAGCAGCGTCTGCAGCTGCTCTGCTGTCTGTCCCTCACTTGCCTGCAGTGTCATCATCAGCGGATAATACAAGCTCAGCGGGGAATAGCTGACATTATCGGAAGCGGTCTTTAGGATTGCGGAAAAGCTTTCCTGTGAGAAATCCGCATAGCCGCTCAGCAAGGTACCGTCTACAGGATTATCGTCTACTATGGCGATTTGTGCATCATGATCCTCGATGGAAGGACTTTTTGGATAGTGGATATCAGCGGGTGCTGCGATTTTTGGATTTGCCTGCTCCTGCGGTTTTTCCGTTTTGCTTGGTGCTGTCTTTTGCAGGGAGGAGCAGCCGGTGAGAAGCAGAAGCACACATAGGATACGTACTGTTTTTTTCATAAGAATCCCTTCTTTCTGTACTGTAAACGAATCACGCCTGCGATTTATTTCATTTCTTTCCTTTATTGTAATAGAAATTATAATAAAAGCATATGAAAACTGAGAGAAAAGGCAAACAAGACAGCATGTTAAAGGCGCAAGCCCTGTAGGTGGAGAGCTTGCGCCTGTTGATTGCAGTTAAAATATGACTGTACATATTAGCTGCTGATTTGGTTTAGCTTTGATTCTGACGAATCAGATTCAATGTACCTCCGGCCAGTATGGTTTCAATATCACGCTGTGTCAGACTATGGAAAACCTGAAAGCTTTTGTTTTTCGTGATATTCATTACCTCCACCGGTGTATGCTCCGCAAGGGATTTCAAATTTGTGATAGTTAATTCATCCAGTTCATCAATGGTATCGTAATCCTCCTCGTTACAGAAGGTAAACGGAATAATGCCGAAATTGATCAGGTTGGCACGGTGGATCCGTGCAAAGCTTTTGGCAATCACCGCTTTGATTCCCAGATACATTGGGGCTAATGCGGCATGCTCACGGGAGCTTCCCTGTCCATAATTGGCTCCTGCAATAATAAATCCTCCTCCGTGTTTGAGGCAGTCATCATGGAAGCTTGCTTTTACGTTCATGAAGATGAATTCACTGATTTTTTCAATATTGGAACGGTAAGGCAACACCTTTGCACCTGCCGGTGCAATGTGATCGGTGGTGATATTGTCACCTACCTTAATCATGACCTTTTTGTCAATGCGATCCTCCAATGGGGTATTGATTGGCAGTGGCTTGATATTGGGACCGCGCACAACCTCTGTTTCCGCAGCTGTTTCTGCATCCGGAACAATGATCATGGAATCGTCAATGGTAAAGACTTCCGGTTCCTGTGGCAGCTCATACTCCACGGTACGTGGATCAACAATATAGCCGTACAGTGCACTTGCAGCTGCGGTTTCCGGAGAAACCAGACAAACCTTCGCACTCAGGGTACCGCTTCTGCCGTAGAAATTCCGGTTAAAGGTACGCAGGGAAAGTGCATTGGTAATCGGTGACTGTCCCATGCCGATACAAGGACCACAGGTGGATTCGAGTATTCTGGCACCTGCGGAAATCATATCGGAGAGACCACCGTTTTGCGAAATCATATGCAGTACCTGTCGGGAGCCCGGAGAAATAACCAGACTGACATTTGGATCTACGGTTTTATTCTTCAGAATACCGGCAACGCTCATCATATCCATATAGGAGGAATTGGTACAGCTTCCGATGGCTACCTGATCCACCTTCAGACCGAGCACCTCGCTGATAGGAAGAACATTGTCCGGAGAATGCGGCATGGCGATCATCGGCTCCAGTGTGTTCAGATCAATATCGATAACGGTATCATAAACAGCATCCTCATCGGCTTTCAGTTCCTCATAAGCATCCTCACGGTGCTGTTTCTTTAAAAATTCCCGTGTAACCTCATCACTTGGAAAAATCGAGGTCGTTGCACCGAGCTCAGCTCCCATATTGGTAATGGTGGCACGCTGGGGGATACTCAGACTTCGTACACCGTCTCCGCTGTATTCTATAACATTCCCCACACCGCCTTTTACACTCAGTATCTGTAATACCTTTAAAATGATATCCTTGGAGCTGACACCCTTTGTCAGGGAACCATGTAACCGAACGTTGATAATGTTCGGCATGTTGAGATGAAACGGCATGCCGGCCATGGCACAGGCAACATCCAGACCGCCGGCTCCAATAGCCAAAGCCCCCATGCCTCCCGCAGTCGGTGTATGGGAATCACTTCCCAAAAGGGTAGCTTGCGGCTTTGCAAAGCGCTCCAGATGAACCTGGTGGCAGATTCCGTTACCGGGACGTGAAAAACGAACACCGTGCTTCATTGCCACCGTCTGTAAATATTTGTGATCATCGGCGTTTTCAAAGCCGCTCTGTAATGTATTATGGTCGACATAGCTGATAGACAGATCGGTTTTGACCTGATCCACACCCATCGCCTCCAGCTGCAGATAGGCCATGGTTCCTGTGGCATCCTGTGTCAGTGTCTGATCAATGCGGATTGCGATGGGTTTTCCTCGCTCCATCACCCCTTCTACCAGATGCTTCTGTATGATTTTCTCGGTTATTGTTGGCATAACTTCCCTTCCTTTCTCGTATACATGGAATATTATATCATGAAAAATGAAAATATTTCATTGAATTTATGAAAATTATGATATAATGGTGAAAGAATACTGTAAAAGGAGGTAGAGGAAATGAATGAGCATTTGAATTCTTTTTACCAGAAGGCGCGGGAGCATAACGATATCGCAAATGATCTGTTTCGCAAGTATGATATTAAAAAGGGTCTGCGAAATGAAGATGGCACCGGAGTACGTGTCGGTCTGACCAAAATTGCGGACGTTGTCGGTTATAAATATGTTGAAGAAGTGAAAACAGATGATATAGGAAAGCTGTACTATCGGGGCATAGAGCTGCGGGACATCATCCATGGCAGAAATTATGAAACGATTTGCGGGTACGAGGAAGCCTGCTTTTTATTACTCTTCGGCTATCTTCCGAAGAAGGAGGAGCTGCAGGAGTTCTGTGGCTATCTGCGTGCGCATTATGAGCTGCCGGATGACTTTCTGGAATCCAAATTTCTGCATATGCCGGGAAAAAATCTGATGAACCGGCTGCAACAGGCAGTGCTTGCCTTATATGATTATGATGATGCACCGGACAACATATCGGTGGAGAATACGCTGGAGCAGGGTCTGAATATTCTTGCCAAGCTGCCTTCGATCATCTGCTATGCCTATCAGAGCAAAATGCACCGGTATAATAAGGAAAGCCTGGTGATCCATCCGGCACAGGAGCAGCTTTCCATTGCGGAGAATATTTTGTATATGCTGCGCAAGGATCATGCATTCAGCGATCTGGAGGCCAAGCTGCTGGATATGATGCTGATTGTACACGCGGATCATGGCGGAGGGAACAACTCAACGTTTACCAATGTGGTCATCTCCTCCACCGGAACGGATTTTTATTCCTCCATGGTCGGAGCCATTGGCAGTATGAAGGGACCAAGGCATGGTGGTGCCAATCTGAAGGTGAGCGGTATGATGAAAGCTGTTATAGAAGAAATCGGCTACTGTGAAAATGATATTGAAATCAAGGCACTGATTTACCGTATCCTGCATAAGCAGTTTTACGATTACAGTGGTTTAGTATATGGAATGGGGCATGCGATTTATACGCTGAGCGATCCGCGAAGTGAGGTACTGCAGGAATATATTGAAAAGCTTGCCGAGAAAAAGGGCAAGGTCAGGGAGTATGAATTTTATCAGCGCTTTGAGCAGTGCGCAAAGGAGGTCATACTGGATGTTAAGGGGGTGCATATATCCAGCAATGTGGACTTCTACAGCGGCTTTGTATATGGCATGATGGGCATTCCGGAGGATTTGTTTACACCGTTGTTTGTTATGGCGAGAACCATCGGATGGCTTGCCCACAATATTGAAAACAAGGAATACGATGGAAGAATTATGCGTCCGGCAACCAAATATGTCGGCAGTGTGAAGAAATATGTAAAAATGGAGGACAGATGAGATGAGAACGATAACAGTATTTAAGGGAGACGGCATCGGACCGGAAATCGTGGATGCCGTGTTACAGATTCTAATGGCAGCAAAGGCACCATTGGCTTATGAATGCTTTGAGGTTGGAGAAGCGGAATATGAGCGCAACGGGAAGCTGATTCCGGATGCGGCGTTTGCATCCTTCGAGAAAAACCGTATTTTATTGAAGGCTCCGATTACAACACCAATTGGAAAGGGATTTCGTTCCCTGAATGTGACGCTCCGAAATAAATATGATTTATATGCGAATATTCGTCCTGCAAAATCCAATACGGCAGTAAAGACACCGTTTGACCATGTGGATATTGTGACCTTCCGCGAGAATACAGAGGATTTGTATGTTGGTGTGGAGGAACAGATTGATGCGGATACGGTGCATGCGACAAAGATTATCACACGCAAGGCCAGTACACGCATCATACGGGATGCTTTTGCATATGCACGGGCAAATGGCAGAAAAAAGGTTACCTGTGTACATAAGGCAAATATTCTGAAAATGAGTGACGGGATGTTTCTTTCCATCTTTCAGGAAATCGCAAAGGACTATCCGGATATCGAAGCGGATGATAAAATCGTGGATAATGTATGTATGCAGCTGGTCATGCGCCCGGAAACCTTCGATGTCATGGTGATGCCGAATTTGTACGGGGATATTGTCAGTGATCTGACAAGCGGCCTGATTGGGGGGCTGGGGCTTCTACCAAGCAGTAATATCGGAACGGACTATGCAATGTTTGAAGCGGTACACGGCTCTGCACCGGATATCGCTGGAAAGCATATCGCAAATCCGACGGCACTGCTGTGGTCTGCCTGTATGATGCTGGAGCATTTACAGGAAGGTGAGTGTGCTGCGAACATTCGTAAAGCGGTGGATGCTGTGCTGATGGAGCAGAAATATCTGACACCGGATCTGCATGGAAGCTCGACAACTGAGGAATATCGTGATGCCGTTATCGCAAAATTATCATAGCTAATAAGATATATGAAACAGCCGTATTACAGAAAAGCTACGGCTGTTTTGCTTTAGAATTTTATCTAATAGACTTGAGAATAAGATATTTAGGTATGATTAGAGGATATTAAGAGGCAGATTTTTATTCGATTCAATATGTTGATGCTTGACTTGTATCCGCATTTTCTTGATTTTTGTATGAAGCATAAGAGAAAATAGGGTATAATGAAAAGGACAAGGCGGGTGATGAGTAACATGAGAAAGGCAATACCTATCGGGGTAAACAGCTATCAAAAATTACGGGAAGAGGATTACTATACGGTTGATAAAAGCCGAATGATTGCAGAATTTCTGGAACGTAAAGCAACAGTAACCCTGATCACGCGACCTAGGCACTTTCACCGAAATATTGCCGATACCTTTGGTATCCGACAAGAGGCGCGCTAGTAGCGGGAAAAACAATCAATATGAGTAGGCGCTGCCCGCCCATGGCGTGCTTGCCAGCTTTTTTGACAACACGAAGGATGCAAAAGCTATATTCAAAGATACGGAGATTATGCAGACAGAATATTCCACGGTAATGAACACCTACCCTACAATTTTTCTTTCTTTTGCGGATGCAAAGGGGGATAAAAATAATATTGTCATGCAAATGAAATTGCAGCTTTT
This sequence comes from Erysipelatoclostridium sp. DFI.2.3, assembly GCF_019132535.1. NCBI lineage: Bacteria > Bacillati > Bacillota > Erysipelotrichia > Erysipelotrichales > Coprobacillaceae > Thomasclavelia > Erysipelatoclostridium sp. DFI.2.3. Next base: position 42,786 of record NZ_JAHOOJ010000022.1, on the reverse strand, counting down.
AAAGGAATATAAAAAGAATAAGCAGGTTCTTGAAAATATCGATATATTTGAAAAACCGGCATATGATGTCATTCTGCGCGGTATGTCGGATATACAAAACGGTTCATTAAAAGATGTAGTAAATGCGATTAGTTTTCTTATGACGAAATGTCACCAGTATTATGGAAAACGGGTCATGCTGTTTATTGATGAATAGGCACTGCCCGCCCAAGGCGCGATACACCATTCATCGAAGCACACACGCAGGGGATTTATGACGATTTGCGAAGCTCTCTTTCTTCCATGCTTCATACGTCACTGAAAACCAGTGATGATTTGCAGTATGCGATGCTCACCGGTATACAGCGCGTTGTGAAAGAGAATGTTTTCTCAGATTTAAACAATCTGCTTGTTTGCACGGTGAAAGATAAGGAGTATGCGGAATATTTTGGTTTTAAAAAAGCAGAGGTGGAACAAATTCTGCATGCATATGATTATGAGTATAACACCGAAATTCAGAATATGTAGGCGCTGCCCGCCCAAGGCGTGACGGATACAATATAGGAGGAATTGCTATCTACAATCCCTGGTCCATTATCAATTATGTTAACAGGGGAGAATTGATCCCGTACTGGGTGAATACAAGCTCTAATAAAATGATAAAGCAGGCTATGCAGGATTGTGATTCATCATTTAAAGAAGGCTATGAAGAGCTGATACGGACAGGAACAGTAAATACCCTGGTAAATTTTGAGGCATCCTTTTATGAGTTGAAGGAAACAAACAGCCTTTGGGGCTTGTTTGCGCCTTAGGCGGGCAGTGCCTAAATGCAGGATATCTTACAATTAAGGAAATTACAGATGCTTTAGAAGGCAAGTTTGTGTTAAAGATACCCAATAATGAAATTAAAAGAGAATTTCAGTCTTTAACTGCATATTATTTCCATTTGGATGAAAGCAGTGTTGCGTATCTTTTAGATAATTTTCAGAATAAGAATTGGGATGCTTTTATAAGTGGTTATCGTAACATCCTGAAGACTGCTGTCAGCTACTTGACCAACTGGCCTCCAGAGGATGATTTAATCAATGAGAATTCCTATCAGACTCTGCTATTAGGGCTGTTCATGCAGTTGGATAACAAATATGAAATCATCAGCAATCGTGAGCGAGGTTCCGGCAGACTGGATATATTGCTGAAAAGCAAGCTGATTGATAGAGCTTCATTTCTGATCGAATTGAAATACACAAAAGATGCGAATGTAAATTTAAAAGAACTGGCTCAGAAGGGATTTCAACAAATTCTGGATAAAGAATATGCAATGGATATGGAAAATGTAATGAAAATTGGCATGGCACATTGTGGTAAACAGGTTGAAATTTATGTAGGGAAGGACGCAGAATCAATTGGGTAATCATTTGAAAACGGTCATGTTCTAAATCCTTATAAAAATAAGCACCGTGAATGGTTTTGATGATACGCTATGATATATAGCCTTATAGTGATGTACAGAGCATGTTTTTTATACAACTAAAAAAGATTTCGGTTTCTTGACTCTTTCTTACGTTAGGGTGTTTACAAAAAAGAGAATGCAACTTCTATTGATTAACATACAATAGCGCTGTATTCTCTTATTTTTAATTTATTCATATTATTCACATAATGGGGTAAGAACCGTTTTTTTATTCCCTTTTTGTTGTTGGATATTAAAGAGTCAAGGTCGTATCTGTCCTTCTCCCAATATGATATATTTTTTGGTTGTTAAAGCCTGCAGTCCCATAGGACCACGTGCATGCAGCTTCTGTGTACTGATTCCGATTTCTGCTCCCAGACCAAATTCAAATCCATCTGAGAAACGCGTAGATGCGTTGGCATATACACAGGCACTGTCAACCTCCTTCAGAAATCTTTTAACCGATGTGTAATTCTCGGAAATGATTGCTTCACTGTGATGTGTGGAATAGGTGTTGATGTGTGTGATGGCTTCCTCCAGAGTAGATACCGTTTTTATGGAGATTTCCAAATTCAGATACTCGCTTGCGTAATCCTCCTCAGTAGCGGGAATACAATCCGTATCCAAAGCGCATATATGGGAATCCGCATGAATTTTTACATGGTGCTGCTTTAATGACGCAAGAAGCTCCTGTGTAAAACTGTCACTGATATCCTTATGGATCAATACACTTTCACATGCGTTGCATACGCTTGTCCGCTGTGTCTTGGCATTGATGATAATAGGAATCACCTTGGCAGTATCAGCATCCTTATCGACATAGACATGACAGTTTCCGGTGCCCGTTTCCAGTACCGGTACCGTTGCATTTTTAACTGTATTGGCAATCAGTCCGGCACCGCCGCGGGGAATCAGCACATCGAGATATGCATTCAGCTTCATAAAGGCAGTTGCCGTTTCCCGGGAGGTATCCTCCAGAAGTGTGATGATATCCGCACAGAAGCCACAGGCAGCGGCAGCCCTTCGCATACTGCTTACGATAACCAGATTGCTTTGCAGAATATCCTTGCTGCCACGCAGCATAACCGCATTGCCGGCTTTTAAAGACAGGACCGCCGCATCCACGGTCACATTCGGTCTTGCTTCATAGATCATGCCGACGACACCCAGTGCAACACGCATGGTTCCAATCTGCAATCCGTTTTCTGTAGTATGCATATCTGTGATTTCTCCGATAGGATCCGGTAATGCACATACCTGATACACACCCTCGATAATCTGCTGCATCCGTGCTTCATTTAACAGCATGCGATCAAGCAGCCCTGCATTCATACCATTCGCTTTCCCGTTTTCAACATCTAGGGCATTCGCTTTGAGGATAGCGGGCATATCCTGTTCCAATTGCTTTGCGATTGCACGTAGCAATGCGTCTTTCTGATTTCTGTCCGCATTCATAATCTGACGGGATGCCTGCTTACAGGCATTTCCCAACTGTTCCAGTGTCTTCATCTAAACTTCCTCCTTTGTATCAAACAGGGTACCGCGATATTCATCCCGAAGGATATCATACAGAATGGATGGCTTTTTCCCATTGGCGATAATCATGGGAATACCATGCTCATTTGCAAACTGTGCTGCGGATATCTTGGTAACCATGCCACCGGTACCTCGTGAAGACCCTGCACCCTTTGCCATATTGAAAATGGATTCATCAATGCTGTTGACGACCGGAATCAATTTGGCATTTTTGTTTTTTACGGGGTCATCCTCATACAATCCATCAATATCGGACAGCAGCACCAGCAGATCGGCATTGGTCAGATAAGCGGTTACTGCACTCAGTGTATCATTGTCCCCATAGGCGATTTCATCGACTGCCACACTGTCATTTTCATTGACAATGGGAATCACACCATATTCCAGCAGGGTTTCCAACGTATTGACTGCATTCTCACGCAGCATCTCGTTCTTTGTGACAGTTTTGGTAATCAGCAGCTGTGCGATGCTTTGTCCGTATTGAGAGAAGAATTTATCATAGATAAACATTAGCTCACACTGTCCCACTGAGGCAGCTGCCTGTTTTTCACGCATCAGCTCCGGACGTTTGCGCATCTGCATCTTGGCTACACCTGCTGCAACTGCGCCACTGCTTACCAGGACAATATCCAAACCACTGTTTTTGATATCGCTCAGCACCATTGCAAGGGCATCTATTCGTTGGAAATTTAAACCGCCTCCGGAATGTGTCAGCGTGGAGGAACCAACTTTGACTACCATCCGTTTTATTTCTTTCATATCTTTCATTTATTTACAACTCCTTTGAAAATTGTTTCTTCTATTATACCGAAGAAGAATCAAAGACGCAATGCTTTCTATATATGAATATGAAATACACGCTTCCAATAGACAATGGCGAATATTAGGAAAAGGGGGTAAGTGTTGAAAGGAAACTCTATAGTCAGTAAAGGATATGGATAAAAAGAGGATAGCTCTTCTCGTATACAAGCCTTGTAGATATATACCTGGGAATTACTTGCATAAACAAAAAAAACATTATGTGTAGAGTCTAATAAAAAAAGAGGATTTATTACGAGAGGAAATAAGATTGGACAGGCTGTAATCGTGACTCTACCGTATATACATGACGGTGAAATAGCGTGCCTGTGTTTTGGGAGTGAATAGAAATCAGAAAGCGAGTAAAGTTTTTGATTTTTAGCACTAAAGTGTTGACAGTGCTAAAATTCTGTACTATACTGTTAGCAGACTTAAAGAGCGAGTGCTAACAGGAGGTAATTACGTATGGCGAGAAAGAAACAATTCAAGGCTGAGTCCAAACGTCTATTAGATCTGATGATCAACTCTATTTATACACATAAGGAAATCTTTTTGAGAGAGCTGATCTCCAATGCAAGTGATGCAATTGACAAGCTGTATTATCAGGCACTGTCTGATAACCTGAGTGATGTAGATACATCCGGCTTTAAAATTTATCTGGAGGCAGATAAGGAAAACCGTACTCTGACAATCCGTGATAACGGTCTGGGTATGAACAAGGATGAGCTTGAGGACAATCTGGGAACGATTGCGAAGAGTGGCTCTCTGGCGTTTAAGCAGGAGATGGAAGATGCAGAGAAGAAGGATGATGTGGATATCATCGGACAGTTTGGTGTCGGCTTCTATTCTGCATTTATGGTTGCCAGCCGTGTGGAGGTAACGACGAAGAAATACGGTGAGGAAACCGCCTATCTGTGGAGCAGCAATGCGGTTGACGGCTATTCCATTGATGAATGTGAAAAAGATGAGCATGGAACAGAAATCGTTCTGTATCTGAAGGATAACACGGAAGATGAGAATTATGACGACTATCTGCAGCAGTATGAGATTGAGCGTCTGATTAAGAAATATTCCGACTATATCCGTTACCCGATTGAGATGTGGGTGGAAACCAGCAAGCGTGTGGACGATGCGGAAAGTGAAAACGAGGATGCGGATAAGCCTGCTGAACCGAAATATGAAACTGTAAAGGAATTGAAAACGCTGAATTCCATGATTCCGTTGTGGAAGAGAAGCAAGTCTGAAATAACAAAAGAAGAATACGATGAGTTCTATAAGAGCAAATTCAACGATTATACAGAGCCGCAGAAGGTGATTCATACGAGTGTAGAGGGTGCAGTTTCCTTTACAACACTGATGTTTATCCCGGGTAAGGCACCGTTCAACTATTATTCTCAGGACTACAAGAAGGGTCTGCAGCTGTATAGCCGTGGTGTCTTCATTATGGATAATGCGGAAGAGCTGATTCCGGAGCATTTCCGTTTCGTAAAGGGTCTGGTGGATTCCCAGGATCTTTCTTTGAATATCTCACGTGAAATGCTGCAGCATGACCGTCAGCTGAAGGTGATTGCGAACCGTATCGAAAAGAAAATCAAATCCGAGCTGCTGCTGATGCTGCGCAATGACCGCGAAGAGTATGAGAAGTTCTGGAAGAATTTCGGTCTGCAGATCAAATTCGGTGTATACAATGACTTTGGCGCAAACAAGGAAACCCTGCAGGATCTGCTGATGTTCTATTCCAGTAAGGAACAGAAGCTGGTTACACTGGATGAATATATTAACCGCATGGAGGAAGGACAGGAGCACATCTACTTCATGAGCGGTGACAAGGTTGAACTGATTGACAATCTGCCACAGGTCAAGAAGGTGAAGGAAAAGGGATATGAAATCCTGTATCTGACGGACAATGTGGATGAGTTTGCATTACAGGCACTGATGAATTACAAAGAGAAAACCTTTAAGAACATTTCTCAGGGTGATCTGGACCTGGATAGTGAAGAGGAAAAGAAGGAACTGGAGAAAAAGGCTGAGGAAAATAAGGATCTGTTAAGCGGCATTAAGGAAGTGCTGGGCGATAAGGTGAAGGATGTTAAGATTTCTTCCCGCCTGGTGGATGATCCGGTTTGTCTGAGCAGTGAGGAAGGCATGTCCTTTGAGATGGAAAAGGTGTTAAGTGCTATGCCGGAAGGAAATCCGTATGGTATGAAGGCATCCCGTATTCTGGAAATCAATCCGAATCATGAAATCTTCAATGCTTTGCAGAAGGTATACGAGCAGGATAAGGATGCAGTGAAGGATTATGCAGATTTATTGTACGATCAGGCATTGCTGATTGAGGGCTTCCCGATTGAAAATCCTACAGAATTCTCTAAGAAAATCTGTGATTTCATGGTAAAGGCCAGCAAATAAAAGCGCATTCCGTTAAATTAAACAAGAAAACAACCTGTTTTAGTGAAGCTTTACACTGAGACAGGTTTTCTTATTACCTAGAGATTTCAAATGCAGAACAAAGTGATGAAACGCCGATATGAAGCAATAGTGACTTTTACTGTCCATAACACGCGGATAGCGACATCTGTATATCAGCAGTATGCGCAGGAACAGGTCGTCTTTTTGTAGCATCATGGGAAGGAACAAGTAATCGTCCACTGCCAGTGGAAAATATGCTGCTGTACCAGGTGAATGCGAGGCGAAACGGTTACGAAGAACAATAAAGGCATGGAAGACTGCTTCCAGCTGCTTTGGCAGAAATGCTGCTGGATACGTCGCATGGCAAAAGCATAGAGTAAAGTCAAACAACTGCTTTTTCATATGCTGAGGAGCTTTGCTGCTGAATAAAAGGGGAGTCGCTTCATGTTTTGTATAAATGCTACAGAGATGCCTGCATCCGTATAAAAACACCTGTTTCATCACACAGGAGTCTCATTCTATGGTACAATTAAAACACTTCCGGTAGACGGATATGGTTTTACCGGATACAGCATATCATACGACGAGGGAGGTGCCTGTATGAGACGAAGAAGTATATTTGGTATTATCGTGTTGTCTATTATAACCTGCGGCATTTACTATCTGATTGCCTGGGTACAAGTATTCAGTGATATCAATTACGGTGCAAGAGAAAATGATACAGCTATCACTGATCTACTGCTGTCCTTTGTGACCTGCGGTATCTGGGGTATATTCTGTTTCTGGAAATATTCCAAAAAGCTGTATATGATAGGAGCCGAGGATAATAGTCTGATCAATGTTTTGCTCGCTGTGTTTGGCTTGCCGATTATATCGCTCTGTATCATGCAAAGCAGTATCAATGATTTGATCGATCGCACCTACTGATATGATATGAGTCGTGATGGAAAAAATGCACTGGGAATCGGAGTAATCCTGTTTCTGGTGCTCTTCGTTTTCGGAAGCTTCTGTCCGATGGAGCGGATATTTGGGATACCATGTCCGGGCTGCAATATGTTTTCTGCCATATACTGGCTGTGGAAAGGTAATCTTTCTGCTGCCTGGTATTTCCATCCGGCTGTATTCCTTCTGCTTCCTTACGCAGCGGTATGCGCAGTGCTTTTTGTGAGAAACAGAGAAGATATTTTAAAGAGAAGAGCATTTCGTGTGATGAGTGTGCTTTTGTTATGGATAATGCTTGCTGTATACCTGTGGCGAATGCTTTATGTGTTTCCTCATGCGCCTATGCAGGTGAATGAGCATGCACCGTTTATTGGCCTGCTGCAGCTGTTTTTTTAGAAGTGTTTCTTCCTTTATGGCAATATTACAGGTACATGAGCTTTTTATAAAAATTTCCTTGTCTGATGAAGTAGAAATCTCAGCTTGTGAAAAAATGTGAAAAGCAAACAACAGAGGAAAGCTCGATAAGTCGATATATATCGGCTTTTTTTGTTTATGATAAGGAGCGCATACGGTCTGTTTGTGAAAAAGTGATAACGGTTACAGCAAATTCATTGAAAAGCATCTGCTGATAGTATAGAATAAGGTAAAAAATAGGGCATATAACTTGTATAAAAGGTTAAAATGTGCATAATATTTCAAAAATTAACGTAAATTAATGCGAATTTTACTTAAAAATATAGACAGCATCACTTGTGAAATATATAATAAGCCTGTAAAGAGGTGTTGCTGTATATGAATAAAAATATTGGTGAACTAATCAAACAGAAACGGACAGAAAATAAGATGACACTGAAGGATATCAGTGAAGCAACTGAGCTTTCCATCGGTTATCTGTCCCAGCTGGAACGTGGACTGACCTCCATTGCTCACGATACGCTGAAGAAGGTCGCAAAGGCGCTCGGAGTTGAGATGACGTATTTCATGGAACAGCCGAAAACTAAGGAAAAAGCGGTACTACGCAGCTATGAGCGGGAAATTCTGCGTATTGAGGGAAGCTCAATCATCGAATATGCGATGACAAATATGGCAGATCGTGGGGAAATGCTGCCGAAGCTGGTCGAGATTTTGCCCCAAAAGGAAGTGGAGGAGTCGCTGCCGTATCCACATGAGGGGGAAGAATTCGTCTATGTGCTGGAAGGTATCCTGACACTGCAGATTGAGGCTGATGTCTGTGATCTGTATCCGGGAGACTGTGCACATTACAAATCCACAAGAACACATAACTGGAGCAATCAGACCAATAAGGTCGTAAAATTTATCACCATCAATACACCGAACCTTTTTCAGGAAGCAGGAGAGAAGCTATGAAAGAGCCTACCGTAATCAATATTCAGAAATATTCTGTGCATGACGGAGACGGTATCCGTACAACGATATTCTTTAAGGGCTGTCTGCTGAACTGCTGGTGGTGCCACAACCCGGAAAGTCAGAGGTATGCACCGGAGCTGATGTTTAACCGGGAAAAATGCAGTGGCTGCGGATATTGCCGTAAGGCTTGCAGTCACGGAGCCATTACGATTGAGGAGGATGGTACAGCACATACGGATACAGATAAATGTGTGCTCTGTGCAGACTGTCTGGATTACTGCCTTCACAACAACCGTGAAATCGTCGGAAAGCAGTACAGCATTAAGGAGCTGATGACCATCGTAAACAAGGACGCGCATTTCTATGAGGAAAGCGGCGGGGGTGTAACGCTTTCCGGGGGAGAGGTCATGACGCAGGATATTGATTATCTGGAAGAGCTGTGCAGACAGCTGAAGGATAAGGGATACAATGTCGCGATTGATACCTGCGGGTATGCGCCAAAGGAAAGCTATGCACGGCTGCTGCCGTATGTGGATACCTTTTTGTACGATATCAAGACACTGAATGATGAAGCACACAAAAAGTATATGGGAAAATCCAATGATGTCATACTGGAGAATCTGGAATTTCTTGCGGATCATCGTGCGGATATCAACATCCGCATACCGGTCGTTGTTCCGGTGAACAGCGATGCGGATACAATGCTGGATATCATTACATATTTGAAAAAGCGCATTGGAATCGTCAAGGTGAATCTGCTGCCGTATCACAATACGGGAAGCAGCAAATATGAAAAGCTTGGTCGCGTCTATCCCGCAGCGGATTTGGGCGTGCCATCACAGGAGCATATGGAAATGCTGAAATCGCTGTTTGAGGAACATGGTTTTCAACAGGTGAAGATAGGAGGATAAACAATGGAACTCAGAGGAATGAATGATCGAATCAAGAAACTAAGAAAGCAGAGCGAGGAAACAACACCGCACATTTTTATGGAACGTGCCATGCTCATGACGGATGCCTACAAGAAATACGAGGGTGAGGTATCAATTCCGGAGCTGCGCGCACTGTCAATGAAGGAAATTTTTTCCCGCAAGACCATCACGATTGAAGACGGTGAGCTGATTGTCGGAGATAAGGGAGCAGGACCGCAGTCTACCCCTACCTTCCCGGAGCTGTGCTGCCACACGCTGGAGGATATGAAGGTTATGAACGACCGTGAGCTGATCTGCTTTAAGGTCAGTGATGAGGACATGAAGCAGCAGGAGGAAACGATTATCCCATTCTGGGAAAAACGCTCCATCCGTCATAAGATAATCAATTCCATGTCACAGGAATGGAAGGACTGCTATGAGGCAGGTATCTTTACAGAATTTATGGAACAGCGTGGTCCGGGGCATACCGTCGGCTCTGAGAAAATCTATGCAAAGGGATTTCTGGATTACCAGCAGGACATTGAAGAGGCAATCGCTGCGATTGATTTCCTAAACGATCCGGAGGCAATCGAAAAACGCGATGAGCTGCGTGGTATGAGTATTATGTGCGATGCCATCATGATTCTGGGAAAACGCTATGCAGCGCTGGCCAGAGAGCTTGCGGAAAAGGAAAGTGACCCTGTACGTAAGGAAGAACTGCTGCAGATTGCCGCAAACTGTGACATCGTTCCGGCACATAAGCCGAAGACCTACTGGCAGGCGATTCAGATGTACTGGTTTGTACACCTCGGTGTGACAACCGAGCTGAATCCATGGGATGCATACTCCCCGGGACGTCTGGATCAGCATCTGAATCCGTTTTATGAAGCAGATATCGAAGCGGGACGTCTGGATAAATCCAAGGCAAAGGAGCTTCTGGAATGTCTGTGGGTGAAATTCAACAATCAGCCGGCTCCTCCAAAGGTGGGCATCACGCTGAAGGAATCCTCCACTTATACGGATTTTGCGAATATCAATACCGGAGGGATTACACCGGATGGAGAAGACGGGGTCAATGATGTATCCTATCTGATTCTGGATGTTATGGATGAAATGAAGCTGCTGCAGCCATCCAGCAACGTACAGATCTCCAAAAAGACACCGATGAAATTTATCAAGAGAGCATGTGAAATCAGTCGAAAGGGCTGGGGACAGCCTGCCTTCTACAATACGGAGGCGATTATTCAGGAGCTGCTGAATGCCGGGAAATCCATTGAGGATGCACGTCGTGGAGGAACCTCCGGCTGTGTGGAAACCGGAGCCTTCGGACGGGAAGCATACATTCTGCAGGGATATTTCAATCTGCCGAAAATTCTGGAAATCACACTGCATAACGGATGGGATCCGGTTGGCGGAAAGCAGCTGGGCTTACAGCTGGGAGAAGCGGAAGACTTTAAGAGCTATGACGAGCTGTTTGATGCCTACAAAAAGCAGATTGAGCATTTTGCGGATATCAAGGTTAAGGGAAGCAATATGATTACCCGTATCTATGCGAAATACATGCCGGCACCGTTCCTTTCCATCATCACCGACGACTGCATCACCAACGGCAAGGACTACAATGCCGGAGGTGCTCGCTACAATACGAACTACCTGCAGGGAGTAGGTATCGGAACAATCACCGACTCTTTGTCCGCAATCAAATACAATGTGTATGACAAAAAGAATTTCACAATGGGTGAGCTGATGAAGGCATTGCAGGATAACTTCGAAGGAGAAGAGCATGTTCGTCTCTATAATCTGGTTTCCCGCAAGACACCGAAGTATGGAAATGATGATGATTATGCAGACGCGATTATGAAGGAGGTGTTTACCTTCTATAAGAATACGATCACCGGTCGTCCGAACATGCGTAACGGTCAGTGGAGAATCAATATGCTGCCGACCACCTGCCATGTATATTTTGGTGAGGTTATGCTGGCTTCTCCAAACGGCCGTCTGGCACACAAACCGGTCAGTGAGGGGATTTCTCCGGAAAAGGCAGCGGATGTGAATGGACCAACCTCCGTTATTCGCTCCGCAAGCAAGATGGATCATCTGTCTACCGGTGGTACGCTGCTGAACCAGAAGTTTACACCAAGTGTTGTAGCCGGAGAAGACGGTTTAAGCAATATGGCAGATTTGATCCGCTCCTATTTCAACATGGACGGACACCACATTCAGTTCAATGTCATCGACCGTGAAACACTGATCAAGGCACAGCAGAATCCTGCGGAATACCGCGATCTGATTGTACGAGTTGCAGGCTACTCCGATCATTTCCGCAATCTGAGCAAAGAGCTGCAGGATGAAATCATTAATCGTACAGAGCAGAGCTTTTCATAAACAATATTAGGAAAGAAGGAAAATAGTTATGAACAAGACCATTGGATTTATCGGCAGCGGAAACATGGGCGGTGCGATGATCGGGGGGATCATCAAGGCCGGTCTGACTGCCAAAGAAAACATTTATGTATCCGACATCAACGAGGAGAGTCTGGCTCGTGTACGGGAAAGCTATGGCGTCAATACGACAACAGACAATGCGCAGCTGGCAAAGGTATGCGACATCATTGTGCTGTCTGTAAAGCCGTTCCTGTACCCGGTTGTCATCAATCAGATCAAGGCTGTTGTGAAAGAGGATGTCATCATCGTCGTGATTGCAGCCGGACAATCCTCCGAAGCGGTAGCACAGCTGTTTGGAAGAGAAATCAAAATCGTCAAGACAATGCCAAACACACCGGCACTTGTTGGTGAGGGTATGGCTGCCATTGCACCTGCAAAGAATGTCACAAAGGAAGAAACCGCAGAGATTACGGCTATCTTCAACAGCTTCGGTAAGAGTGAAATTGTACCAGAGCACCTGATGGATGCGGTAACGGCAGTCAGCGGATCATCACCGGCATATGTCTATATGATGATTGAAGCAATGGCAGATGCCGCCGTAGTGGAAGGTATGCCAAGACCACAGGCATATAAATTTGCGGCACAGGCGGTACTGGGAAGTGCCCAGATGGTTCTGGAAACCGGAAAGCATCCGGGAGAGCTGAAGGATATGGTTTGTTCACCGGGAGGAACGACCATCGCTGCTGTCGCAAAGCTTGAGGAAACCGGATTTCGCTCCAGCATTATGCAGAGCATGAAGGCTTGTGCGGATAAATCAAGAGAGATGTCGAAATAAAACAGAGGAATTTGGAAGAAGGCTGTGCTTCACATGTGTTTGCGGCGAGGATTGCAATTAGCGTGCAGGGATGTCTGCAATTGCAAGAACTGCTGAAAGCAAGACGGCGCCTGTAACAGAGGGATGCTGGAACAGAGTGCCGGTGAATAACAGCAAGCAGCATTGGAGTTAAACAATAGAGAAGACGCAAGAGCGTACAATGGGAGTTAAAGAGAAGATTATGGATATTACTACTATTATTATTGGATTGCTGATCGTACTGCTGATCGGATACACTGCTTTTTTCGCTTACGACCTGATCAAACACAAGGATGAGTTTGAGGGAGATACCTCCTGGTGGAAGACCGGCGCTATCGGGGCTCTGGTAAATTTCTTCGATCCGCTGGGAATCGGGGCATTCGCTCCACAGACAGCATTACTGAAATTTACGAAGCAGACACGGGATAAGCTGATTCCGGGAACGATGAATGTTGCCAACTGTATTCCGGTACTGCTGCAGGCACTGATTTTTACAACGGTTGTCAAGGTTGAGGCATGGACACTGGTTGTCATGCTGGCTGCCGCTATGCTTGGTGCAGTTCTCGGAGCAGGTGTGGTTTCCCGCATGTCAGAGAAGAAAATTCGTCTGGTAATGGGGTTTGCACTTGCATGTACGGCATGCATCATGCTGGCAAGTCTTTTGAAGTTAATGCCGATTGGTGGAGATGCCATTGGACTCGCGGGTGGAAAGCTTGTGATTGCCGGTATCGTCAACTTTATTCTGGGAGCATTGATGACAGCGGGTGTCGGTCTGTATAATCCCTGCATGGTCCTTGTGTATCTATTGGGAATGTCTCCGGATGTCGCGTTCCCGATTATGATGGGATCCTGTGCCTTCCTGATGCCGCCTGCATCTGTAAAGTTTATCAAGGAGGGGGCATACAATCGAAAATCAGCACTTTCCATGGCGATTTTCGGATCAATTGCAACTCTGGTTGCATCTCTTCTGATCAAATCACTGCCGCTGGATGTACTGAAATGGATCGTTGTATGTGTAACGGTATATACATCCACTGTCATGCTGCGTGCCGGGTTTTCAAAGGTAACGGAGCATACAGCAGCTGCAAAAGCTGAAGCAGTGGAAATCGTAGATTAAAATTGTAAGAGGTTCACTTCCATGTGACCTCTTTTTTCTGTTGTGCTCTTTGAACAAGCATGACAGCCGTAATGTCAGGTTCTATTTTACTTAGGGTATACGATAGAAGGAGAATTTAAATTCTGTTATAAGAATGCTTCTTTTTTTAATGCAGGCCTGATTGAGAAAGTAGCATGATGTGGCAGTTCATCCTTTTTATATTCTTTCATTATCCAGATTTTGCAATATTGATATTAGTGACTGGGAAGCCGGGGCTTCTTATAGTATAATAGAAATGAAAACAAGGAGTAGAAAGCATGATAAAACATATTGTATTTGATATAGGAAATGTATTGATGACCTTTGCACCGGAGACCTATTTTATCCGGTGGTTTCAAAGTGAAGAAAAGACACACCGTGTCTGCAGCCGTATTTTTACACATGAAGCATGGGAGAAGTATGATCAGGGAATCTGGATGCTGGAGGATCTGTATGCGGTGTATCACGATGCATATCCGGATATGGTTGAGGAGACGGATATCGTATTACAGAACTGGCTGCAGCTGATGCAGCCGATGCAGGAAAGCATAGCCTTTATGAAACAGATGAAGAATGCCGGTTATGGAATTTATATTCTTTCCAATATCAGTCAGGATTCTGCGGATTATTTGAAGGAAACCCAGCAGTTCTTTCCACTGGCGGACGGTGCGGTATTGTCCTATGAGGAGAAAACCAACAAACCGGATCCCTATATTTTTGAAGTGCTGCTTGAGCGCTATGAGCTCAACGCCGAGGAGCTTCTTTATCTGGATGATAATGTGGAAAATACTAGGCAGGCAGAGAAGATGGGAATACAGGGAATCTTATTTACAGATGAGGGCTGTATCGCGAAGGCGCAGAAGCTGTTGAAAGAGGAATGTCATGTTAAAGATTAAGCAGATGGTAAGCGGTGTTATCACCGGTATGGATGAGGCGCATAACGGACTGCTGCGTATAGGAAAGGATATCGTACTTGTGCGCCATGTGTTGAAGCAGGAGGAGGTCCGTGTCCGAATTGTCAGGCGTATTGCAAAGGGGTATATCGGTGAGGTTGTAGAAATTAAAAGGGCATCTCCTTTCCGTAAACCGGTGAAGTGTCCGATTTATGAGCACTGCGGAAGCTGTCAGCTGCTACATATGAATGCGCAGGGACAGCGTGTATTTAAGAACCAAAGTATGCAAGCCCTGTGTGACAGGGCGAAGGGAATGAAATTACAGACGGAGGATATCGTCATGATGGAGGAGCCATGGCAGTATCGCAATAAGGTGATTATCGGATTTCAAAAGGACAGGCAGCGTCGAATACAGGCAGGCTTTTATGAGGAATTCTCTCATCGTATAATCCCCTATAAATGCTGTCCTCTGCATCCTGAGGTGTGTGACAGCATAATTGCAGGCATTGTGGAGCTGATGGGAAAGCTCCACATCGAACCGTATAATGAGGATCAGCGCAAAGGGCTTATCCGGCATGTAGTCGTGCGGTATGGTGCGGTAAGCAAACAGATCATGATCGTTCTTGTATTGAATTCCAATGTGTTTCCGGCAAGGAGGAATTTTATACAGGAGCTAAGAAAACGATTTCCTCAAATTACAACAATCGTGCAGAATGTGAATACCAGAAAAACAAGCGTGGTGTTAGGGGATGAGGAGCGTGTACTATATGGTCCCGGGTATATCGAGGATGTTTTGTGCGGTATGACCTTCCGGATATCTGCAAAGTCTTTCTATCAGATCAATCATGAGCAAACGGAAGTTCTTTATCAGCGTTCGGTGGAGCTGCTGGAGCTAAGTGGTAAGGAAACGGTGCTGGATGCATATTGTGGAATCGGGACGATTGGGATGTATGTATCACGCTTCGTGAAGCAGGTGATCGGTGTGGAAATCAACCGTGATGCGGTGGAGGATGCCAAAATCAATGCGAAGATCAATCAGATATCCAATATCCGTTTTGTTTGTGAGGATGCTGGGCGCTATATGACAAGGCTTGCGGCGGAGAAGAAGCGGCTGGATGTCGTGATTATGGATCCTCCCAGAAGTGGAAGCAGTGAGGATTTCATTAAGAGTCTGGTACGGATGAAGCCGAAACAGGTATTGTATATCTCATGTAATCCGCAGACGCAGATTCGCGATTTGCAGATGTTTGAGCGTATGGGATATCGGGTACAGGGCAAGCTGGTTCCGGTGGATATGTTCCCGCATACGGTTCATGTAGAGAGTATCGTGAAATTAGTGAGAAATAAATAGAAAGGTAAATTAGAAATTTATAGGAGGGATTATGAATTTTAAAGACATTATTTCTATAGCAGCAGTAATTGCAACAACAGTAGTAGCAGTGGTTTCTATATTTTTGAATCATCGTTCAAATTTGAAACATCAACTGTTTTTAGAAAAACTCAGAATATATAAAGAACTTATGGTAATCGTTTCTCAGTCCACAAGTCAACGTGCAAATAGGGAAGAACTGCATTTGCGGTTAATAGCTGTCAAACAAGAAATTATATTATTTTCTACTGAGCCAATCATTAGGAAGCTGGCAGATATTGGAGATATTAATTTCACCAATGATGGACAAACAGAAGTTCAAGCAAAAGAGAAATTTGATAGATATTTTATCTTTACTAAACTTAATGAGACGAGACTTACTGAAACAAAATGATAAAATTTCGGATACAACTCTAAAAAGGTTAATTTAACCACTAAAATAATAGGTATAACATGTATTCGGCGCAATTAGAAAGATAAACTAAAACTGTAAGTCATATTTGAATTTGGGAAGCAATTTTAGGGATATTAGACGATGAGAAATGATTATGGAATGGTGAAAAGATGATAACAGGATACTACTGCACAAATATTTTTTCTGAGCATGCGAAAGAACTGATTGAGTTTTACAGGGAAATATTAGAGATACCCTTTATTAAAACTAATGTTGACGATTCAAATGGGGTTTATCTTGGCTTTAATGAAAATATCCACTATTTGCATATGGGATTGCAAGGCATTCGACGCACCACCGACTGGTTATCAATCCTTTGTATTTCAAACAAAAAATCTTGATTCAACAGTAGAATGGTTAAAGGGAAAAGGGCTTCCACTAGCTGACCCTGTGCGATATGATCGGGGAACTAACGAGCTTCGCTTAAAAGATATTGATGGAAATGAGATAGTGATAGCTGAGTTTGTTTGATAAATGACTTTTGTAGTATTAGCTCGTCAAATTCAAGTTTATCAAACTGAAAAATTAGAAGTTGGAGGAATTTATGAAAGATATCAAATATGGAGTCTTATGTTTTATTCCATCTGTACTATTGTTGGTGTTTTGTGATTCATTCCCTAATGAAATTGCTACACATTTTAATTTTTTTGGAAATGCAGATATTTATTCAAGTAAATGGTATATTATTTTATTAGTACCTGTCCTTGGGTTTTTAGGACATGTCACATATATGGTTATATTAGAAAAGAGACCTAATCGGATTGGAAGAAATGGTATTAAAAAATACTCTTTTCTATACTTTCCTATGTTAACATGTTTTGCAATAATCTTCATGTTATGGAATAGCTAAATCCCAGTTTATTTGTTTAATAAAAAATTTGTTTAAATAAATAAGGTAGCAAAGCCATCTGTGATATATATAGGTAAAGTTCGATATTTTATTGATTATAGCTATAATGCATAATCAAAATTTATACATGCGTTTAGTTGGATAACTCTATCTATGCGACGTTTGAAAATGACACACAGTCCATGTAGAGACGGTGGTTTCGATACATCGACGAAGTACGTAAAAATCCTTTGTTTTAAGCACTTTTCGGAGCATTTCGTATTCACGGATAAGGGTGTAAATTATAAAAATAAAGAGCTTAAAAAGTATATAGAGGTCTCAGTAGTAGCTGGTATAGAGTGTGTAGATACAATATAACGTGATTTATTTATTCTCTTTTGATTCAGATAAATCACTTATTATTCTCTATCTCACATACATAAGATAACGTATTCAGTCTTTGTATTGAATAAGAAAATGAATGTATCATGGAAGATGGAGTTAATCGTACAGAGCAAGTAAATAAAACAAAGGTGGCACGTAATTTTTGCCGGCTTCTTTAAGGAAGAGGATAAGGGAGGTGAAATCTTACTAACTTCATGTTTCGTATTGGACATGCTCATAATATAACCCTTAACAGGCTACAATGGGCGACGGTGTTTACAAATTGCATGAAACTACCGCATTTTGTGTGGAACGGGATATCTGCACAGTAATGGAAGTAACGGTGGATCGTGGTGATATAAATTATTTACATGATTTTCGGTAACACCATCCGGTAGGATAAAGGAAAGCCTACGAATTATCATAGTAACCGCAGATTTTTTAACAGCCATCAATAAATATTATTATAGGAATCGTAAAATGCCACGGATGGTCGCTCGAGACAGTATTGATTGAAAACATATATTGAAAAAGATGTGAGACAGCTAGTGAATAATGAGTTAAAATTCATGAAGTATCTTACAGCTTTAGCTGCAAGATGCGGCGAATTGCTTAATTTCCATGCTATTGCAAATGAAGTTGAAATCAGTATCGATACAGTGAAACAATGGTTTTAATATTATAGATATCAGGTATCATTTTTTTGCTGGAGCCTTATTCTAATAATATATTGAAGAAGGTGGTGAAAACACCTAAGGTATATTTACACGATTCTGGTTTGATATGTTATTTGAAAAGGTGGACAACACCTGAAGTATTGAAAAATGGCGCAAAAGCCAGAAATGTATTTGAGAACTTTGTTGTTTCTGAAGTTATGATAACGCATTTGAATTCCGGTAAAGCATATCATCTATATATTATTATAGAGATAAGGACAAAATAGTAATTGATCTCATCATTGAAAAAGATGGCATTCTGTATCCGATTGAAATAAAGATGAGTGCAAATCCAATGAAGGGAATGGCTAAAAATTTCTCGGTACTTCATAATATTCCGGATAAAGAAATAGGTATCGGTTGTATTCTTTGCCAATATGGTAGAAAGCTTTATCTTAGTGAAAATCTAGTCTCTCTTCAAATTACGTATATCTGATTCAATCCTTCTGGTAATCTGTCAAGAGGAAAATTGAAATAAAACAGAGGAAATCGTAAGGAGATGATACAAAAAGATGCACTAAAAAGAGGTTCATAAAGAAATCGTTTTCAAAGACTATTCAACTATATAAAGTTTCACCTGTGGCACTCAATATAGTACATGCGCAGGATCATTTGATGAATGCAATTCTAATGAAGGATATGGCAAATTCGATTATAAAGCTGAATCAGAAAGTAGCATCCATGAAATAAGCAATACTGCTACAGGAAAATAAGATGAGGAGGCCGGCTTAGAAACTTTCTACCGGTACTTTTCATCTTTTTCTCATAAAACGAAATGAATTACCGAATGATACTATGGTAATCATTCGGTATGATTTCTATGCAGATTTCCTATTCAATTTTTCAATTATTTTACGCACAATGGTTGCACCGGGATATTCTTTTGTATATAATAAGGGGCAATATAATAGAATAATACGAAGGAGGTTTCTTATGAATGATATAAAACATGTCGTCTGGGATTGGAACGGTACGCTGCTGGATGATATTGATGTCAGTATGGAAGCGTTGAATACCATTCTGAAAAAGGCACAGCTGCCTCTGGTTCTGGATAAAGGGGAATACCGGAAATATTTTCAGTTTCCTGTGATAGAATATTATAAAAAAGTCGGCTTTGACTTTGAGAAGACACCGTTTCCTATGCTCGCAAAGGAATATATGCGCTATTATCAGCCCCACAGTATGGCCTGCTCTTTGCATGACGGGGTAACGGACATGCTGTCACAGCTGAAGAAAAAGGGAGTGCATCAGTATCTGCTGAGTGCCAGTGATTTGCATTTCCTGCATGAGCAGCTGGATAATTATGATATTGAACAATATTTTGAGCAGGTACGCGGTCTGGATAATATCCATGCGGCATCCAAGGCAGAGCTGGCAAAGCGCTTTGTACAGGAAAGCGGTCTGAATCCGCGGGAAGTGGTCTTTATCGGTGACAGTGTACACGACAGTGAGGTTGCCCATGGTGCCGGCTGCCGTTGTATTCTGATCGCCAACGGACATGAGGATAAGGGAAAGCTGGAAAAAACAGGCTGCGTGGTTGTCGATACGATACGCCAATGTGAATCCCTGATGGCGTGATCAGAAAGAGAAACTGGAGGTCTCCAGTTCTTTTTTTATCGCACTGCGCTGCTGTTCGCTGATTTGCAGCTTGCCGTGGATGCAGTCCACAAAGCCTTCCTGTGACAAGGTGAGAATAATGCGGTTGCAGGTACGCACACTACAGCCGATGGAAGCTGCAATCCGTTCCCGGGTCGCAGGAATCCTTCCACCACTCTGTCCATTGGAACGCAGCAAAAACAGAAGCAGGCGTGTGCGATTATCCATAAACAAATACTGCCGCTGAAGCTGCGTCTGCACAGACAGCTCCTTCATCAGCATCTGCGTACGCAGAAACAGGGCGTTTGCATCACTCTTCATCCAGTGCAGATAGGAGGCAGCACTCAGTCTGGCGCAGCATGAGGCTTCCATCGTTTTCAGCGTCACATAGTGTCCCTCCATGCCGGTGAACAGCTCATAATCGCCGACGATATCCACCGGGTGCAGCTCCGTAAAGCTGTAAGGAATATCCACGACCCGCTCTTCGATCGCCTGCAGACGGCCATCCAGCAGCACAAATACCGGATTGCTGGTCTGGTAAGTGGAAATCAGATTTTGATTCTTACGTAGACGGATCAGCTGCATCTGCTGCAGCACCTCTACGGGACAATTGGCAAACAGCTGCTTCAGCAGACTGTGATGGCATTCCTTTGTTTCCTCTAACAAATCCTGCAGGGCAGTCATAAAATTCACCTTCTTTTCAAAAAGTGGACAGATGTCCTTTTTTTATTATCTGCTCCTATAGTATGATACTATTGTAAAAAAAGCAAGCAGGATGTATGGGAATCTGCTTTGCGTAAAACCTATGTAAAGGAGGAAGTATTTATGTCAACACCACATAACGCTGCTGCCAGCGGCGACATCGCCAAGACTGTACTCATGCCGGGGGATCCGCTCCGCGCCAAATTCATTGCAGAAACCTATTTGGAAAATCCGGTACAGTTTAACACGGTCCGCAATATGTTCGGATATACCGGTACCTATAAGGGAAAGAAAATCTCTGTCATGGGAAGCGGTATGGGAATGGCAAGTATTGGAATCTATTCCTATGAGCTGTATAAATTTTATGAGGTAGAAAACATTATTCGAATCGGTAGTGCAGGAGCCTACACGGATACGCTGAAGCTGTTTGATCTGGTACTTGCAGACAGTGCATGGAGTGAATCCACCTTCGCGAAGGCACAGGCGGATGTCGACGGTGATATTCAGACACCGAGTGCTGAGCTGAATGCTGAAATAGAAGCAGCGGCCGCAAGGGTGAACAAACCGCTGACAAAGGCAAGAATTCATTCCAGCGATGTTTTTTATCATGAGGACAACGTGGACGGACACCGGGAATTTTTTGAAAAGCATGGCTGTGTATGTGTTGAAATGGAAAGCTTTGCTCTATTCCACAATGCCAAAATTTTAAACAAGCGCGCTGCCTGCCTGCTGACCATCAGCGATTCTCTGGTTACACATGCAGAGACAACTGCACAAGAGCGTCAGACATCCTTCCATGATATGATGCTGGTTGCACTGGAAACAGCTGTGGCATTATAACATACGACAGGAAAGCACGTTATAAATAAAACACACAAGGAGGTTAACATGAAACCATATAAGAGGATTTTTACAATCGTCATAGATTCTCTCGGTGTCGGTGCGATGCCGAATGCGGCGGAATATGATGATGAGGGCTGTGATACGCTGGGACATATTGATGCAAGCATGCCGAAGTTTCATATTCCGAATCTGGCAAAGCTGGGACTGGCAAACCTTCATCTGCTTAAGCATGTGGCACCGGCAGCCGAGCCCCTGGGTTATTATACGAAGCTGCTGGAAGCCAGTGTCGGCAAGGATACGATGACCGGACACTGGGAAATGATGGGACTGCATATCACGACACCGTTTAAAACCTTTACGGAAACCGGCTTTCCACAGGATTTGATCGATGAGCTGGAAAAACGTACAGGGCGTCATATTATCGGAAACAAGTCTGCCAGTGGAACTGAGATTCTGGACGAGCTGGCAGAGCAGGAAATACAAAACGGGGATCTGATCGTCTATACTTCAGCGGATTCTGTTCTGCAGATTTGCGGAAATGAGGAAACGATGGGTGTGGAGACTTTATATCATTATTGTGAAATCGCAAGAGAACTGACCATGCGTCCGGAGTGGATGGTGGGAAGAGTCATTGCGCGTCCGTATACCGGAAGTAAAAAAGGGGAATTCAAACGCACCAGCAACCGTCACGACTATGCATTGAAGCCGTATGGGAAAACAGCGCTGGATGCGCTGAAGGAAGCCGGACTGGATGTAATCAGCATTGGAAAAATCAAGGATATTTTTGATGGTGAAGGCATTACACAGGCTCATAAATCCAAGAGCAGCGTGCATGGCATGGAACAGACGATTGAGGTCATGGAGCAGGATTTCCACGGCTTATGCTTCGTCAATCTGGTTGACTTTGATGCATTGTGGGGACATCGCAGAAATCCGGTCGGCTATGGAGAAGAACTGGAGCGCTTTGATGAGCTGCTGGGAGTTGTTCTCAATAAGCTGCAGGAGGATGATTTATTGATCATTACTGCAGATCATGGGAATGACCCAACCTATAAGGGAACGGATCATACCAAGGAAATGGTTCCGTTTCTGGCATACAGCCCGCGTATGGAAGGACACGGACTATTGCCGGTAAGTGATACCTTTGCCATGATCGGAGCCACGATTGCGGATAATTTTGAGGTATCCATGCCGAAGAACACAATAGGAACAAGCTGTCTGAAACAATTGAAATAAGGTACTGACGAAAACACCAAAAGGTATCTGCAGAGAAGGATCGTAGGAATGAAACCGGGAATTCTGCTGCTGATACCTTTTTATTATGTATAAAAGAAACTATCCGTACAATTAAATGGCAGGGCTTTAGCTGCTGCGGACACAAAGACTACGATTTTATTCTTATGAATGCTGTTTTCTGAAAGGGCATGGGTTTTCATAGTCCGCTGTGATAAAATGTATTTAAGAAACATAGGAATCTGAGATGGAGAAGGAGGAATGCAGGGTGGATGAAATTATCATCAAGCCGCATCATTTTATAGATATCATAAAGCTGTATGGTGCCGGTATTGAACGATTTATACCGGATGAACCCATGGGACATGATTTCTATAAAGTCGCAAATGAACTTATCGATCATCCGACAATCAATGTAAAATTAACCGTCTATGATGATATATGTAGGCCGTGTAAAAAATATAACGGCAGGTGTGTTGATGCGTTGACATCCATTTCCTGATATACAGGCAAGGATGCTTATAATAGAACATTGGATGAAAAGCTTATCAGACTGTATACTTTAACTGCTGAAAAATATACAGCATTGCAGCTTTGTTCGATAATCCTTGAAAAGAAAGCGTTTATATATACTGTCTGGAATGAGGAAGAGCCTGCTTTCACACAAAACGATATGCTTTATTTGTGAAGGGGGCAAATAAATTTTTAGATGGAAAATAGAATTTGCGATAGACATACACGGTGAAATCACGATGCCGGCTCCAATCCCATAAGAGAGGATCCTGAAGGTGGAAATACAGGCTGCCTACATCAGCTGTTTTGCTGCCAGAATTGTTTTACAGCCGCATGCAGACGGGTTGGATCATTGATAATTTGAAACGGCCGCATGTGTTCTGGTAACAGCCGCTGATAAAACGGTGTGGTGAAGCGCTCGTCAATGAGTAACACGATACCGATATCACTGTGCGAGCGAATAACACGGCCGGCAGCCTGCAGTACCTTATTCATCCCCGGTACCTGATATGCGTAGGCATACCCCGTTTCGTTAACCTCGTCAAAGTGCTCACGCAGCAGCTCCTGCTGTGGATTGACCTGCGGAAGTCCTACACCGACAATGATCGTACCGATCAGCTTTTCCCCCTTCAGGTCTATTCCTTCAGAAAACATGCCGCCTAATACACAGAACAGAACATGCAGTTCTTGTGTGGTATTGAAGTGTTCAAGAAAGTGCTGCTTCTCTTCTTCCTTCATCCCGCTTTCCTGCAGGGATACGTGAATATCAGGGAACTGTTCACAAAAGGTCTGGGCAACCTGCTTCATATAGGCATAGCTTGGCAGAAAAACAATGTAATTTCCTGTTTTGGCCTGCACCGCTGCGTGAATCATAGCGGCAATCGGGTGCAGGGAGCTATCGCGGTTTCGATAGCGGGTGGAAATGGCGTCACACAGGACGATTTTACGCTTTTCTGCCGAGAATGGAGAAGGAAGAAACAGCTTTCTGGTCTTTCTTGTTCCACCCAGCAGATCGAGATAATAATCAATGGGAGAAAGCGTCGCAGAAAAGAAGACAGTGCTTCGTCCCATGGCACAGGTTTCCTTTAATGGATGTGCCGGATTCAGACAGAGCTGCTTCAGTACGATATCACTGCTCTGCTTTTCATAACAGGTGACAAAATCCTCATCATAAAACTCGGAAATCCGGTTGTAGTTTATGCATGAAAAATACAGATCGCGTAATTCTTCATCCCAGGTATCTTCATGCTCACTCTGCAGATAGATATCCATTTGTTCAATCACATCTGCCAGACGCTGCCTGATGGAAGAAATTGGATCCTTTTGGTGAATAAAATTCTGTCCTTCCTCTTCGCACTGCTTTTTTAACCGCAGGAATTCACGGTTGACAGCGCGCAGTGCCGCATGCAGCGGCTTGCGTTGCTTTGGGATATTGCGGGCAGCCGCAAGAAACGCCGACTTATTCAGCTCACAGCTGTACATGCTTCTGGCACGATCCACCAGATTGTGTGCTTCATCCACCAGAAAAATATAGTCTCCCTTTTCCATAAAAAAACGTTTCAGATACACCCGCGGATCAAATACATAGTTATAGTCACAGACAATCACATCCCCATACAGACTTGCATCAAGGCTCAGCTCAAAGGGACAGATCAAATGCTCCTTTGCTTTTTTTTCAACGGCCTCACGATCGATGAACTGTGTTTCCTGCAGCAGCTCATACAAGGCATCCTGACAGCGATCATAATAGCCCTTTGCATAGGGACATACCTCGGGGTCACAGTTGCGCACATCCTGAAAGCAGATTTTATCCTTGGCTGTGATTGCCACGCTTTTAAAGGATACCTCCTGCTTGTAAAGCAGTCGCAGAGTATCATAGGCAACTGTGGCCGTTACATTTTTCGCACACAGATAAAATACCTTTTCCGCCTTACCCTCTCCAATTGCCTTCAAAGACGGAAACAGGGTGGAAATTGTCTTTCCGATACCGGTTGGTGCGGAGGCGAACAGCTTTTCCCGATCCAGAATGGTTTTGTATACGGCGACTGCAAAGTCACGCTGTCCGCTGCGATAATCCGGAAACGGAAACTTCAGCTCCTTCAGTGTTCTGGAAGAGCTGATTTTCAAATCTCTGCTGAGTGCTGCCCACTTCACATAGCGCCGCAGCGTATCCATATAGAATGCCGCCAGCTCCTCCCGTGTTTTCTCCTCGTCAAACTGCTTGATTTCCTCGGTATCAATCTGATAATAGGTCATCTGGATGCGAATGGAGGGAGCAACGTGCTCAGCCAGATACATATGGCCATAGCAATAGGCCTGTGCGAGATGGACCATGACGGGCTCGTTCAATTCGGAAAAGGGAATCGCGGTTGTTTTGATTTCCTCAATCGTCACCTGATCGTCCTCCTTGCGAACACCATCCGCTCTGCCTTCAATTTCAAACAGGATATCATCCAGTTCACTGGACAGCTTCAGAAATACTTCGCTTTCATAGTCTCCCTGTGCAGAGCGCTGCAGCATGCGATGAATACGGCTACCCAGATTTGCCCGTTCGATGGATGGCGCTGTGGATACCAGATCACCGCCGATCCATACCGATTCTACCAGAGCGCGCACGGACATTTTGCATCGATACACACGCATCCCTCCTCCTGTATCACTTCTGTACTGTAATTTTAGTCGTTTTTCTATGATTATGCAATGCAAGTACGGTATAATATACAGGGAAAAGATAACAATTCATGGAAAAATGCTGTCTCCGTGGGGATACTGCATAGGATCTGTTCTGAAAGCCTGCAGCATCTATCAGGGATTTGCTGTGAATTGATATCATGAAAGGTGAGGAATGTGTATGAAAGAATTCATTATCAATGAAAACGATGCGGATCAGCGGGTGGATAAGTTTATACAGAAAACGATGAAGACCATGCCCAAGAGCCTGATGTATAAATATATAAGGAATAAGAAAATCAAGGTGAATCGGAAACGCTGTGAGATTTCCCAGCGACTGCAGGTGGGAGACACCATGCAGTGCTATATCCCCGAGGAGTTTTATGAAGTAGCAACCATGCGCAGCTTTCTACAGGTCCCGAATGCACTGGATGTGGTCTATGAGGATGATGCTGTTCTGCTGATCAACAAGCCCAAGGGACTTCGCGCACACAGTGACACCAGTGAGGTGCAGGATAATCTGGCAGACCGCCTGCTGCATTATCTGTATTGTAAAAAAGAATACGATCCAACCACCGAACAAAGCTTTACCCCTGCCTTGTGCCATCGTATCGACCGAAACACGCAGGGGCTGGTAATTGCGGCTAAAACAGCTGCGGCTCTTCGCTGCATGAGTGAAAAAATCGCACTTCGTCAGGTGGAAAAGAAATATCTGTGTATCGTACAGGGGAAATTGAAAAAAAAGCAGGATCATATCGTGCTGTATCATCGAAAGAATGAGCAAAATACGGCGGAGGTTATCGATCGTGAGCGGGAAGGCTATACCCGCATGGAAACAGGCTATCGTGTATTGCAGGAGGCAGAGCGCTACTCTCTTGTTGAGGTGGAGCTGCACAGCGGTAAAAGTCATCAGATTCGAGCTCTTATGAGCTGGCTGGGACATCCTCTGCTGGGCGATGTAAAATACGGGGCGAGGAAGACAAAAGAGAAGACTTATCAGGCACTCTGTGCGTATCATGTGGCATTTCATTTTCAGGGGGATGCGTGCTGTCTGCAGTATCTCAACGGCAGAGCATTCGAGCTGCAGGATACCGATATTGAGCGGCAGTTTGCGGATATCGCAAGACCGTTTTGAAATGGTATAACGGCATGCCTTTGACTCTTTCAAAGATACGAGCCGGACGTTATCGGATAGATACGGTCCTTTGAAAATCGTAAAATAGACCGGTGTACCCACAGAACCTGTAGCATTCCCCCCATCTTCACTTGCTTCATGTAAAATCGCATGCACAAGACTTATTCTAATAGAACTTCATGCACAGATACTGGCAGGAAACAGTATGCAATAAAATGACTGGCAAAGGATCATGACCTTTATGAAAACTGCGGCCTGTGCTAGAAACGTATGTTATTTCATATATACACTGTCTGGTTGATCATTGAATCGCAGCACTGGAAATAAATACCGGATAGAATTTGAATGAAATCGCTTGCTTTTATGAAAAAGGGGTGTATAATCAGTTAAGTTGAAAATAAAAGGAGAGAGTTTATGGAATCTTATCGTTACCTGCTGGACGTGGCGCTGATTCTGCTCAGTACGAAAGTATTCGGACTGCTGACAAGAAGAATCGAAATGCCGCAGGTCGTTGGGGCGCTGGTTGCAGGACTGCTGCTGGGGCCGGCATGCTTTAATATCGTACAGGAATCGGAATTCCTGGATCATATTGCGGAAATCGGTGTTATCGTACTGATGTTCTCCGCCGGTCTGGAAACAGATATATCCGAGCTGAAGAAAAGCGGCAGAAACAGCTTTGTCATTGCCGTTATCGGTGTACTGGTTCCGCTGATTGCCGGTTATGTGCTGGCATCCTTCTTCAATACGGAGCCTACAGCATTTCTGCAGAACATGTTTATCGGCGTCATTCTGACGGCAACCTCCGTCAGTATCTCAGTGGAAACGCTGAAGGAGATGGGAAAGCTGTCCACACCGAGCGGCAATGCCATCCTTGGGGCGGCTTTGATAGATGATATTTTGGGAATTGTCGCATTGACCATCATTACCGGTATGGCGGATACATCCGTACAGCTAACAGAGGTTATGCTGAAAATCGTTGCCTTCTTCGTGCTGGCTGTTATCGTTGGTATATTTGCACGTAAGGGTATCGAAAAGCTGTTTGACCGTTATCAAAAGGTACACCGCCGCTTTTCTATTCTGAGCTTTGCCTTCTGTCTGCTGTTTGCCTATGTTGCGGAAGCCTTCTTCGGGGTTGCGGATATCACCGGTGCATTTATCGCAGGATTGATTATCAGTGGTACGAGCCGCTGCAATTATGTGCAGATGCGTATTGAAACCCTGTCTTATTTATTGATTTCCCCGGTGTTCTTTGCCAGCATTGGCTTGAAGGTTGTGCTGCCGGAAATGAGTACCAGCATTATGATATTCTCGGTACTGCTTCTGGTTCTGGCAATTCTGACAAAGATCGTTGGCTGCGGTCTGGGGGCGAAGCTGTGCCGGTATGAGAACATACAGAGTCTTCGAATCGGCATCGGCATGGTATCCCGCGGTGAGGTCGCTCTGATTGTCGCCAGCAAGGGGATGAAGGTTGGCTTGATGAATGAGGCATTTTTCGGCCCGATTATCATTATGGTTGTACTGACAACTGTGATAACCCCGATTCTGTTGAAAATTGTTTTCAAGGATCGTGAAAATGACCCGGATGTATATGCATCCTCGGAGCTGATTGAGGACTATGAGAAGATTGAACAGAATGAAAAGCTGGCACAAAAGGTGCTGGAACAGAGCTGATTGCTTCCGAAAGCTGCCAAAGCTGCGAACTATTGGATAATCACCTGATTCCAAATTGCAGGATTGCTTTCCTATATAAATATAGAGGATCACATTCATGGATTCAAATATGCAGATTTTATCCGTACAGATAAGGTCTGTTTTTTTCTTGTATTCTGCGGATATACAGCTTTAAATATTCTATGCGCAAGACATTATAGTCGCCTGTTTTTTTTGCTTATTGCAAAGCTGATATGCGTTAGGGCAGATGAGGTATGTCTTTCTGTATGGAATCACCATATAAAGAATGGTAAGTTTCGAATCGGTTGATGCCTTGTTGAAGAGGGTATGGAAAGGAAGGCCTCTTTGCAGCTGATGTGCAGTTGTGCCTCTTTCATGGTGCAGACCGTCCGCAATATGTGATAGGAGGTATTCCTTTTATGAGCAGCTGAAAAATTTAGAGAATTTATGTTTTGTTTATATTTTCCATAATTGAAATTTTCAATTATGGAATATGGAACAGCATGTACGAAGGCAGCCCTTGAACAGTATTTTAAATCAGAAACAACAACCAACAGCCGTGTACAGAAAAAGGGGTTTCAGTATCGCTTTGTTTACAAAATTTTCATAAGGTAAAAAATACACGAAAAATGGATGGAAAACCGCAATTTTTACAGGGGTTTTGCGGAACCGATTTTATAATAAAAAGGAGTGAAATCTTTGCTTGCACACCAAAATAAAAAGGTGTATACTTCTAGAAGTTTGGTGAACGGCCAAACGAATCGGTGATATAATAAGGATAAAGGAGGTGTCGTTTTTTGGAAGAAATCATTCGTAAAATCGTAGATGCCGACAAGCAGGCAAGAGCGCGTGTTGAGCAGAAACAGCAGGAACGCCACAATATCCAGAATCTGATACAGGACCAGAGTATGGAAATCAGAGAAAAGTATCGAAAGGAAACAGAAGACTGTATAGCGAAGAAGCGCGAACAGATGGATGCGGATTTGCAGAATGCTATGCAGCAGGAAGAAGCAGCCTATGAGGAATCGCTCAATGCTCTCCAGCAGAAATATGAGGAGCATAAGGAGGAGTGGGTTTCACAGATTGTAAAACGAACACTGGCGATGTAGTTATGTGTTCGCCTGTACACGTTGGGAGGTGATGTGTATATGAGTATGGCAGAAGGTGTTATTGTGGCGAAGGCCAGAAGCATGCATGGGGAAGCGCTGAGTGAAGAAATGTATCAGGAGCTGCTGCATAAGAAAAGCGTGGCGGAAATCGCCGGTTACCTGAAGCATGAGACCTCCTATGCCGCTGCCCTGAAGGATGTGCGTGAGAACAATATTCACCGAGGTCAGCTGGAAAGTATCCTGCGACAGGAAATTTTCAAGAAAACCATGAAATTATACCGTTATGCGGATGCGGCCATGAAGCCGTATTACCGGCTGCATATGCAGCAGATTGAAATCGATTTGATTCTGTCCCGTATCCGGGTACTGATTTCCCGGGAGTATGAAGCTGCCATTGCGGAATTTCCTATCTTTCTAAAGTCGTACACCAGCTTTGATCTGCTGCGGCTGGGGAATGTTCATAGCTATGATGAGCTGCTGGATGTTTTAAAGCATACGATGTATTATGCGGTACTGCTTCCTTACCGTGTGAAAAAGGGTGAGGAAAATGATATTGACTATACAAAGATTGAAACACAGCTGCAGATGCAGCATTACACCCATACCTTTCAGGTGATTGACAAAACGCTGAAGGGAAAAAGCAGAAAAGCAGTCAAGCAGTATTTCGCAACCCAGATTGAGCTTAGCAACATTGAAAAGATTTACCGCTACAAAAAATACTTCAATGCCCGTGAGGATGTCATTCGTGAATCGCTGGTACCGGTGCATGAGCATCTGTCCGCCGCATTTGTGGAAGAGCTGATTGCACAGCCGAATGCGCGTGCATTTATCAAGCTGCTGCAAAGCAGCACGTATCGTCTGGGAATTGAGGATATGGAGAAGGATTATGTATATATCGAACACTATACCGATTCCTTTCTGTATGCATTGGCAAAGAAGAATATCTATTATTCTCTCGATGCCCCCCTGGTATATTCCAGCTATCTGTATACCGCAGAGCGTGAGCTGGAAAATATCATCAATATTATTGAAGGTGTGCGTTATCATGTATCCATTGAGGATATGGAGCGCATGCTGATCTACTAGAAAGGAGAATGTTCATGGCAATTTCAAAAATGAAACTGGTCAACATCCTTGCGGATAATGAATATCTCAACGATGTACTTTTGAAATTCGTGGAACTGGATTACTTTCATCCGGAACCGGCCAGTAAGTTTGTGGACAGTGTACACGGACTTACCACGCTGAGTGATGAAAACCCGATAACCGATGTACTGACGCATTTCAATGAGGTGCTGCAGGACATGGATATGACGCTTCCGGTGAAGGACGTAAAAAACGGTGCGTATGATCTGGAAGGCATCCGCAAGTATATTGATTCCATCCACGAGCGCTTTGAAAACGGGGCTGCAATACGCCGCGAGCTGGAGACTGTTATCCAGGAAAACCGCGATGCGCTGACGCAGGTCCGCAATATAGAAAGCATTGATTTGAATCTGGATGATCTGTTTGAATGCAAGTATATCAAGATTCGTTTCGGAAGACTGCCGATCGACAGTGTCGAAAAGCTGCAGTATTACCGCAACCGCCCGTTTGTATTCAAGTCATTCAGTACGGATGATACGTATAGCTGGTGTGTATATTTCACAACCGCGAAATACGAGGGAGATGTGGACAATATTTTCTCCTCTCTGTACTTTGAACGTATCCGTATTCCGGAATTCGTCCATGGAAATCCGATTCAGGCCAAAGAGAATCTGCAGGAGGAAATCGACAACGATCTCAAGCAGTTGCAGCATGTCAATGAAGTCATTGAAGCTCTGAAGGCGGAATGCATTGACAATTTCGCTGACATCAAGGCGGAACTGGAGTTTATAAACCATACCTTTGAAGCCAGAAAATATGTACTGGGTCTCGGTGAAAGATTTTCCATTACAGGTTTTGTGGTTGAAGAAGATGTGCCAAAATTGAAGGAATCATTCTCGAATTTGAAGGAGGTGGAAATCGAAGTCAGGCCTGCCCATAGCGACAAGCGACTTTCGCCTCCGACCAAATTAAAGAATGGGTGGTTTGCCAGGCCCTTCTCGATGTTTGTAGAAATGTATGGCACTCCCGAATATGAAGGAATCGATCCAACGCCCTTTGTAGCGTTTACGTATTCACTTCTGTTCGGTATTATGTTTGGAGACCTGGGACAGGGATTTGTTCTGATCCTGGTCGGATATCTGTTTTATAAATGGAAAGGGATGCGGCTTGGGGAAATCGGTATGCGTATCGGTATCTTCTCCAGTATCTTCGGTATTGTATACGGTTCTGTATTCGGTAACGAGGAGCTGCTGAATCCTTTGTATAAGACCGTATTTGGTCTATCTGAGAAGCCGGTTGAGGTTATGACCAGCAATTTCATTCCCGTACTGCTTGTCATGGCAGTGGGGCTGGGAGCTGTTTTAATCGTAATCAGTATCGGCATCAATCTGTATCTGCAGATCAAAAACAAAAACTACGGCGAGCTGTTCTTTTCACAGAACGGGATTGCCGGACTTGTCTTCTATATTTCCCTGGTTGGAGGAGGCGCTTATCAGCTGTTGAGCGGAGTCAGCGTCATCACCAATCCGGTATTTGCCATTGTCTTTCTGCTTGTACCGCTGGTACTGATTTTCCTGAAGGAGGCACTGGAAAGAAAAATGGAGAAAAAGGAGATGTTTCCGGATGGCTTTGGAGGCTTCTTTGTGGAAAGCTTCTTCGAGCTGTTTGAAATCTGTCTGTCCTTTATCACCAATACCATCTCCTACCTGCGTGTCGGCGGCTTCGTCCTGTCACATGCCGGTATGATGATGGCTGTTATGCTGATTATGGACATGGCCGGAGGTGCCGGATGGATCGTGATGATTCTCGGTAATATCTTCGTCATGTGTCTGGAGGGTATGATCGTCGGAATCCAGGTGCTTCGTCTGGAATTCTATGAAATG
Source organism: Erysipelatoclostridium sp. DFI.2.3 (assembly GCF_019132535.1). NCBI lineage: Bacteria > Bacillati > Bacillota > Erysipelotrichia > Erysipelotrichales > Coprobacillaceae > Thomasclavelia > Erysipelatoclostridium sp. DFI.2.3. Next base: position 9,934 of record NZ_JAHOOJ010000022.1, on the reverse strand, counting down.
TTTTCCCGTTATTTCACGGGGAACGGTATTATGTTTAAATCACTGAATGATTAAAAGGAGGAACTATCATGTTAAACATGTTTGAACTTTTATTACCGCTTATTCTGATCGCGCTGATTTCTTTACCGCTGGTGAATGTATTCCGTGGAAAGAAGAGTGTATCCGTAGCAAAACGCCGTATGATTACGCACGTCTGCTTCTTCTTTGCAATCGTATTGGGAACAGTGTTCTTCAGTGCTACGAAGGCTTATGCTGCAGGTGCTGATGATGTCACAATGAAAATGGCCGGCTCCATCGGTCAGGGTCTGGGCTTTATCGCCGCTGCACTTGCGACCGGACTTTCCGCACTTGGTGCAGGTATCGCCGTTGCTGCCGCTGCACCTGCCGCAATCGGAGCATTCTCTGAAAATGAGAAGAACTTCGGTAAATCCATGATCTTCGTTGCCCTGGGTGAAGGTGTTGCTATCTACGGTCTTCTAATCTCTATCTTCATTATCTTCATGAAGCTGTAATACGGGTGGTGATCATTCGTGAAATTCTACCTGCTCAGTGATAACATCGATACCCAGATGGGGATGCGTCTGGCAGGGATCGAAGGGGTGGTTGTCCATGAGCGTCATGAGGTTCTGGAGGAGCTGGAGCGTGTGATGCATATGGAGGATATAGCTATCGTTTTAATGACGACAAAGCTGATCGAAACCTGCCCCGAGGTTATTTCTGAATTAAAACTGAAACAAAAGAAACCGCTGATTGTCGAGATTCCCGACCGTCATGGCTCCGCAAAGATCGGAGAGACCATTGACCGCTATGTATCCGAGGCAATCGGTGTGAAACTATGAGGTGTTTGCTATGCTAGATGACAAAATTAAATTGGAGCAGTACTTTGAGGAAGAGATAAAACGAGTTAGCGACATCGAGATTGCCGGTATTGAACAGGAAATAGATGAAATCCGAAAAAAATCCATGGAGGGCCTGGAGCTGGAAGCACAACGTGAGGCTGGACTTACCAGAGAACAGGAGCTGAAGGAAATGGCCAGCGAGCATGCCATTCGGCTAAGCAAGGCACATGAGGAAACGAATCGCAGACTTATGAAAAAACGCCGTGAGCTTACCGATGCGGTATTCAGGGCCGCAAAACAGCAGCTGAAGGAATTTGCCATCCGTAAGGATTATGTAGAGCTTTTAAAGAAAAAAGCTTCTGATCTGGCACAGCTGGGTTATGAACAGGTTGTGTTTTATGTCGCAGACAGAGATCAGGCTGTTTTGAAGGATATCTGTGAGGCGTATGGAAAGCCCTGTGAGGGGAAATGCGATGCAGATATTCTGCTTGGAGGATTTCGCATGGAATGTGAGGAAAAAGGAATCGTTGTAGATGAAACCTTTGACACCGGCATCGATGAACAGAAAGACTGGTTCTATACGAACTCCGGATTGTTTATAAAATAAATTGCATACGAAACCGTATGATTGAGGTGATAATGTGAGTGAAAATGTTATATATTCCATCAACGGTCCAGTCGTAAAGGTCCAAAATGCAGTCGACTTCTCCATGCTGGAGAAAGTATATGTCGGTCATAAACGTCTGATGGGAGAGGTGATTTCCATCAGCAAAGAGGCAACGACGATTCAGGTGTATGAATCCACAACAGGATTAAAGCCGGGAGAACCAGTCGAGCCTACGGGCAGTCCGATTTCTGTAACATTGGGGCCTGGTATCCTGCGTAATATCTTTGACGGCATTGAACGTCCGTTGAAGGAAATCGCAAAGGAATCCGGAGCCTTTATTGCGACCGGAAGCGATGTGGCACCGCTGGATGAAGAGGTCTTATGGGATGTAACGGTAAAGGTTTCTGTAGGGGATGAGGTTGTTCCCGGGCAGATTTTTGCGACGCTTCCGGAAACGGATCTGATCGAGCATCGCTGCATGATTCCGCCAACCCTGTATGGAACGGTTGTGGAAGCGGCAGAGAACGGAACATACAGCATCAATCAATGCATCCTGAAGGTGAAGGATGAAAAGGATAAGCTTCATGAGCTGACACTGGTACAGAAATGGCCGATCAAAACGGCACGTCCTGTAGCGGAACGATTACCGATCAGTGTGCCTTTGATTACCGGACAGCGTATTTTTGATACCCTGTTCCCGATTGCCAAGGGTGGTACGGCAGCGATTCCGGGCGGCTTTGGTACCGGAAAGACCATGACGCAGCATCAGCTGGCGAAGTGGTGTGATGCCGATATCATTGTCTATGTCGGCTGCGGTGAGCGTGGAAACGAGATGACGCAGGTTCTGGAGGAATTCTCCGAGCTGATCGACCCGAAATCCAATCGCCCGCTGACGGATCGTACCGTACTGATCGCCAACACATCCAACATGCCGGTTGCGGCACGTGAGGCGAGTATTTATACCGGTCTGACACTGGCAGAGTATTATCGTGACATGGGTTATCATGTTGCCATCATGGCAGACTCCACATCACGCTGGGCGGAGGCGCTTCGTGAAATCAGTGGACGTCTGGAGGAAATGCCGGCCGAGGAAGGCTTTCCGGCTTATCTGCCAAGTCGTATCTCACAGTTCTATGAGCGTGCCGGCTATATGAAGACACTGAATGATCAGGTGGGATCGGTATCCATCATCGGTGCCGTATCACCGCAGGGGTCTGATTTCTCTGAGCCGGTAACTCAGAACACCAAGCGATTTGTGCGCTGCTTCTGGGCGCTGGACAAACAGTTGGCCTATGCGCGTCATTATTTTGCCATCAACTGGACGGAAAGCTATTCCGAATATGTGACAGACTTAACGAAATGGTACAATAAAAATGTGGATATGCGCTTTCTGCGCAGCCGTCAGGAAATTATGAGTCTGCTGGCAGAGGAAGCGAAGCTGATGGAAATCGTAAAACTGATCGGCAGCGATGTGTTACCGGAGGATCAGAAGCTGGTTATCGAAATCTGCAAGGTCATCCGGGTAGGATATCTGCAGCAGAATGCGTTCCATAAGGATGATACGTATGTACCTTTACAAAAACAAATGAAAATGATGGATGTTATTCTGTATTTATATAAGAAATGCAAGGATCTGGTAGCACAGGGGAAACCGATGAGTCAGGTTGTGGCTTCCGGTATTTTCGACAAGGTTACCAAAATGAAATACGATGTGCCGAATGACCACATCGAGCTGCTGGATGATTACTTCCGACAGATTGATGCGGCTGTCTCACAGGTTGCGTAAGGAGGAAAGTGCATGAGTCTTCAATATGTAGGATTAAGTGAAATTAACGGACCTCTTGTCTTCCTGGATAACGTGGAAAACGCCAGCTATGAAGAGATGGTGGAAATCAAGTGCGGAGATGGAACGACACGTCTGGGAAGAGTGGTTCAGCTGGAGGGCAGGAAAGCTGCCATTCAGGTGTTTGAGGGAACCAATGGAATCTCCCTGAAAAACACAAAAACAAAATTTACAGGAAAGCCGATGGAGCTGGCGTTGTCACGCGAGATGCTGGGGCGAACCTTTAACGGAAGCGGACAGCCCATCGACGGGCTGGGAGAAATCTATGCCGAGAAAAGTGCGGATATCAACGGACAGCCGCTGAATCCGGTTTCCCGTGTATATCCGCGAAACTATATCAATACCGGTATTTCCAGTATTGATGCCTTAACGACGCTGATTCGCGGGCAGAAGCTGCCGATCTTCTCCGGATCCGGTATGCCGCACAATGAGCTGGCTGTTCAGCTTGTTAAGCAGGCGAAGATATCGGAAGGGGATGGTAAGAACTTCTGTATCGTTTTTGCAGCCATGGGTGTGAAAAATGACGTTGCGGATTATTTCAAACGCTCCTTTGAGGAAGCAGGGGTTATGGAAAAGGTTGTTATGTTCATCAATCTTTCCAATGACCCGATCATTGAGCGTACGCTGACACCGCGTTGTGCCTTAACCGCTGCAGAGTATCTGGCGTATGAGCAGGATATGCATGTACTGGTTATTCTGACAGATATCACCTCCTATTGCGAGGCGCTTCGTGAATTCTCCAGCAGTAAGGGGGAGATTCCGGGACGTAAAGGATATCCGGGATATCTGTACTCTGATTTGGCTTCGCTGTATGAAAGAGCAGGGATTGTCAAGGGTGCCGGAGGGTCTGTAACACAGATTCCGATTCTGACCATGCCCAATGATGATATTACCCATCCGATTCCTGACCTTACCGGTTATATTACCGAAGGGCAGATTGTACTGGATCGTAATCTGAACCAGATGGGTGTTTATCCGCCGGTTGGTGTTCTGCCTTCTTTGTCACGTCTGATGAAGGATGGCATCGGTGAAGGCTTTACAAGAAAGGATCATTCAGATGTTTCCAACCAGCTGTTCGCAGCCTATGCGAAGGTGCAGGATGCCAGAAGTCTGGCTTCTGTTATCGGTGAGGATGAGCTGAGTGATGTCGACAAGCAGTATATGTCCTTTGGTACGTTATTTGAGGAGCATTTCCTGAATCAGGGATTTGATGATAACCGCAGTATTGAAGAAACGCTGGATCTGGGCTGGGATCTGCTCAGTGTCCTGCCGCGTGCAGAGCTTGACCGTGTAGACAACGAGGTTCTTGAAGTGTACTACGATCATGAACGTGCGGTGAAACGCTTTGGCCTGAAGAGTGGGCCTATCATCAAGGAACTGGCATCTCAGGGTAACTGATTATGGCCAATAAACAGGTGTTTCCTACCAAAGGAAATCTGATTGCGACAAAGAAATCAAATGATCTGGCTCATATGGGCTATGAGCTGATGGATCGGAAACGGAATATCCTGACGCGTGAAATGATGTCGCTTATGGATGATGTAAAGCTGCTGCGTGATAAGATTACAATTACGTATCAGAAGGCGTACTATGCCCTGCAGCAGGCGAATATGTCTCTGGGAGTCATCAGTGATCTGGTAGAGGCAGTGCCGGTGGATACCGGTATTCATATCAGTTATCGAAGCGTCATGGGTGTGGAGATTCCAAAGATTCAATATGATAAGCAGGAGTATAAGCTGACATACGGCTTGGATCATGCGAATTCCAAGCTGGATTATGCTTACCGCTGTTTCTATAAGGTTAAGGAAATGACAGTGATTCTGGCAGAGGTGGAGAACAGTGTCTATCGGCTTGCGAATGCAATCCGCAAGGCGCAGAAGCGTGCCAATGCTCTGAAGAACATCGTAATTCCGGATTTTGAACATAATATCAAGTTCATAACGGATGCACTTGAGGAAAAGGAGCGGGAGGAGTTTTCCCGTCAGAAGGTCATCAAGGCAACCAAGGATCGAAGAAAAGCTGAAGAGTCCGCAACTCAATGTCATCAACTTAAGGTATCTTGACAAAAAAAGAGTATTCAGTATAGAGAACAATCAATATGTTCCTATAGAGGATACTTTTTTTTGAAAAATAAGTGCGCAAAAAAACACGAATTTGGCACTATCATACTATTTCACACTACATCAATAAGAATAACGATAAGTCATTCTATGTTTATTCAATCGCTTTTTCTGTCTGCTATATATGCTATTTCTGTCTTGGCGTATTGGACAGAGATGACGCATCATCTCTTTATCCATTTTTACTGATGCTTTTTTGGCTAGCTTTGGATGATCATAATACACAAATATCTTCAGTAGATAGTGTTTCAATTTTCCACTAGCATAATTTCTATTAAATGCCATCTCATATTTATATCTTTCCTGTTGTATGGTACTTAAGTTTTCTTTTGAACATACGATATCAGATACAGCATTGTATACTAATGCACATGCGTATATATCCTGCTTTATCAATTGTTCCCGATAACCTGAGAATTCTTCCATCTTTAATTGTGACTTCATGGAGCGATAGCAGGTTTCTATGTCCCAGCGCAGATGATACAGTTCCTTCATACTTTCTGTATCAAAATCAGTTTCAGAAAGATTTGTCAATAATATCTCTGTAGCTGTTCTTCCGTCATTGAGTACGATTTGGAATTTCACAAAACGTAAATGGTAGGTAGTATTCATAAGTTTTATCCGAAATGATCTATCCTCACGGAAGTGATTACTCCGCAATCTATCATATATGACATCAATCCATTTATCATCTTCATCATCACGAAGTTCTTCACATTCCCTTTTAAAATCATTTGCTTTTAATCGAAAGACAAAATATTGACCGCTTTCTAACATCTGATCGATCAGCTTAATAGAAGGATATCCTCTGTCAAATATACAAACCATTTTTGATCCTTGAGGTAAGATATCTCGTGCATAACCCAAATGATCTTCTGCGCTTGATTTCTCACTGTATTTATACGAATTTATAGATATATCTATAATACATTTATTAATGACATCAAAAATACTGGAAGCAGAACCCATCACAGGATCATTATCACCATCGTGCAATTTTGTTTTCCAAACCTCTTTATTATCTCTCCATTTAGGTATCAAAAAATCGCTTCCAGCAATCGCCATAATATAATAATCATTTAATTTTAATAATTTCTTTTCTGCATATACATCTCTGTTGATATCATGGAGAATTGTACGAAGGGCATCAGGGTTAAATTTCATCCGCGCATTAAAATAACCTGTTTGAGATATTTCTATATTTTCATCAACTTGTTCAATGAAATCAGAAATTTCATTCTTCTGTGATTTTCCGGTTGTGGCAAGCATCTGCATAAAGATATGAGGCAAAAGGATTTTTCTCTTTCTCGTATAAGCATTTTGATTATTTCCACGGATAATATCAATATATTCAGTATCGAGCAGAAAAGCGGTTCTATGAATCCTGTTTAGATAAGATTTTTCACACGACATCATAAGGACTCCTCCGGATAAACCAATAATGGTTTATTCTTAGCATAAGCAGCTTTAAGATAAGGGATCTGATCAAAAGTGACTTCTCCAAGATAAGCAACAGTCTCCTGAGAAACTTTTGTACCATTTCTAGTAGATTTCACAATACTGGCATAGATTTTGGATCCTTTTTTCCAAGTTCTCACATACATAACAGCACCATCATACACACTACAAATCAATTGAGATATATATTAAATAATGTGTAATCATCCTTTCATTTCACACTACAATTATAGCATAATTAAAGGTGAAATAGATACCCATTTTAGGTAATCATTTCACCTTTTTTCGTTTTCTATACAATAAACCACACATTTGTCAAGATACCTTAAGTTGATGACATTGAGTCCGCAACTTAGCGGCTCTTTTTTTTGATGCTGTGCTATACTAGAGATAGAGATAGAGATAGAGATAGAGATAGAGGTATAAGGAAACGTGTTCATGTAAAGGAGAGGAATATATGGTAAAGGCTACGTATCGGACAATACAGGACTATGTACAGGGATGTGACGAGGAGTATCGCGCCCGCATACAGGACATACTTTCAATATGCAGAGAGCTGGTGCCGGATGCAGAGGAGAAAATCAGCTGGGGATTGCCAACATTTCTGTATCATGGGTATCTGGTGCAGGTGGGGCAGTGCAAGGGCTATATCGGCTTCTATCCGGGGAATGATGCTATTCGTGAATTTCAGGAGGAGCTTGCTTCCTATAAATGTACTAAAACGGCAATTCATCTGCCGCTGCATGAAAAACTGCCGCTTGCTTTGATTCGCAGAATACTGATTTTTTGTAAAGAATATAATGAGACACACGATTAATCCTGCAAAAGAGGAGTGAAAGCAATCGGAGAAAAAGGCACAAGTCCTTTATTTATAAGGCTATTTTGCATCTGTATAAAAAAAACGAAAAAAATTCAAAAAAAGTCTTGCATAAATGGTCTTTCTGTTGTATTATATATGAGCGCTGATGAGAACAGCGTGAAGATAGAAAACGAAAAACGATGCGCCCATAGCTCAACTGGATAGAGCGTTTGACTACGGATCAAAAGGTTGTGGGTTCGATTCCTGCTGGGCGCGCCATTTATTTCGGGATGTAGCACAGCTTGGTAGTGCACTTGATTTGGGATCAAGGGGTCGCAGGTTCAAATCCTGTCATCCCGACCATTGTAAAATTGTAAACACGGCTGGGTAGCTTAGTTGGCTAGAGCATCCGGTTCATACCCGGAAGGTCGCGAGTTCGAGTCTCGCCCCCGCCACCAATTTTGCTAATTGGACCCTTAGCTCAGTTGGTCAGAGCATCCGGCTCATAACCGGTGGGTCGTAGGTTCGAGTCCTACAGGGTCCACCATTATGTTACCGAACATCTGGAGGAATACCCAAGTGGTTGAAGGGTCCGGTCTTGAAAACCGGTAGGTCGGGAAACTGGCGCCTGGGTTCGAATCCCAGTTCCTCCGCCATTTAAATCTTCAACAAAAAAAAGAATAGCTCATTAAACATCGCGGGGTAGAGCAGCCTGGTAGCTCGTCGGGCTCATAACCCGGAGGTCGTTGGTTCAAATCCTTCCCCCGCAACCAAATGGTCCCGTAGCTCAGTCGGTAGAGCAATGGACTGAAAATCCATGTGTCGTTGGTTCGATTCCGACCGGGACCACCATTTAAGAAAACAAGCCTTTAGATAAAGAAAACCCTTTATTTAAAGGCTTTTTTTATGTTTTGCTGCATTGCTTGTTATGACGAAAAACACCAAAATGACGAAAACATGACGAAAAAATCTACTTTTTTATATTCTGATTAGGTGCTATACTGATATTAGAGATAGGAAAGAGGGTGTGTTTCATGGCTGTTGAAAAGAGAAACGGTAAGTGGTATATACGTGGTAAAGTGAAATTGGAGGATGGGAGCTTCAAAGACTATCATCGTGTGGCAAGAGGCTGCAAGCTAAAAAAAGAAGCTATGAAAATTGAGGATAGCTTCCTAGCTAAGTACAATGAGGATCTGGAACAGATGCGGGCTTCCAATATCACATTCAAAGAGCTTACTGAAATGTATTTACGGGAAAAGCAAGGAAGTACGAAATCAAGCACGCTTGCCACTGATAAATACATGTTTGACCAGATGAATGAGCTATATGATAAGAGAATCAACCTGATCAGAAGCAAAACGATAAAAGATTTCATCGAAAGCTACAACACTCCAGAATACAAACTGTCGTATGTTAACAAGATGAGAACGTATCTGAATAAGCTTTTCAGCTTTGCTGTTAAACAGAATCTTATTGAGCGTAACCCTGTTTCTTCTATCCCCAATTTTAAGCGCCCTGACGAGTTGAAAGAAGAAATGCAGTTCTACACTCCTGACGAGTGGAAACGCTTTGTACAGGCATTTCCTAAGGACGACATCATGTATTATACGATCTGCTGCACTCTGTATTATATGGGGATGCGTCGTGGTGAAGTGCTCGCCCTGAATAGAAAAGACGATGTGGATATCGTGAAGGGGACGATACGCGTCAATAAGACTGTTTCTCAGTACGTGAGTGGTCAGAGGTATGTAGTAACACCTCCTAAAACCAAAAACTCTTACAGGGTCATAAAAATGCCGGAGGAGGAGCTTCAGATTATGAAGAAATATCTTGAATGGTATGATTCATGCCCTGGAGCGTCTGCGGATGGCTTTCTGTTTGGTATGGATCAGCCGATTATTCCGAAGCTGCTTAATAAAAGATTTCACAGAGTGGCTGATGCTGCAGGGCTGCCGCAGATTCGTATTCATGACCTTAGACACTCCCATGCCACGCTTTTGATTAACCACGGGGCAAATATCAAGGCCATTGCAGATCGCCTCGGAAACACAGTAGAAGAGGTGCTGAAAACCTATTCTCACCTGTTCAATGAAACAGAAGATGCTATGATTCAAATCATCAATAATGTATTCAAAAAATAGGGGGCTGTGACGAGTAAGAGAAATTAGTGTTTCTCTGAAAATCACAGCCTTTTTTATTATGATTTTTGTATTTTGGGTACACTGAAAACAACTTTTTGAGTGAATCTGGTTTTAGGCCCTTTTTTCG